>CAYSIV010000066.1:0-22051 GCA_964431175.1 uncultured Anaerolineales bacterium
TTTGCGCTCTTCGCGCCTTCGCGGTGAGATCGTGGTTTTTGCAGTAGAGTCATCTTTAGTTTTGAGCATAAGGTCTCCCAGATTGATGCCGTAATTATAGCTGTAATCCGTGTACAATTCGCAGTAACGACGAAAGACCAAAGACGAAAGACGAAGGGCCATGCGCCTTCGTCTTCGTCGTTCGGCTTTTGTCCCCAAACTATGAGCAAAACAGCATTGTTCGGCGGGTTAGTAATGGATGAGAACGACCGGAACGTGGAAGCGACGACGATTGGCGGCGAGGCATTCTACATTGTGGACGACGACGGCTTCCGGCGGCACGTGCCAGCCGAGGAGATCGACAAAGCGGTGCTGACCGAACTACGCGATCAGATTATGGCCAACCGTGACGCGGTGACTCAGGGCGCATTGCAAATGATGGGCTCGGACGATCTGTTCAGTAAGGCGATGATCGATTCGTCGTTGAAGAACATCGACTCGAACTTCGCTAAGTTGATGGATCAGGGCTTGCCGGAACAGGCGCGGCAGTGGCTGGGCATGTTGGGCTTCCGCATCGTCGTCAATTACCACGGCGAAGTGGTGCGGATGGAGTCGCCGGGCGTGGCCGGGACGGATGAAGGCGAATGATAGCTGGCAATGTTAGCTGAATGAAGATGGAAAGAACAAGGAGAACGGGAGAAAGGGAAATACGGAGACGAGTTGAAGACTCTCCTGGTCTCCCAGTCTCCTGGTCTCCCAGTCTAAAACTATGACAACTCTTTCTCCCGAAACGATCACGGCCATCACCGGTGGCTACCACGGCGCGCCGTTTGATGTGCTGGGCGCCCATGTTGTAAATGGCGGGCTGGCCGTGCGCACGTTTCAACCGCAAGCGGATCAGGTGTTGACGCTGACGGACGACGGCATCGCTCAGGCAATGGATCGGCTCCACCCCGGTGGATTTTTTGAAGCCGCCTTCCCTGGTCGAACCGATTTCTTCCATTACCGTTTGCGGGTGACTCTCGCCGACGGCGAGTCCTACGAAATTGAAGACCCCTATCGCTTTCCGCCAGTGTTAGGCGAAGACGATTTGTACTTGTTCAACGAAGGCAACCACTTCAAGCTGTACGAAAAGATGGGCGCGCAGATTGTTGAAGTCGAAGGCGTGCCCGGCGTGGCGTTTTCGGTGTGGGCCCCCACCGCCGAACGGGTGAGCCTGGTGGGCAACTTCAATGGCTGGGACGGGCGGCGGCATCCCATGAGACCGCGCGGCGCGAGCGGGGTGTGGGAATTGTTCATGCCCGGCTTCGGCGTGGGCGAGATTTATAAGTATGAGGTCAAGGCGCGCTATCGGGGCTACACGGTGAGCAAGGCCGATCCGTACGGCTTCGCCTCGGAAGTACGCCCGAACACGGCCTCGGTGGTGAGCGACATTCGCCGCTTCGACTGGCATGACGGCGAGTGGATGACCCATCGCAAAGATCGCCAAAGCCTCCAATCCCCGGTTTCTATTTACGAAGTGCATCTTGGCTCGTGGAAACGCGGCGGCGACGATCGTTTTCTTACCTACCACGAACTGGCTGAGACGCTCGTGCCTTATGCCCGAGAACAAGGTTTCACCCATCTCGAACTTTTGCCCATCACCGAGCACCCTTACGATGGTTCGTGGGGCTATCAGACGACAGGCTATTTCGCGCCCACCTCACGCTTCGGTTCCCCCGCCGACTTCGCCCATTTTGTGGATGCCGCTCACCAGGCCGGGCTGGGCATCATTCTCGACTGGGTTCCAGCGCACTTCCCCAAGGATCAGCATGGCCTGGCGTTCTTCGACGGCACACACCTCTACGAGCATGCCGACCCGCGACTGGGTGAGCATCAGGATTGGGGGACCTACATCTTCAACTTTGGCCGCAATGAAGTGCGCGAGTTTCTATTCAACAGCGCTCTGTTCTGGCTCGACAAGTATCATATTGACGGTCTGCGGGTGGACGCGGTGGCTTCGATGTTGTATCTCGACTACTCGCGCCAGTCAGGAGAGTGGATCCCCAACGAATTCGGCGGCCGTGAAAACCTGGAGGCAGTGGACTTCCTCAAGCGCTTCAACGAACTCGTCCATGAATACTTCCCGGACGTATTGACCTTTGCTGAAGAGTCAACTTCCTGGCCGATGGTGTCACGGCCCACCTACCTCGGCGGCCTGGGGTTCGATCTCAAGTGGAATATGGGCTGGATGCACGATATGCTCAAATACATGGGCCAGGATCCGATCTACCGGCGTTATCATCACAACAACCTCACGTTTTCTCTGCTTTACGCCTTCACCGAAAACTTCATTCTGCCGCTCTCACATGATGAAGTGGTGCACGGCAAGCGGTCACTGCTTTCCAGAATGCCGGGCGACGCCTGGCAACAGTTTGCCAACTTGCGGACGCTGTACGCTTACATGACGGCTCACCCCGGCAAGAAACTGCTCTTCATGGGCGGCGAGTTCGGACAGTGGATCGAGTGGGCCGAAGGCCAGGGCCTCGACTGGAACCTGCTCGACTACGACCCGCATCGCGGCCTGCAGGCCTGCCTGCGCGACCTCAACCGGCTCTATGCCGTCGAGCCGGCACTGCACGAGCAGGATTTCACTTGGGAGGGTTTTGAGTGGATTGACTTTCGCGACGTGGATCACAGCATTATTTCGTTCGTCCGCCGGGCGCGGAACTTCGACGATCAGATCGTCGTCCTGGCGAACTTCACGCCCGTGCCGCGTCAGGGTTACCGGGTGGGCGTGCCCAGGCCCGGCTTTTACCGTGAAATTTTCAACAGCGATTCGACTTACTACGGCGGCGGCAATGTGGGCAACATCGGCGGCCTCCCCGCCGACGACCTGCCCTGGCAGGGGCAGGATCATTCTTTGCTGGTGACTCTGCCGCCACTGGGGGTGGTGTTTTTGAAGAGGGACGATACATAACTTGCAATGCCTGGCTGGTCAGGTTTTGGTCAGTAACCTGCTACATGGAGTTGTAGCATTTGCGGTTTCGAGTAAAATCCTTACAATGATGAAGTCTTCTCAAACAGCCGAGCAATTACCGTCGGTGACGCCCCAGGCCCAACTGCTATTAAAGTGGCGATGGTTGGTTTTGGCTGTTGGTATGCTGGCAACCTTTGTCATTGAGTTTTATGAGGGCCATAAAATAACGGATCCCAGCCTCGTGGCGGATGTGTTTATTCACGGCCTGGTGACCCCGTTCCTGAGCTGGGCGCTCATCACCCTCCTGGCCCAGGCCGTGACGCGAAGCGCTAAAAACAAGGATCAATTTGATCGGCACCGCCAATTTACCCAGCAATTGACGCAACATCAGGCATGGAGCGAGCTAACCAGGTATGTAACGGAATTCCCCGGCGCAATCCTGCCCGTCGTCCGCGCCTCGCTCTACACTTACGAGCATCAGAATGCGAAATTTGAATTTGTCTCTGAATGGAATGCAAACGGCGTGGTCACATTTGGCCGCCCTTTTGTGCCCGAAATATGCGATGTTTGCCCGCTTCATCAGTTGCAAAGGAGCGAGTCTTTGACCCATTGCCACCGGGACGCGGATGATTATTGCCTGTCGCTGATTTGCAACAACGTCCTGGTGGGCGCCTTACAACTCAAGCGCCGGGGGGGTCAGTCGTTCACTCAGGATCAGGTTAATTTTATGACGGCGATTTCCCCGGAAGTTGCCCTGGCGATGGCGCTCCTCATTGCCCAGCCGCGTCAAATGGATCAGGTGCGGACGACGGCTCAACTAGATGAGCGGCGGCGGATCACTTACGATCTTCACGACTCTTTGGCCCAGCAGATCGGCTATCTTCATCTTGCTCTGGATCGGCTCACCGAAGACGGCGACATTGTTCGAAGCGAACGGCTTCGAGCCGACATGGAGCGGATGCGATCGATTGCCGGTGAGGCTTATGATCGAGTCCGCAGCAATTTGTCTATCCTGCGCTCGCAGGAAAATGCCGATCTCAGCCGGGCCGTTGTGGACTACGCCGACACCGTATCCAAAATGGCTCACTTGCAAATTGATGTGGCAGTGACAGGAGAGCCGACGCCGCTCTCTCCGGCATTGAGCCAGAACGTTCTCAACCTGGCGCGCGAGAGTTTGACCAACGTTGAAAAACACGCCCGCGCCAGCCGGGTGCAGATTGACCTCCTCTGGGCTAAAGAGAGTTTGCATCTCATGTTGACTGATGATGGCGTTGGCTTTGATCCAGCTTCCGCACCTGCCGACGGCCATTATGGTCTGGCCATGATCACCGAGCGGGTGAAAGCCGCCCGTGGTGAATTGAAGATAGAAAGCGCGCCCGGCCAGGGCACGCGTTTGCTGTTCAAAATCCCGCTTCAACGCCCCAAAACTGATGACAACCGGAGTCCTCTAACAGAGAGCAACCACCTATGAAACCACTAGAACTTATTTCATTCACCCTGGATATTTTGCTGATCGTCGCCGCTGTCCTGGCTTACTGGTCTCGCCCGCGCATTGGCGGCGAACTGGCTAAGGGCCTGAGGATTCTTCTCATCGGCGTTATTGTTCTGGGGATGGCCCACTTTATCGAAACGGGTTTATTCGGCTGGTTCAATATTGAGCGTCAGGCGAATGAGATCATTCACCGATTGATCATTGTGGCCGGGTTCGTTTTTGTCATTTGGGGCTTTGCCATGATGCGCAAGGCATTTGAGGGATGAGTGTTGAGTGACTATGACTGAACCACCCTTGCCAGCCGACGCCTCATCTGAGGACGTTCGCTATCGCGATATCCTGTCGTCGATCGTCAAACGTTTTGTGCGTTTGGTGGGCGCGCCGGCGGCCCTGAATGTGGCCCGCCGTATCCCTCGTTTGACGGTGGATGACGAAGGGAACGTGCTGGATTACAACCGGGACGATCCGCTCGATACGATTACGGTCCTCATTGATCAGTATGGCTCGGTCTTTGGCGACGTGGCCGCGTCTTTGGCTCAAAAGGCGGCTGAACCGGTGGCCAAAGGCGCTGAGGATGATCTGCTTGGCGCGTCGGGGTTGTTGCCGGTGTTGTCGCCGTCGTCGCCAATGCGGTTGCTTCTGGTGGATGATCACGCCCTGTTTCGGGAAGGGTTGGTGAGTCTGCTCAATCCTCAGCCGGATATGAAAGTGATCGGCCAGGCCGAGTCGGCGAAGGAAGCCATTGCCATGGCCCGCGAGTTGAAACCCGACTTGATCCTGATGGATATTTCCATGCCAGACAGTTCTGGCATTGACGCGGCCCGGGTGATTCTGGCCGAACGGCCGGCGACAAGGATTATGTTCCTCACCGTCCACCTCGACGACGAGCAATTGTTTGCGGCCGTTCGCGTCGGGGCGGTGGGCTATGCGTTCAAGAATGTTCGCGCGGGCGAGCTTCTCCAAAGCATTCGCGGCATCGCTCGCGGCGAAGCGGCGATTTCGCGCCCGCTGGCCAAGCGTATTCTGGACGAGTTCTCGCGCATATCGCCAACGCGCGCCAGCGAGGCTTCCGAGTCGGGTGGACTGACGACCCGCGAGATCGAGATTGTGCACGAGCTGGCCCTGGGGGCCAGCAACCGCGAGATCGCCAAGAAGTTGATGATCAGCGAAAACACGGTGAAGAATCATGTTCGCAATGTGCTGGCAAAGTTGCGCCTGCGTAGCCGCCATGAAGTGGCTGGCTACGCCCGCGACCACGGTTTAGCCTCGCCTCGCTCCGACGATCCGTCGTAGCCGCCTCTTCTCCCCTTTCCTCACAATAAATTTCCAACACCGGTTGTGACCCTCTGGTGAGCGTCGGCATTCCGCGCCCGTCGTTTGTATGCGACGGGCGCTTGTTTTGCTCGTCTTGTGCCTGCCTTTCAGAGCTTGTTTTGAAATTCTGAAATTGTAGGGCGAATTGTCAATTCGCCCTACAGAAATCGGCCAAAACTCCTTAGCTCCTGCCTCGAAGAACTACTCCCATTTACTAAAGGGGACTAGATCAGCTATTCCGATAAATAGCCCCTAATTTGGTTCGGCTGATGATGGACTTCAACGCTCGTAATTCTCATAATGGTCTAAAGCTTATGGAGAAAAAGACTGTGCGGCGAGTGTTGATTGTTGGAGACGGCACCTTGTTCGACGAGGGGCTGAATCATTTATTAGTAGAAAAAGCATATTTGAAAGTCTCTCATATCACTTTCAACACTGCTTCCGATTTTTCACAACATTTCTTGGAACTACGACCGGATGTGGTGGTTTTGTTTCAGGGGGGCCCGCTAAGTGTGAGCCGGGTCTTTGAACTTCTTAAGGAGGTGCCAGACCTGGCAACCTTTCGGGTAATGACGGTCATGGCTGAAACCAATACGGTTGAACTCTATGAAAAACAGCAAGTTACAAATGTCGGAACCAACGATCTCTGCTCTCTCATCCAACAAAACGTATTTGATGAGAGCAGACCTTAATCCTGAGGAGGGGTCCCCATGAATTGGCGAAAACGAATTTACTCAAGCGCACTCAAAGGCAAGCGAACCTGGCTGGATCGCTATTTTTCGATTCTGGCCGTCTTGGCCATCGTCTTTGGCTCGCTAAGCACGGCCAATGCCGCGCCCGTCGTCCAACAGCCCGTTGCGGCGGCGACCACAAACGCGATTACTTTGAATGTGATGAGCACCGACGGGACAACGGCCATCCCGGACTACAAGTGGCTCATCAACGTGGACAACTCCGGCAACCCACTGGATGCTGAGTCGGACTGCCGCCCGACTGACCCGGCGAACCCGGACCCGAACTACCTGTCGCTTTGCGACTGGCCGTCGGTTCACACCATCCGCGGCTCCAGCCCCATTTTCACTCAGGGCACTCAGGCGGATCTGAACGGGACGACGAGCCTCAACTTGCCGCCCGGCAAGTATCTGATCTCCGTCACCGCCGATAGCTACAAGATTGATGGCAAGCACTTCACCGTGCCGATGGAAGAAGTGGCGGCGACGCCTGGCATTGGCCTGGTGGAAGTGCAAATGCGGCCACTGGATTTGCCCCCGGCCACCCTGCGCATCAAGGTGTTCATTGACGACGGTTTCACCAACGGCCAGTTCGACGCCCCGGCGGAGGACCCACAGCCTGGCGAATTCACCCCCAAATTTGATAGCAACGGTGCTATTCGCGGTTTCAAGGCCCACTTCGGCGACCCCTTGGGTGAGATCAGCACTGATGTGTTCGGCAACCCGCTATGCACGAAATACGCTGCCAATGGCGACCCCCTGCCCAGCGCTGACCAGGATCCCTATCAACAGTGCCTCTACCCCGACGCGTCTGGCGTCATCACCATCCCCAATCTCGGGCCCAACCGCTACGAGGTTTGGGTGGTGCCGCCGGACGGTGAGAACTGGATTGAAACCACCACCCTCGAAGGCAACTTCGGCTGGGATGGCTGGGTACAGGAAGGGGCTACCGGCTACGATACTGAATTCGTCGTCGGCGCAGAACCGTTCCCGTGGACAATCTTCGGCTTTGTTCCGGGAAACACGCATTATCGCAGTGGGCAGGCTGGTGCGATTACAACCGCTCCAGATATGATTGACGGCGGCCCAACGGCCCTCGGCTCGATTGAAGGCGATGTCCACAGCGCCCGAGTGTATGTTCCGTGGAATGCCGGCAATCCCTACAATGGCGACATCTGGGGCGGCTTCAGGGGCGTGCGCGATGGCGGCCCGCTGGCGGGCGCGCGCATCGCGCTTTCGTCCATTGCTTTGGGCGACCAACTCGTCTATGTCGGCCAGGCCGACGACAACGGCCATTTCCAGATTACCAACGTGCCGGATGGCAACTACACTCTGACCTTCTGGGATGATCCCCTGCTGTACATCCTTGACTTCCAACAGGTGACGGTGGCTGGCGGCGTTGTGACGAATATGACCGACACCAACAATAACGGCGTGCTCGAGCCCGCTCTCGGCGAAAGCCCGCTTCACCTCACCGGTTGGTGGACCAATCTTGAAGGCACGGTGTACTTGGATAACGGTGTGGCCGCCGATGGAACGAACCTCGGCCCGCCCGCGCGCGCCAACGGCAAGCGCGATTGCCAATTAGATGTTAACAACGCTCCGACCACTAACTGCGAAGGCGGCGTGTTCAACTACCCGCTGGTGATCAAGAGCCGCGGGAACAACGTGGTCGAACGCGGCGCTGTGGCAACCGTGACCGGCGGCGACGGCAGTTACGAGTTCGCCAACACCTACCCCTTCGGCTGGTGGATGGTACTGGAAGCTTACAGCGACCGCTTCTACACCACCGGCGTCACGGCCTACAACGTCGATTTCACGCCGATGCCGCCATTCAATAATCCCAACGCCAACCCGCTCAACCCGCAGTTGGCCGAAACGGCGGCGCCAGTCTATATCCCCGGCCAGGGCGTGGACGTCAACTTCCTGCCCATCATCGGCCAGACCGGGCGCGTTGACTGGGGCGTCCTGCCGTATGACCCCACCGGGCGATCTGCCGACTTGCAAAACGGTGGCATCGTCGGCACGGTGAGCTACGACGTGACGCGCAACGAACTCGATCCGCGCTTCGCCGCAGTCGAAAACTGGCAGCCCGGCATCCCCGGCTTGACCGTGAACCTGTACAAGGCGGCCAAGTGCATCAGCCCGGTTACGCAAACTTGTGACTCAACGAAGAAGTTCCAAATTGAATCAACCGGCGCGTACTTGAAAGGCCCCCTGCTCAATACAGCCATCACCGAATCGTGGGAGCAACCCACCGGCTGTATTGCGCGCGATGCCAGCGGCCGCAAAGTGGTGGAGCAGGCCTTGCCTCTGGCCAACGATAGCCCTCTCGGACTAGGCCTTGATGATGCTAAGTGTCTGGAAGGCCCGATGATGGGGGTGCAGTTCGGCCAAACCTTCGCCACGGTGGACGGCAACTACGGCTTTGGCGACTACTGCGCCGACGGCAGCATCCCCGTTGATGGTGTCTGTGGCACCAGCGTCAACGCCGCCGACTCTCTGCCTCTGCCCGCTGGCGATTACCTGGTGGAAGTGGTCATCCCCAACGATACGTTCGGCAACCCGCTGTACAAGGTCACGACGGAAGCAGACATCAACGTCTTCAGCGGCGATTCCTACACGCCCCAACTCCCGCCGCCCATGTGCGCCGGGCCGCTCAAACTCGTCGATTCGATCATCGACAACCTGAACCCGTACAACCCCACGTTTAACGATCCCCTCGACCCGAAGGACGGCAGTCCGTGGGAAGGCGTGAACCGGCCTACCTGCGATGTGAAGCTGGTGCAGTTGGGCAGTGGCCGCTCCATCGCCCCCAGCTTCAACCTCTACACCGACGTGCCGCTCCCCGGCAAATACTACGGCTACATCGTGGACGACTTGAATGTCGCCACCGATCCCCGGGCCCTGTTCTTTGGCGAGAAGAACGGTATCGCCGCCCCCATTGGCATTTACGACTATGCCAACCGGCTGGTGACGACCATCAACTCCGACCCGCATGGTGTCTTTGAGGTGCTTCTGCCCTCTACCGACACCATCAGCTGTCCCACCCCGTCCGGCATCTGCGCCAACGTGTACCGGCTGGTGGGCAATGACCCCGGCCAACCCGGGCGCTTCAACGCCAACTACAACCCGCAATACCGCACCATTTCGGCGAACTTCGAGGTCTGGCCGGGCATCATCATGGCGGCCGACCTGGCCCCGACGCAAATGGCGGCCTCCATCCAGGCCCCCGGTTCGCAGTTCAACAACGTGGCCCAGTGCGTGCTCGACACGGCCACCCCGCAACTGTTTGCCGTTTCACAGCCATACGTGAATGGCAGTGGCGCGTTCACCATCCGCGGCCTGGGCTTTGGCACAACCGCCGGTCAGGTTGCTCTCGACGGCTCCATCATCCTGCCTACGACAAGCTGGACAGATCGCCAGATTGCCGTCACTGTTCCGGCCGGCACTCCGGCCGGCCTGCATCAGTTGTCAATCAAGGCCAGCAACGGCCAGAGCACCATCAATGGCCTGACCTTCCATGTTTTGAGCGACTACAGTGCTTTCCCGGCCACCGGAGTGCTGGACGACTTCAATCGTGTAACCCCGAACGTGGCGGGTAACATCCTTCTCGGTACTAACTGGGCCGGGCAGACACTACCAACTAACTACCGCATCCAGACCAACGTCGTGCAGGCGCGAGCCAACAATGGCTTCATCTACTGGAACGGCGCTACCTTCGGCCCTGACCAGGAGGCCTATTACACCTTCACCGATGTATCGACCACGGCGGCCGAGCAAGACCTGGCGCTGAAGATCACAGGCCTGGCCGGCACGTCCATTGGCCCCGGCACGGCCATGATTGAAGCGCTCTATGACAAAACAACCTCTACTACTCCCGACCAGATACGGATCGAGACGTTAGCGCCCGGACAATCTTGGATGGTGCGCGCGACATTCGCTGTCGCCAACAACTTCTTCGCCAACGGCGATCAGTTCGGCGCGCGGGCGTTGGCCGATGGCACAGTGAATGTCTACAAGAACGGCGCCCTGATCGGCAGTACCAACATCACGACCGGGCCGACACCATGGCTGGCGGCGCTCGCGGCCGGCGGCGGCCAGATTGGCGTCTGGTTCCTGGGTGCAGGCAACTCAACTGCTCAGGATGCCCGCTTCGACAACTTTGGCGGCGGCAATGTCCCGGCGAACACTTACCTCCCGACCTTGTTTGAAGTTGGCGTGGGCAAAGCCTATGATCCCACCGATCCGGCGCGCATCACCACCGACCCGATCAGCGGTCTGCAATACGAGCATGCTCTTCAGGATGCGCTCGACGCCGCCGCCAATGTGGCTGAGGCACTGGTAGTGGTCTACCCCGGCCCGACCGGCCTGTTCAACCCGCACGGTGTGTATTACGAAAACATCATCATGCACTCGCCGGTCAAACTGCAAGGCGTTGGCCCCGGCGGCGTGTACGCCGACACCACCGGCGTGCTCGGCTCGGTCATCAGCGGCCTCGGCTTTGGCGCAGACACGGCCTATGCCGGCTACTGGCGCGCGCTTATCGGCGGCCTGAACATCGCGACCCCCGGCACGGGTGAACTGCTCTTTGCCGAAGGCCAGACGGTAACCGTGGTGGCGACGGACACTGAGCAGTACAACACCCCGTCCTACAAGGCCGCCATTGACGGCTTCACCATCGAAGGCGGCGACCAGATGGGCTTCCCGAACAACCTCAACCAGATCGGCGGCGCGCAGAACGGCTTGCCGGCCGTGGTGGAGACTCAGGGCGGCGGCATCTTCGTCTACTCCTACGCCCGCAATCTGCAAATCACCAACAACCACATCAAGAACAACAGCGGCTCCTACGCCGGCGGCATCCGCATCGGCACGCCCAACTGGGAAGACAGCCACAACGACGATATACGCATCGCCAACAACCGCATCTTCGCCAACGGCGGCACCAATCTGGCCGGCGGCATCGGCGTGTTCGAGGGAAGCCGCAGCTACGAGATTGCCAACAACGATCTCTGCGGCAACTTCTCAGCCGAGTACGGCGGCGGCATCAGCGTCTACGGCCTCAGCCCGAACGGCAAGATCCATCACAACCGTATCTACTTCAATCGCTCGTACGATGAAGGCGGCGGCGTCATGCTCGCCGGCGAACTGCCTGCCGACCCGCTGACACTCTCGCCCGGCACCGGCCCGGTGGACATCTACAGCAACCGCATCCAGGCTAACCTGGCCAACGACGACGGCGGCGGCATCCGCTTCCTGATGGCCGGCAACTTCCCGATGAATGTGTACAACAACTTCATCGTGAACAACATCTCCACCCACGAAGGCGGCGGCATCGCCCTCGACGATGCGCCCGACGTGCGCTTCTTCAACAACACGGTGATGAAGAACATCACCACCGCCACCGCCATGACCAGCGACGGCAACCCGGCGCCGGCAGGCCTGGCCACCACGTTCAACAGCGCGGCCATGCAGGCCACCCTGCCGCTCGGCTCGCCCGAGTTCAGCAGTCCGCTGATGTTCAACAACATCTTCTGGGGCAACCGGGCCGGCAAGTGGGACATCGCCCGTGCCGCAGTGTCTGGCATCGGCATCACCGGCGATCCGAACCCGATCCGTCTCTGGGATATGGGCTCGACCGACGGCTCCGGCCCGCTCATGCCGACCAACTCGATGCTCAACGAGGCCACGCTGTCCAATATCGTGCCCAGCGCTTCTAACCAGATCGGCGTCAACCCGCAGGTCATCGCGACGTACGACACGTCGGTAGCCGTAATGCCGTGGCGCACCATGCCCGGCATGACGGGTATCGCGTTGGTGGCCGTTGACCTACCGCCGAACCTGCTGGGCAACTACCACCTCACCGTCGGCTCGCCTGCTCGCAACATGGGCGCGGCTGGCAAGACAGTTGGCGCGCTGACAGCCGATGCTCCGCTCGCGGACTTCGACGGCGACCCACGCCCCTCTCTGCCCGGCTATGAGATCGGCGCGGACGAACTGCCCGTCACCGTGTACCTGACCCTGCAGAACAACTTCACGTTCCCGGCCAGCGGTGGCCCCGGCGCGTCGCTGGCAACCCGCAACGAGGACATTCTCAGCTTCAGCAGCGCGACCGGCACCTTCGACATGGTCCTTGACGGCTCCGACGTGGGGCTGGGCAGTGTCACCATCGATGACTTCGCCATCCTCAGCACACGCCCCACGGTTCAAATCCTGATGTCCTTTGCCGAGCCAATCGAACAGCAAAACGGCAACCCGGCGCTCCCGGGCATCCCGGCGGCCTTCGGCGCAGTTGACGACTCCGACGTCGTCTTGTTCACCGCAACCTCGCTCGGCAACGTCACCACCGGCACGTTCAGCGTGTACTTCGACGGTTCTGACGTGGGCCTGGCCAATAACGCAGAAGACGTTGATGCCATCGAGATCCTGCCTACCGGCGAGCTGGTCGTTTCGACCTCGGGCAACTTCTCCGTGCCGGTCACCAACCCAGGGCCTGCGCTCCCGGCGATCACCATCGGCGGCGACGGCGCTCCTGGCGGTCGGGTGCTGATCAAGTGCACCGGAACGTTCGGAGAGAACACGGCGTGCAATTGGTCAATCTACTTCGACGGACGGGATGTCGGGCTGGATGTCGAAAACGAGAACCTGGACGGTCTGGCCGTCGCGCCCAATGGCAATGTCTATCTGTCCACGAGCGGAAACTTCACTGTGCCGCTTGCGCCCACAGGCAATCTCACCGGCCAGGATGAAGACATCTTTGTCTGCCAGCCGGTCACATTGGGCGACAACACGGCTTGTATCTACCTGCCCACAGTCTTCTTCGACGGAACCACCCTCGGACTGGGCGGCAACGACGTAGCGGCTATCGAACTGCCCTAAGACGTATTCCCCTCCCCTCAGCACCACGAGGGGAGGGGGATACCCAAGAAACTTTGTAGGAGGACACGACACTATGACTCAACAACCATCTCCCCGCCGCCTCACCCGGCGCGACTTTCTGAAACTGGGCGCAGGTTCGCTAGCCGCCGCCGCCGGGGTACGTTTCTTACCGGGCGCTCTTAAGCAACCCGCTGTGGCCCGCGCTGTCGCTCAGGGCCCAGCCAAGAACATCCGGCTGGCCGCGACCGACGGCTGGATCAACCTGCCGGGGCAAGTTGTCATTCCCGGCTCCAAGTCCGACGACCCGAAGTTTTACAACCCGGACGCGCTGGCGCCGGCCGGACGTACCACCTATATGTTCGGCTTCCGGGATGTCACCGGCTGGCCCGAGGCAGATGTCCTGGCCCAGAAGGGCCTGGCCCAGCACACCGCGCCTATGCTTTGGGTGGATGAGGGCGACGAGGTATACCTCACCCTGACCAACCTGGGTTTTGTGATGCGCCCCGACCTGATTGACGCCCACACCGTCCACTGGCACGGCTTCCGCAACGCCATCCCCTACTTTGATGGTGTGCCGCAGACGGGGGTGAGCGTGCCGCTGGGTCGCGACTTCGTCTACTACTACAAGCCGCGCGACCCCGGCACCTACATGTACCACTGCCACGTCGAAGAAGTGGAACACATTCAAATGGGCATGGTCGGGCCGATCTTTATTCGCCCGGCACAGAACGGCAACACCGCGCTGTATTCCAGCGGCAAGTATGTCTACAACGACCTTGACGGCTCCACCGGCTACGACCGCGAGTTCGTCATCGTCCTCAGCGAAGTGTGGGCCGAGGCGCACTGGGACGACGCCCACATCCAACTGCCCGAGTGGACGGACTATCACGCCGACTTCTTCATGCTCAATGGCCGCGTCTACCCGGATACGCTTGTTGACAATCTCCCGGACCCGGGCGTAAGCGATATGGGCGTCCCCCTGCAATACCAGCCTTTGTCGGCTCTGGTCAAGGCCCAACCCGGAGAGCGCGTGCTCCTGCGCTTCATCAATCTGGGCTACGGGGCGCAGACCATGACCGTGGACGGCATCAAGATGAAGGTGGTTGGCAAGGATGCCACCTACTTGCGCGGGCGAGATGGCACCGACCTGTCTTACGAGACCAACTCAGTTCACCTCGCACCAGGTGAAACCGTGGATGCCATCTTCACCGCCCCGGCGGCGGGGGCGTATCCGCTGTACAACCGCAACTACGATAACCTCTCCAACGGGAACGGGATTGACCCCAACAACCCCGCCGCGGGAATCGGCCCCGGTGGACAGAGGACTGAGATTCGGATCATGACGGGCCTCGACCCTCAGTTGACTCCGAATACCTGATACCAGACATCTGTTTGAGGAGGATTGCTATGCTCTCAAGAATTTACCGAACTTACCAACCGACACGATGGATGCTGGTATTGACGATGGTGGCCTTGTTGTTGGCCCCCATGTCGGCTTCTGTCCAACCTGCTAAGGCGGCGGCAGGCGGCTCCGGTATCGTGTGTACCAACGGTCCAACTTTCAATCTCAACGCCACCACCGGTTACATCAGCCTGCCCGATGGCAACCTGGTATACATGTGGAGCTATGCCGATGCCACTCCGGGCGCGCTCGAGTTCCAGTATCCGGGGCCGGTGCTGTGCGTCAACGAGGGTGACACGGTAACTATCACCCTCAACAACCAGCTCGACAATCTCAACCTGCACAGCGTGCCCACGTCCATCATGTTCCCCGGGCAGGAAAACGTGCTGGCCGCCGCCACCTCCGCGGGGCCGTTTGCACCGGCCCAACCCGAGTTCAGCGGCGGCAACCTGGTTTCTCTCACCAACACTGCCGCGCCGGGTGGAAGCGTTACCTACAGCTTCGTCGCCGGCAAGCCGGGCACCTTCATCTATGAGAGCGGCACCGACTACGAACTCCAGACTCAAATGGGTTTGGTGGGGGCGTTGATCATTCGCCCGACCCTGGGCGCTTACTATGCCTACAATCGGGCTGACTCTCAATACACGCCCGGTGAAGAGTTCATGCTGATGATGTCCGAAATTGACTCGGACATTCACCTGGCCGTTGAACTGGGCGAGCCGTACGATATGACAACCTATCGGACACGCTACTGGTTGCTCAATGGCCGCGCCTTCCCGGACACGATTGCTCCCAACGGCGCGTCCTGGTTGCCCAACCAACCGTATAGCGCCCTGCCGCACGTCGAAGTCATGAGCCCCACCCATACATCGCCGGCGCTGGTGCGCCTCCTCAACGTCGGGAAGATCGCTCACCCCTTCCACCCGCATGGTGAGAACGGGCGCGTGATTGGCCTCGACGGGCATGCGTTGCAAGGTCTGGAGGCATCGGACCTTGGGGCAGACCTGTCGTACGAGAAGTTCGTCTTTGACGTTGGCCCCGGCCAGACGGTGGATGTGACCTGGAAGTTTGCCGACATCGAGCAGTGGGAACCCGTCAACAACCCGGCTCCGGGCTATGACTATCAGAAACAGAATCTGATCCGCGGTGAATTGTTCGGCAGTCCCTACTTAGGGACGCAAGGCGGCGGGCTTACCGGCGAAGTGAGCTTCAACCAGTGCGGCGAGTTCTACCACATCTGGCACAGCCATGCTGTCCATGAAGTCTCCGCATATGGCCTGGCCATGGGCGGCATGGTCACCGTGGTCCGCATCGATCCGCCAAACGGCTGTCCATAGCGTTTTGGAAAGAGAGACCCAACATGAACCCTAATACTTTCAATCCAAAACCACTGGAGATAACTATGCAGACACTAGCCCGATACTTTCAGCGCCCGCACTGGCGAACCTATGTGTTCGTAGCCGTCCTGCTGGCCCTCGGCCTCTTCGCCGGAACGTCGCCGGCCCACGCCGCCGACGCCAACTGCACGCTTGTTGGCACGACACGCACCTGCGACCTGTGGGCCAAGAGCGGCACGATCCAACTGCCCGACCCGGAAGACCCACCTGGCTTTATCACCGTCCCGATCTGGGGTTACACCGATGTCCCTGGCGGAGCGGCCCAGCTCCCCGGCCCGACTCTGATTGCTAACGAAGGCGAAACCCTCAAGGTGATCCTGCACAACGGCCAGGGCGCCCCGACCGATCTGGGCCAGCCTACCTCACTGGCTTTCCGTGGCTTCCCAGTGCAACCCGACACGGTTGGCGTTCCAGCCGGCGGCGACAACTCTCTTGCCCCGTATACCCTGACCAACCTTCAGCCCGGCACCTACATGTATGAAGCCGGCCTGACGACCAACGGCCCGCGCCAGGTGGCGATGGGCATGTTCGGCGCTTTGATCGTCCGCCCCGCCGGTCACCCGGAGTGGGCCTACGATGCCAACAGCGCCTTCGACGCCGAAGCGGTTCTCGTCCTGAGCGAAATTGATCCGGCCTTCAATGCGAATCCGGCCGGGTTCAACATGACGGACTATGCGCCCAAGTACTGGCTGATCAATGGCAAGGCCTACCCGAACACCGATCCCATCCCTGCCGGGGCCGGCCAAAAGCTTCTGATCCGCTACCTCAATGCCGGCTTGAAGTTCGACTCGATGGGACTGCTCGGCACGGATCAAACCATCATCGCCGACAGCGGCTCGCCGCTGGCGCACCCCTACGGCGTGGTGAATGAAACCGTGAGTCCCGGCCAAACGTTGGATGCGTTGGTGACCATCCCGGCCGCCGCCGCCATCGGGATGAAGTATCCATTGTTCAACTCTGCTCACGTCAGCAACAACGGCCAGAGCTTTGGCGGGATGATGACGTTCATGACCATCGTCGATCTCGACGGCCCGGTCACGAGCAATGTGGTCGTCTCGCCCAACCTGGTGAATAGCAATGCTGGCGCTTCCGTAACGGTGACCGCCACAGCGAGTGACGCCTCCACCGGCGGCTCTAACATCGCCGCCGCTGAGTACACCATTGATACTGGCACGGCCGTCGCCTTCAGCGGAGTGTTTGGCTCGCCCACTGTCAGCGTCAGCGCCACAATCCCTGCGGCAGACGTGGCTAACTTGACCGAAGGCGCGCACGCGATCTCCGTGCGCGGGCAGGATGCGGCTGGCAACTGGGGCGCGATGGCGACCACGACTCTCAATATCGACAACACAGGGCCGGCGACGAGCGGGCTGACCGCCGCGCCCAGCCCGACCAATGGCTCGGTGGATGTGACGATCTCGGCCGCGATAAGCGACGCCAGCACTGGCAACTCCAACGTCGTCGCCGCTGAGTACACCATTGACAATGGCACGGCCGTCGCCTTCACCGGAGTGTTCGGCTCGCCCACCGTCAACATCAGCGCCACGATCCCTGCGGCAGACGTGGCTAACTTGGCCGAAGGCGCGCACACGATCTCCGTGCGCGGGCAGGATGCGGCTGGCAACTGGGGCGCCCCGGCTACGGCCACCTTCACAGTGGACATGCAAGGACCGGCGACGAGCGGCCTCACGGTTGGGTTCAACACCACGACCACAGGCGCTGTTGACATCACAGCCACCGTGGATGACGGGCTGAGTGGTGGCTCGAACGCCGTCGCGGCTGAGTACCGCCTTGACGGCGGCCTGGCCACGACAGCCATGACAGTCGCTGCGGGCATTCCGCCCAGCACGGCTACCGTCAGCGCAACCACGGCGTCGTTGACTGCTGGTCTGCACACGATCGAAGTCCGTGGGCAGGATGCCGCGGGCAACTGGGGCGCGTGGGCCCTAACCACCATCGCCGTTCCCGACACGACTGGCCCGGAGGCGAGCGCCACAGTCGCTCCCGATCCAGCTGATGGCACAGCAGATGTCGTCATCACGATCGCGGTGAACGACACCACGACCGGCGGCTCAAATGTCGTCATGGCTGAGTACACCCTCGATGGCGGCACGCCTGTAACTCTAGCCGTCACACCTGGCACTGCGCCGACCGGCACAGCCACTGTCACGATCCTTGCATTGGATGTCCTGACGATGACCAATGGCCCGCACACCGTCGAGGTCCGCGGCCAGGATGCCGCAGGCAACTGGGGCGCGCTTTCCTTGCCGGTAACCTTCACCATCAGCCACTAGTAACCCGATTTGACGTATAATCCCCGCCAGCCGCTCGACGCGGCTGGCGGGGACACGGTCGCCGTCATCATCTGTCAGTAACAGCGGTAACGAACAAATGAATCAATCTTCCATCGCATTCACTCCCCAACGCCTCCGCGCCACGCTCACCTCCCCTTGGTTCCGCTGGATCGGTCTCATCGTGCTGATCTTGATCGCCAGCCTGCTCGGCTGGCGCTGGTGGCTCAGCACCCAACTGCCTGCGCCGTACAATGCGGCCAAAGTCGTAGACGAGGCAGGGCTGGAGGAAAAGTGGGGCATCCGCGTCACCCTGGTCGGCATCAGCGGCGATGGGGGTCTGGTGGATTTTCGCTTCATCGTGGTAGACCCCGACAAGGCGCTGGCCTTGATTGATAATAACGCGAACCGGCCGGTGCTCGTTGACGAAGCCACCAATACCCTCCTGTTGCCGTCGCCCTCGCCCTCCTCGCACCGCGGCCCGCCAATTCCCGGCCAGACCTTTATCATGCTTTATCCAAATCCGCGCGGCATCGTGCAGATTGGGAGCCAGGTCTCCGTCATTATTGGCGATATCCGCCTGGAGCATCTCGTCGCCCAATAAATGCCTCCTCATCTCCTATGGCGTTCTCTCTTAATCGCGGCCCTCGTGGCCGCGCTTCTGATTCAGGTTGCGCCGGCTTCGGCCCATGCCATCATCGTCAGCACCGACCCGGCAGATGGCGCGGTGCTGGACGCCTCGCCGGCGCAAATCCGGTTGTGGTTCAGCGAACCCATCCTGCTCAAGTTCACCACCGTGGAACTGATCGGCAGTGACGGGCAAACGATTGCGCTGGGCGGCCTGCGCTTGGACCCGGGCGATCCTAAGGCGCTCATCGTTGATATTCCCCCTCTTTCACCCAACGCCTATCGCCTCACCTACCGCACCCTGTCCACCGACGACATTCATCTCAGCAACGGCTCACTTGTATTTGGTATTCAGCAAGCCGCCGACATTGCGTCCGCCGCCATCGTCACCACGCCCTCGCCGCTCGAAGTGATTTTGCGCTGGATTAATTTTGGGGCGACGGCGGGGCTGATTGGCGCGCTCGTCGTGGCCCTCATCGTTTTGCCTGCCGGTGATGCCGGCGCGGACTCCGTTCAGGCCTACGGCGCGAGCCGGCGCCGACTGCTTTGGTTGGCCTTGGGGTCGAGCGCGCTGGCTTTTGTCATCGGCGCCGGCTTGTTGTGGGTTCAGGCCCGGCAGGCCAGCGGCGCCACCGAGGCAACCGCGATCTTCAATGGCGCGTGGCAGATTCTCAGCGCAACGGACTACGGCTCGCGCTGGTTGCGGCGAGTCGCTCTGCTCTTCGTCATTGCCGTTGCCGTGGTCTGGTTAATCCGCCGCAAGCATTATCAGACCCGCCTGGCCGAATTCTTAGCCATGACGCCGCTTCTATTGGCGTTGATCTTCATTCAATCTCTGAGCAGTCACGCCGCCGGGTTGGAAAACACCTCGCTGTTCAAAGTGGGCATGGATGCTCTGCACCTGCTGGCGACCAGCCTGTGGGTTGGGGGGGTGATGGCACTGGTGGTGGTGATGGCGCCTCTGTTGAGGCAGGGCGAGGCCGAGTCGGCGCTGGCCCGGGGCGCGTTCAGGCGTTTTGGCGGGTTGGCCGCGCTGAGTGTCGCCGTTGTCTTCGCCACCGGCATTTACAATAGCGGCCAGCAGGTGGCTTCCATTGACGCCTTGCTGGTCACGCCCTACGGCCAATCGCTATTGCTCAAAGTGGGGCTGGTTCTGGTCGTCGGCCTGATCGGCCTGCTCAACTCGGCTCTGCTTCATCCGGGCGTGGCTGATGTTTTGCGCCGATTGTTGCGGCGGTCCAGCGACTGGCTGCCGCTCGCGCCGGACCAGCTTGGGCGAACCGTGTTGCTGGAATCATTGGGCGCGGCTGGAGTCTTGCTCCTGGCCGCTCTGCTCAGCGCCTCCCAGCCCGCGCACGGCCCTGAGTTCGAGCCGCCAACAAAAGAGGAACTCTCGGCCCGATCCAGCTTCACCACCAACGTCAAAGACCTGCTGGTGACGTTTTCCATCAAGCCCAACCGCCCGGGCCAGAACTTTATCAACCTGGGCGTGTTCAATACCCGCCGCCCCGCGCCCGCGCCCATCGATCACGTTGAAGTACGGCTCACCCCGCCGGGCGGGCAGGGGATCACCCTGGCGGCTGAACCTGTGAGTGAAGGTAAATACCAGATCGTGGGCGACACGATCAACGCCGGCGGCGACTGGCAAGTGGAGATTCGAGTCGTCCGCCCCGGTTTTGCCGACGCCGATGTGTCAACTACCTGGACAGTTCTGCCTCTTCAACGACTCGCGGCCCGCCGCCCGGTTCTGATCTCCAACCAGCCGCTGGCCCCGATTCTGACTTCAACGGCCATCGCCTTTGCGGTGGTATCCGGCCTGGCGCTCATTGGCCTTTCCGTTGCCGGCTTGCGACGGAAGGAATGACAGATGATGAAGAAAGCAACGCTCCTGTTGTTGAGCATTCTGCTTATCTGTATTTGTGCGCCGCCGGAGTCTTCGGCGGCCACGGCCTCGCTTGGGCCCAACTTAAAACTCATCGGTGTTGAGCCGGTGTGGGCGCGGGGCATCACCGGCAAGGGCATCGTCGTCGCCTTGCTCGACAGCGGCGTGGACATGACTCACCCCGAATTTGAGGCGCGCTGGCGCGGCGGCTCCAACTCGTGGTTCGATCCGTACGACGAACACCCCGAGGGACCTATTGATGCCAGCGGGCACGGCACACAAATGCTGGGCGTGATTCTGGGCGGGGCTGAAAGTGGAACCAGCCTGGGCGTTGCGCCGGACGCACAATGGATCGCCGCCAGGGTCTTCAACGACCGGGGCCGGGCGACCACCCAAGCTATTCATCAAGCGCTGAAATGGGTGCTGGACCCGGACGACAACCCGGCTACGAACGACGCGCCGCAGGTTGTCAACAGCTCGTGGTCGTCTGCCGGGGCGTTGTGCGAACCGGAGTTCGACGACGACTTGCGCGCTCTACGCGCCGCCGGAATCCTGCCCGTGTTCGCCGCCGGAACAGGCAAGCCGGTCAGCCCGGCGGATTCGCCGGAGGCGTTTGCGGTTGGCGCGCTGGCCGCGGATGGCCAGACGCCTTATTTCGATACTGCGTTTGGCCCCTCAACCTGCAATGGCAAGACGACGATTTACCCGCAGATGACGGCGCCGGGTGAGGGCATTTACACTACCGATCGCTTCGGCCTCTACACCACCGTCGATGGCACCTCGCTGGCCGCGGCGCATGTGAGCGGCACACTGGCGCTCTTGCTCAGCGCCAGACCGTCGCTGACTGCGGATGAACAGGAAACGATCTTGAAGGGAACGGCGGTTGATTTGGGCCAGCCGGGGCCGGACAACCAGTTTGGCTTCGGACGGGTCAACGCCGATGCCGCAATCCGTCGGGCGCTGGCCCCCGACCCGATGCCATTGATGATCGTGGTCTTAGCCGCCGTGTTGATCGGCGTGGTGGTCTGGCAGAGACGAGGATGAGGATAATAGACTCTATCGGAAATAGCGGCCTTCGACAGGCTCAGGCCGCGCCCGACA
>CAYSIV010000067.1:0-291 GCA_964431175.1 uncultured Anaerolineales bacterium
GCTGGCCGGGCTGAGCCGCCTCAATTCCTTTATACAAACATTCTTCGGTCACGGTGAGCAGGCGTTGCGCTTGCGGCGTTATCTTCCTAACCGCATAAGTCACGCACGAGTCACCGCAGAAGTCGTCCAGCTTCAGGCCAATGTCAATGCCAACAATGTCGCCCTCGTGGAGAGTGCGGCCATCGGGCAGGCCGTGACAGATTTCATGATTGACCGAAGCGCAAATCACCCCCGGAAATGGCGGATGTGAGGGCGGCTTGCCGCGATAGTTTTTGTAGAGCGGTTGAGCGC
>CAYSIV010000067.1:301-3508 GCA_964431175.1 uncultured Anaerolineales bacterium
GGGTTCCACCCCTCGCAAGCCTGCTTCTTTTTTCAGGTTATTCGCGGCCAGTTCGTCCAGCGCCCGCAAAGTGATGCCGGGCCTGATGGCCTCGCGAAGCCGGGCAAATGTTTCGGCTACCAGCCGCCCGGCGGCGCGCATCGCAGTAATTTCTTTTGGATGTTTGAGTTGAATTCCCATTGAGAGGTTTAGAGCCTGTTTGATAAATCGAGTTTTGGCCGATTTTTGTAGGGCGAATTGACAATTCGCCCTACAATTTCCGAATTTCAAAACAGGCCCTTAGGCCGACTCGGCTGGCGTCTGGCCGCCGTCATTATGAGGCAATCCGACAGCATTTTCAATGATCTCGTATAACTCTGTGGTTTTCATGGGCTTGGCCAGGTACGCGTCCATCCCGGACACCAGGCACCGCTCGCGGTCGCCTTGCATTGCATAAGCCGTCAGCCCGACAATGGGCACATGCGCCCCGGTTGCCTGTTCGCGGGCGCGGATTGAAAACGTGGCCCCATAACCGTCAAGCACCGGCATCTGCACGTCCATCAAAATCAGATCAAAGGCCTCCTTAGCCGACAGATCAACCGCCGCCTGCCCATTCTCCACCGCCGTCACTGTCCAGCCCCGCTTTTCCAACATACGAGTGATGACATTCTTGTTAACAAGATTATCTTCCGCCAGCAGAATAGTCAGGGGAGTTGCCGCGGCGATTGACGGCTCGGCGCCCTCGGCGCTGAACGCCGGCTCTGCCGTCTCGGTTAGAGGCTCGATATCGAAACTCACGATGAACTGAAAAATGCTCCCCTGCCCCGGTTCACTCTCCACCCACAAGCGCCCGTCAAATTTCTCCACCAGCCGCCGGGCAATGTTTAGCCCCAGGCCAATGCCGCCATACTGGCGCGTCACCGAGCCGTCGGCCTGGGTGAAAGCTTCGAAAATTATGTCCTGCTTTTCCTTCGGAATGCCGATGCCGGTATCGCTGATCACGAAATACAGCGTAGCCCGCTCTAGTGAACGATCAATGCACCGCAACTTTAAATTCACTTCGCCTTCAGGCGTAAACTTGACGGCATTGCTCAGCAGATTAAGCAACACCTGTTCCAGGCGGGCCGAGTCGCCGATCAGGTGGACGGGCACATCCGGTTCGATATGAAGCAAACACTTCAGGTTTTTGGCGGCGGCGGCGGGCGCGATCGTCTCCAACACTTGCTCGAGTACCTCCACCAGATTGAAGGCAACGGACTGCAACTCCAATCGCCCCGTTTCAATCTTGGAGAAATCAAGCAGATCGTTGAACAGCTTGAGCAAGTTTTCGCCGGCGACAACCACTTGCTGTACATACGCCTGCTGGTCGTCGGCCAGGTCGGCGCCCAACAGCAACTCGCTGTAGCCCAGAACGGCGTTGAGCGGTGTGCGAAACTCGTGGCTCATATTCGCCAAAAATTCACTCTTGGCCCGGCTGGCGGCCTGGGCCGATACGGCCAACTCATTGGCCACCGCCAATGCCTGCTCAAGTTCGATGTTCAGCCCGGCCAGAGCTGTCTCAGCCCGTTTGCGTTCGGCCAATTCCTGCTGGGCCGAAGTGAAGAGCCGGGCATTATCGAGCGCAATGGAGGCCAATTGGGCAAAACGCTCCAGAATCTCAACTTCGTTCTTCGAGAACGTGAGGTCCAGTCCCAGGTACGCCACGCCAAGGACCCCAACGACCTGAGAGCCGGATTTGAGGGGCAGGCCGGCCATCGCATGCATTCCAGAATCAACGTAGATGTCCAGGCGCTCCGGCCAAGTGCTGTAATCATTCACAATCACGGGTTGCCCGGTCTGCCACACTTTTCCGGATAGCCCTTGGCCCATCGAGATTCGGCTGCCAACATATTCGGTATGAACGCCAATGGCATACTTGACTTCAAGCTCGGAGCCGCCCGGCATGACCAAATAGATGAAGCCGTGCCCGGTATGGATCAACTGCGTCGCCCGGGCCAGAATCGCTTCGAGCAAATCCGATATCTCCATTCGGTTCATCAGTCCCAGCGCCGTTTCGTACAGAGCATTCAAATACTCGTTCTGTTTGCGGAGGGCTTCCTGAGCCTGCTTGCGAGCGCTCAACTCCTGCTGAATGGCTCGATATAAACGGGAGTTTTCGGTGGCCAGCGCGACCTGATGGGCAAGAGCGCCCAGCAGATTAATATCGCGTTGGGAGTAGTAATCGTCGGGGTCGCGCCGCCCAAACAGCCACGCCCCCACCGTCTTGCCCTGGGTTTCGAGCGAGACGCTGAGCCGCACCCAACTCCATTCATCATTGGAGTCGGGCAGAGGCGGCTGATATTGGTTGGCGCGAAGACACAACCGCTGGAGTTGGCTGGTCGGCACAGTGATTGGCAAATCGACGCCATGAACGTACAGCAAACTCCCGTTGGTATATTCTTCCTTGTCAGGTAAAAGATAAAGCGCCGACTGGCGGATCAACAGACTGGGGGCAACTTCGTCAGCCAGCAAAACCACCAGGGCCGCCTGGTCGGAGGCGGTTGGGATTCGATCAATGAAGAGATTGATAATATTGGCCGAGACATACCCGGTTCCGTAGGTCAGCCGGCTCGCCAGGCGCTGAAAGCGGCGAAACAGAACCGGCGCGCCTATAGCAAAGATCGCCGACTCCACAAAGCTGAAGATCGTAAGTAGATCGGGGGGAATAACCGAAGTGCCGATATAAAAAACGGCGGCGAAAGCCGTAAGATATAACAAAGCAAAGCTATAGCGGGTGATCAGGTTGTTGGCCCGAAACTCCAACCCGCCCAGATGACGCTTGTAAAGCGCATAAACGTAGAACAATGGCAATGCCGGAATTGAAAACACCACAACCCCTGTCACCAACGTTCCTGGTTCCACTCCCAGCAATTGTGGAATGATCCAAAGTACGATGCCCGGCCCAAATGCCAATCCGATGCCGGCCAGCATCAGGCGCGCCGCCAGCCGCCCGGCGGAAGAACGGTCGAACAACCGGGCCACCAGCAGAAAGAAACTGGCAAAGAGAGCGATCAGCACGCCGAGCAAATAACCAAAAAATGAGGAGCTTGGTTGGAACAGGCTGAGCGCCGCCAGGATGACAGAGACAATATAGAGAGGATATATAACAGAGCGATGATGCCGCTCAAACCACGGCACCGGCATCAGCAAATGCAGGTGAAGATAAACCGGGGCCATCAACCAACTCAC
>CAYSIV010000067.1:3518-20750 GCA_964431175.1 uncultured Anaerolineales bacterium
CAGCCAAATTGCCGTAAGGTAATTGAAGGCGATGAGCAATCGCCAGCGGGTGTCGCGTGGTTGCAAGAGAAGCAAGACAACCGTGCCGGCCAGCCAAAAAGGCAGGAAAAGAAACAAATAACCAAGCAGGCTGACAATATCAGCGCGGGTATCGTGAGGAGGTAGTTGCCAATTTATCGTGTATTCACGATTGCCACGAGTCAGTGTTATAGGCACAATCTGACCAGAACCATATCCCTCAAAAGGAGCCAGCCAACTTTTCGTTTGGTAGGCGTTATAGGTCAGGTCGCCAATAACAGCCAATCGGTCGCCAACCTGGATTTGACCTTGATTAACCGTACACCACTCCTCGTTTAAATCGCAAGGTACAACCGAGGTAATGTTCCACTGAGCGTCGTAATCAAAGCCAGAAGTGACAGCCCAGAAAGCGTCCGCGTAAATATAGAAGAGGCAAATCAGCAGGGCTGAAATTGAGATGAGGAGCAGAAACCACTCTGCCCGGCGCAGGCGACTTAGCAAGGCCATCATGACTCTAGGCTTCTGGTTGAAGTTCGAGGGGAATTGATGCGCCGCTGGTCTTCAGCAGTTGAATGAGGGGTTCCTTCTGGCCCTCAACTAGTTCTATAAGAGGCGTTGGATCAGGAAGGGATAGATCGCTCAACAATTGTCTGATTCGCTGGTGGCGCTTGACCAGATGATAGGCACAGTAGCTGACAGCCCCGGAACTGATGAGGATTTGTTGGGCTTCACGCAAAGCCTCGGGGTCATCGGTTCGCGGGCGCAATTCCAGCAACCGGGAGCGCGCGGGATGGTTGGCCGTCAGAGCGTAGAGAATGGGCAGGTTATAGCGGCCCTGTTTCCAGTCCGGGTTGGCCGGCGTTTCAAACGAATCAATCAAGTCATCCTGAATTTGAATGATTTCGCCGACCAGCGTGCCAAAATCGCGCAAGCCTTCCGCTTGTTGGGGGCTGGCCCCGCCCAGCAGAGCGCCAACCTCAAAGGCTGAGGCATAAAAAGGTGTGCTCTTGGCTTTTACCAATTGCCAGTAATTTTCTTCACCCTCTAGATTCTGCACGTCGAGTTGTTGGCCGAAAGCTGTGTCCAAAGCCAGCCGGTTCAGACTCTCAATCACCGCCGAGCGCCGTTCAAGGTTCTCCACCCCGTGCTCGATGATCCGGCAGGCCAGCGCTTGCAGGGCCAGCGCCAGGTTCGCCGCCAAGCCAACGCCAGCATGAAGATGATAGCCATGTGGGTCGTCATCTAGTATGTCATCTACCAGAATGATGCTGACCTGGATACAGGCCAGAGCGGCGGAGCCGGGAATAGCCAGGGAGGCGTCTCCGCCAACTGCCTGGCAGGCCATCATTGGCATACTCCAATCCAGGCGAGGCTTGCCTTCGACGACTTCAAAAAAGCTAACCAGTTCCGGCCAGGTTGCGGCTTCTGGCAGAGCTAGCAAATACGACTTGATAGTTTGTGTGTGCATTTGAGTATGCTTAGAGCGGTTTCCTTTTTGATTTACGGTTGTGGCGGCAGTTGTACTGCCGCCACGCCGCAGTGCAACTGCGGCGCGAACCGTAAATGGATTAGGAATCCGCTCTAAGCGCTACAAACAACGATATCGGATACCGCCAAGTAGCAACCCGATGCCTCATCGTAAGTGCGCGATGAGGCATCAGGCTCAAACATGAGGGCTGATAAACTTAGCCCCTCCACCCCGACCAATAGGCCGCCGTCCCGTTAAGCGCACTCACGTCTTCAGGTTTCTCAAGTTTCGTGAGTTGGCGAAGGGCAGCGATCAGTTGGTTTTCCTCCGTCTCTGATGTAAGCAGAGCGTGGAAGTCCCCAATCTTCGTAGTCTCCTCCTTCATTGGTTTCACCTCCTTTCCTATGGCTATGTTTGGCCGGATTCCCCAATAACGGCGGCCAGCCGGATATAGTTTAGCTTTTACGGGTCTACCGGCTTTAACGGGATTATTGGAAACCTGCTCCCGCTCCGCTTCGCGTTGCCAAATCCGGCGGCAGGGGCGCGGATTTGACAATCCGCGCCGAGCGTGTTCCCGCCAAAACAGGGAGAGCCGCTTTTACTTTTTGGTGTGGTTGTTGGCCCTTTATCAGGCTAACGCCAAGTCCGCTTTTCTTAGAGTGCAAAATGTCACCGAGATTAATGACAAGTTTCCTCGAAATTGACAACTTCCAAGCAGATCAGCGCATTTTCAGTTGAGTCTGAGACACAGTGGGCAAAGTCACCATAAACGTGCTCCCCTGCCCCTCGCCGGCGCTGTAAAGCTCCAACGCGCCTCCCATCAATTCGGTGAGGCGGCGGGAAATGCTGAGACCCAGGCCAGTGCCGCCATAGCTGCGAGTCATACTGCCATCCACCTGCACAAACGGCTGGAAGAGTTTGCCTTGTTTATCCAGGGAAATGCCAATCCCGGTATCCTGCACGTCAATTCGCATCTTCCGGGCCTCATCATCGCCGCCCACCACCCGCGCCGAAACTTTCACCCCGCCATGGGTGGTAAATTTGATCGCGTTTCCGATCAGGTTGAGCAGAACCTGGCGCAGTTTATCAGGGTCAGCCCATACAATATACTCCATTGTCTCCGGCAAGAGAAATTCCATGGAGAGTTTCTTTTCTTCGGCCTGCACCCGCGAAAGAGAACGGACATCTTTGAATAGCGCACCCAGATCCACTGTTTGTAAACGCACATCCATGCGCCCGGCTTCGATCTTGGCAATGTCGAGCACGTCGTTGATAATGGTCAGCAACCGCTGAGAGGCGGCGTAGGCAATGCGGGAAAACTCGCGTTCCTCTTCCGGCGAGTCGCACAACCCGTCGAGCACCATGCTCAATGAGCCGATGATGCCGGTAAGGGGTGTGCGCAATTCGTGCGAGGTGTTGGCCAGAAATTCGCTTTTTAGTCTGTTGGCATCCTCGGCAATTTGGCGCGACGTTTCCAGGCTGTCCAGAAGACGGGCATTTTCCAGAGCCAGGGCGGCGTGCGCGGCAAAGGCAGTGATGATCCGGCGCGCGCGCTCGTCAAAGATTCCAGGCTCCTGGCTTTGCATATCGAGCACGCCGATAATTTTGTCGCCAACCCGGAGGGGAATGACCAATTCTGAGCGAGTCTCCAGGTTGCCGGGAATATAGTTGGGGTCGACCGAGACATCCGGCAAATAGACGACGTTGCCGGTGCGCGCCGCCAGAGCGGTGACCCCCGGCCCTGCCAGAGGCACCACGGCCAACGTTATCTCCTGCAGTTTCCCGGTTCGCACAATCCGCCGAAGCTCGGTTCCGGTTTCGTCGATCAGCAAAACGCCGCAATGGGCATACTCAAATTCGCGCGTCACCGAGAGGGCAATCTGCTCGGCCAGACCACGCAGGTCGCCGCCAGGGTTGATCAGCTGTGACGAGGCGTTATAAAGCGCGGAGATTTCGTTGTAAAGCTGGGCATTTTCAATAGCGACCGCCGCCTGATCGACAAATGCCTGCAGGCCTTCAGCGTGGGCGGCGGTGAAAAAGTCGGGGGTATTACTGGCGAGATTGATGAACCCAATGACTTTGCCTTTCAGCAAAATGGGCGCTCCGGCGTATGAGCGCACCCAGCGGGCGTTAGGCAGATCAAGCCAATTGGAATCGCGGTAGACGTCGGGGACGGTGAGGGGTTTTCCGGTTTCAGCCATGCGGCGCAGGTTGAACACCTCAGCCAACTTGAACTGCAACGAGAGCATCCACTCTTCCAGCCCGCGCTCGGCATAGCCCCGGCAACGGACAACGCGCACCGCCCCGGCGGCGTTGACCAGCATGATATCTGCCGCGTCATGAGGGGCCACCCGCCCCACATTGGCCAGCACCCGCTCCAACACTTCGTCAAAGTTGAGGGTGCTGCTCATGGCCGCGGCCGTGTCGCGCAAGGCTTCGGTTAGCTCGCGTTGCCGGCGTTCGGCGGCTTCGCTATATTGCCGGGCAAAGGCCGCGCCCAGCGTGCCGGCCGCGCTCTTGAGCGCTTCGATTTCGGCGCCCAGCCAGACGCGCTCGCGGGCGCATTCGTCAAAGCCCAGGTAGCCCCACCAGGCATCGCCGCTGAAAATGGGCACAATAAGAATCGAAAGAATGCCCTGCGGTTCCAGGGCGGCGCGCTCCACCGGAGGCAGATCGCGCACCAAACCCGCAATCGGCTGGCCCGCTTGCAAAGCATTCATCCAGCGCGTCGCCCCTCGGGCAACATAGTCAATATTTTGCAAGCGAGGGTTGTCAATTTGCGGGGGCTGGCCGGGCGCAACCCACTCAAAACGCTGGCTGGCCATCAACACTCCGTCCGGCGCGATGTGATTCTCAAAGATATAGACGCGGCTGACTTCGGCGGCGCGGCCGAGCCGGGTCAGCAGGCCGGGCACTTCATCCTGTAAATCACCGGGCTTCAACAATTGTTCGCTGGCATAGGCCAAGGCGCTCAGGATCGCGTCACGCTGGCGAGTCTCGTCAAACAAACGGCCCTTCTCAATCGCCAGGGCCAGCGCGTCGGCGATTTGCTTGACCAATGGCAGGTTGGCCTTGCCGTAGCCGGCTGGAACGGGCCACACCAAATTGAGCGCGCCGATCACGCGTTCGCCAACATGCAGGGGCACATTGATCCGGGAGCGATAGCCGGCCTGATAGAGAGCTTTTTCGACCGGGTACTCCGCCTCGGCCGCCAAGTCGGGGGTAGTATGGATTCGGCCCAGGAGGATGTCATCCGCGGCAGAGGTAGCCGCCAGAGGGAAACGCGTTCCGCGATTCAACTCCGGGCGTGGTTGATCCAATGCGACGATGATCACTGTCTGCCTGTCTTCGGTGATTAAGGCCATGCTGGCGCGATCGCAGTCTGTGAGCCTCTTGAGGTTTGAGGCAATGCCCGGGAAAACGTCGGCAACTTGCGGGCTTTCATTAAGTGAACGCAAAATGTCGCTGACGATCTTGAGTTCGTCAGCGCTCCGGCGGGTGGTTTCAAAGAGTTGGGCCTTGGCAATCGCCAGAGCGATTTGGGCGGCGGCTTGTTCGCCCAGGGCCGTCTCGTCCGGGGCAAAGTGATGCGGCTGGTGGAAAGAAACCAGGGCGGCCCCTATTTTGTTGTCGCCGACCACGAGCGGCAGGCTCAGCATGGATTTGGCCGGGAACAGGGCGGCAATGCGCGGGCTGATGTAGAGAGAGTTGAATACATCTTCGACGGCCAGAGTATGGCCCGCCTTTAGAACAGAGGCCGTCATTGTCACTTCGCCCGGTTCAACAATCATCTTTGGATATTGCTCGCGCAGAGGGCCGTAGGCGGTGGCTGGCACAGCTAGTTGCCGGCTATCATCCCACAGGGTGAGGTAACAACCGTCGGCATTGAACAGTTCGCCCAGGCGGTCGGCCAGGGTTTGCAGAAGCTCATCCAAATCGGTGGTTTCAACGGCGGCTCGGGTGATGTCATTCAACAGGGCCATGTCGTGAGCGCGGCGGCCCGTTTCTTCCAGAAGACGAGCGTTCTCAAGCATGATGGCCGTTTGGGTAGCCAGCGAGATCAACAAGCGCTTTTCAACCGGGTCGTAGTCCCGCTCCACCTGGCTGTCCCAGATTTCAAAGAACCCAAAGACTCGATCATGCACAGCCACCGGTACGGTGAGCACCGTCTGGCCGCCCCATTCGACGAGCGACTCGCGCTCGTCGGAGCTGAGGTCAGGGTCGCTGACGCGAACGGATTGTATCGTGCGCGTCTGAATCGCCGTTGTCATGCTAGGAAACCCCAACAATGACCATTGTTCACCCATCGCCGACTTGCGCTCACGTTCGCTCGCTCCGGGTGTCCAGTATTCGTAATCAACCCGGATGGTGTCATCCGCCGGGTTGTAGGTGTAGTAACACATCGCCGTGGCCCCAAGCCGGTAGACCACGCGCTCGGCAATGGCGGTGATGGCGGATTGAAAGTCGTGGGCCAGGGTCAGAGCCTGGCTGCATTCGTAGAGCAAGGTTTGATCGAACAGGCGTTGTTGAGTTTCGGCGTAGAGGCGGGCGTTCTCAATGGCAATGGCGGCCTGATAGGCCAGCGTGCCCAGAGTTTGTTGATCATCGGCGGTGAAGGCGCGGGGGCGATAGCTTTGAGCAGTCATGGCCCCGATGACTTTATCGCCCAACTGCAAGGGCACCGCCAGCAGGGAACGGGCGCGCTCCGGGCCGCCAAAGTGTCGTATATCAATGTCGTTCACCTGCTCGGCGTCGTCAATGCGCAACGGCTGGCGGTTGCTAATGACATGGCCGCTCAACCCGGCCGAGACCGGGGCGCGCCAGGCGGGCGAGCGCACACCGCGATCCACCACGTAAACAAGGACGATTTCCTGAAGAGGCTCATCCAGCAAGGCAATGGCAAAGGCCTCACTGGGCATCAATTGGCTGGTGGCGCGGTGAATGGCGGCATACACTTGCTCCGGGTCGAGCCGGGCGGCAAGGTCCTGCCCAAACTGGTAGAGTAGTTCGAGTTTCTGCTTGTCGCGGGCCAACGCCTGATACAGCCGGGCGTTTTCCATCACGCTCGCCGCGCTCTGGCTCAAGGTCTGGGCCAGGCGAATCTCGGCTGGCGTAAACACGCGCTCCCAGCGGCTCTCCCAAATTTCGGCCTGACCGATCACCTGGCCGCGAACAATGATGGGAACCAGCAAAGACGACTTGACTCCATACGCCAACATCTCGTTGCGCTCGCTCTCCGACAGGCGGGGGTCGTCGGCCAGGGCATTGACGATCTTCTGCGACGCCACCGTCTGCGCGAAAAGCTTGTTTTCCGGCAACGAGTATTGCCGCCCGATATCCGATTTCCTTTCATCCTCCCAAGCCTCATCGCTCCAGTATTCCGCCAGCACGGTCAGAGTCCCGGCCTCCTGGTCAACGTCCAGCATATAACTGCTGGTGGTGTTGAGAGTCTTAGTAAAGTGTTTGGCCAACTGGCCCAGAATCGCGTTCAGGTCCAGGCTGGCGGCAATATCCTGAGCCGCGGCGTAAAGCTGGCCAAGCTCGGCAGCCCGGTTGCGGGCATCGGTGTAAAGCCGGGCGTTCTCAATGGCCACCGCCGCCTGAGTGGCAAAAGCGACGGCCAACCGAGCATGACGCTCGGTATAAAAGCCGGCCTGGGCTTTGTCCAGATTCAGCAGACCGATGACCCGATCCTTCACCAGCAACGGCACGCCCAGCCAGCATCGAATGTACTCACTGCCCGGCACTAAATCCCACCGCGAGTCTTGCCTTGTGTCTGGGATAATGACCGGCGCCCTGCTTTCTATGGCCTCGAAAATGTGGTGACTCGAATCAAATTTGAGTTGGGTGAGAACCTGGTCTTCGAGGCGAAGACCCTGGTGGGCGACGATTGCCAAAGTGCTGTCAGTAAGCAACATGATTGAGGCGCTGTCGTATTCCACCACTCGCGCCAACTGTTCGAGAATCATCTTGAGGAGTCGTTCGCGGTCGAGGCTGGCGTTGAGCGTGCGGGCCACTTCGTATAACGCCTCGGATTGTTCGCGGGCCGTATGCTCGGCTTCAAACAACCTCAGCTTCTCAATCGCCGTCGCCAGTTGCCCGGAGATCGTGATCAGCAAACGCTCGTCGGTCTCACTAAAGGCGGCGGGGCGGACACTTTCAGCGTTGATGACGCCAACGATCTGATCGCCAATCTTCAGGGGCACACACAACTCGGAACGCGTGTTGTCATCCACATTGAAGTACGCCGGTTCCAGAGTCGTGTCGGGCACCAGCCAGGGTTGGCCGGTGGCGGCCACCCGCCCGGTGACGCCGACTCCCATTGGCACGCCGCCCTGCTGGCCCTGATAAGAAGCGTGGGTGAACAAGTTCTGGCCGGTTCCATCAATCATCATGACGCCAAAGTGATCGCTCTGGAACGCCTCGCTCAGAATCTCAGTCACGCGAGCGATTAGCGAGTCAAGGCTCGTCGCTTCGGTCCCGGCCGTGGCAATGGTCTTCAACACCGCCAATTCCCGAAGTTGCCGCCGGGTGGCTTCAAACAGCCGGGCGTTTTCGAGGCTGACGGCAATTTGCCCCGCCAGCGACTCCAACAGCCGTTGGTGCGAATCGGCGAACGCCCTCGGCGCGAACGACTGGACCGACACCGCGCCAATGATCTGATCACGAGCGATGAGTGGCACGCCCAGCCACGAGCGCGCCGGTTGGGTAATTTGCCGGGCCGGAACCGGCAACGAGTCCGTCTGCAGGTCGCGGATCAACAACGGCTGGCGGTTAGAGATGATCCAGCCGGTGAGGCCGCCTTCTGAAATGGGCAGCCGCAGACCGGGTAAGCGCTCGCCGTTTTCAACCGCCAAAGCAATCTCAATTTCCTCAGAGTTTGGATAATATAAGACCACGACAAATGTGTCCGGATTGATCAATTTCTGAACCTGCTCATACAGGCGGCTCAGCAACACCTCCGTCTCCAGCACACTGCCGGTAGCCAGCGCCGTCTGGTACAGCCCGGTTAGCTCTTGCGTCTGGCGCTGAGATTCTTCAAACAACCGCGCGTTCGAAATCGCCGCCGCAGCCTGATCGGCAAACAGGCTTACAATCTCTACCTCAGCCGGGCCAAAACGATACGCCCTGGCATCGGAGACAGTGATCACGCCTATCACCTGCTCCTGCCACTTGACCGGCACGCCCAGCAGTGAGCGAAAAGACAGTGTGCGATAAGCCTCCGTCTTGCCCGGCCAGTTTGGATAATCCTCAACGTGCATTGGTTCGCCGGTCTGAGCGACTCGGCCCGAGAGACCCTCGCCCAGTTTCAGCCGTGTCCCGGGCAGAGTGGAGTTGGGATCATTGTCAACCACCAACTCAATCGTCTGGCTTTCGGCGTCCAACAAATACAAAGTGCCCGTCCCGGCATCCAGCAATTGCCTGGCCCGGTCGACAATGGTGCGTAACAAAATCTTCAAGTCCAGTTGAGCGTTCAGGTTGAGGGCGGTCTCATGCAAAGCGGTGAGCGCCGCCACCCGGCGGTGCTCGGCCTCGAAGAGCCGCGCGTTTTGAATGGCCACCCCAGCCTGCCGCCCGATGGAGCCGGCCAGCGCCAAATCACGTTTGCCAAAGATACGGGCCGGATCAAGACTGAACAATCCTAACGCGCCAAGACGAACATCGCCGGCCACAACCGGAACGCCGATAAAGGCTCTCACCCCGACTTCAACCAAAGACTGGATCGCTTTTGGGTGAGCGGTATAGTCTTTCAACAATATCGACTCGCCCGTCTCCACCATTTGCCAGGCAATCCCTTCGCCCTTTGACAACGGTTGAAGCTCCATCGTATCGGGCAAGTTGTAAAGGTAGGGAAAGGCTATCGTTTTTCCGTCTGGAGCAATAAGCCCCAGTGAACCCGCGTGGGCTCCCACCAATTCGGCAGCCAAACGGACTATATTTGACAAGACCGTAGGAAGATCGAGGGTACTGCTGATCACGCGCGAGATATCATTCAACCGTTTTTCACGGCTGAGCGTTTCGCTCATCTCGGCAAACAGCTCCGCATTTTCAAAGAGAGCGCGAACTTGACTGGCAAAGACGCTGATCAACTGAGCGTCGTCGTTGTTGAAGCCGCCCGGTTTGTTGGCGGCCACCACCATGCCCACCATGCGGCCAATCGAGGCGGCCAATACCGTTTCAACTGGCAAGTGGCCAGCCAGCATATCAAACAGAGCCGGCATTTCAGCGCGGCTGTTGGCCAGAAACACTTTATGGTGTTGCAAGTCGGCAACGCGTTGAGTGTCGCTCAGGGGATAACGAATCGCCGCCAGCATCTCATCGCTCACACCGAAGGCGGGGGCCTGGGCGCGAAGCTCGGCGCTGGGCGAGTCGTACATCAATACCAAACAAATCCGCGCCCCGATCAACCCGGCCAGGCGCCCGGTCATAATGTGATAGCTTTCGCGGGCATTGGTGAGCACGCTCAAGGCGCGAGTGATTTCTTGCAGGCCCGACAGTTGTTCGGCCCGCCGCCGTTCGGCTTCAAACAGAGTGGCGTTCCTGAGGGCTATGGCCGCTTGCCTGGCAAAAATAGTCAGGCGCTCGACATGTTTGGGCTGGTAGAAACCAGCTTCAATTTTATCGAGCCAGAAGAAGAGCACTCTGTCCCCGGGCTGAATGATAATCGGCGCGCCGGCCCAGGAGTGAAACGGGGTCGAGGCGCGAACATTCATCCAATGAGGGTCACTGGCAGTGTCTGAAATCACCAGCGGCTGACCGGTCTCGGCCATGAAGCGCAGGTTGTGGGTGACGGCAATTTCCAGGGACAGGGTTTGCAAATCCTGCTCCAGGCCAAACTGTTCGTAACCACGCGACCGGATCACCCGGATGCGATCTTTGGGCGAGTCGGCCAACAGGAGGGTGCAGGCATCATACGGCGTCACTTGCCTCACCAACTCCACCAACCGATCCAGCACCGTTTCAAAATCCAACGACTCGGCCATCATCTTGCCGGTCTCAAGCAGGGCTTCGGCCAGTTCGCGCTGTTCGCGTTCAACTTGATACAGGCGCGCATTTTCAAGGGCAATGGCCGCCTGATCGGCCAGCAAGCGCAGGGTGCCAAGTTCAGAGTCGGAGAAGGTGCGGGGCCGGGGATAAGTAACGTTCATAACCCCGACCACGCGTTGGCCGATCTTGAGCGGTAAGCCAACAATGGCCCCCCCCCAATGATCGGGCGCATCGGCATACAAGGGGTGAGTGTTCATATCGCCCGCCGCGATCAAGTCGCCGCTCCGGGCAACGGTGTGCGTCAGGCCGTGGGGCCGGGGGTCGGGCCAGGGGGCCGCCTGGCGGCCATCGGAGCGGATTGCCGCGCCAAACGTCAACCGGTCGCTTTCAGACTCGTAAATGAAGACGTGGATGTTCTTCGCGCCCTTCATCAATTGAAAAACAATTTTGAGAATAGCATCCAGAACGGTTGGCAGATCGAGGCTGGCGGTGATGCTTGAGCTAACCTGGCGAACCGCCGCAAGTTCGGCGGCCGGGGTCAGTTCAACCGGCTCGGCCGACGGTGGGTTCAATGGGGAAATTTCGGGTTCAGGGCGTGTGGCGTCATCCCCGTCGGTAAAGGCAGGTGTTGGGGGCAGGTCTCGCCTGGTCAAGCGGGGGCTTTTAGAAGCCATAACCAACAACTATTTATATATCAGCAGAAGATAAGTTTGCCTTCGGCGCCGCTTACCGCTTCGCCAATTTTCCAGCCGGGCGTGTGGCGCAAAAATTCTTCGGCCCGGTCGGCCTCAAGAGCCAACAACAACCCGCCGCTTGTCTGCGGGTCAAACAACAGCATCCGTTCCCAGTCGGCCAGCTCTCGCTCAAAGGTCGCCCACCGGGCGTAGTATCGCTCATTGCGCTCTGAGCCGCCGGGGAAGACCCCCTGGCCGGCATAACGATCTGCGCCCGGCAACCAGGGTAGTCTAGCAAATTCAAGGCGCAACGCACACCCGGACAGATGGGCCATCTCGTGCCCGTGCCCGGCCAGCCCAAAGCCGGTGATGTCGGTGACGGCGTGAACGGCTGAACCCAAGTCTCGCGCGGCCCGGGCCGCGTCGCGGTTCAACTTCATCATGCTTGCCACGCAAGCTCTGGCGTCGGCTTCGGCGGCCTGCCCGCGCTTGATGGCAGTGGTGATCGTGCCAGTGCCCAGCGGCTTGGTCAGGATGAGGCTGTCGCCGGGGCGAGCGCCGCCTTTGGTGAAAATATGATCCGGATGCACCAAACCGGTGACGGCCAACCCGTATTTGGGTTCGCGGTCGGTCACGGTGTGGCCGCCGGCAATCGCCGCCCCGGCTTCTTTCACCTTCTCGGCCCCGCCGCGCAGAACATCCAAGAGTAAAGCGGGATCAACATCATCAGGCCAGGCGGCCAGGTTGAGGGCAAACAGCGGCTCGCCGCCCATCGCGTAAACATCCGAGAGGGCGTTGGCGGCCGCAATCGCGCCGAACTCGAAGGCATCGTCCACCACCGGCGGGAAGAAGTCCACAGTGGAGACGATGGCTTGCGAGTCGTTCAGGCGGTACACAGTGGCGTCATCCGGCGCGCTCAGGCCAACGAGCAGAGCCGGGTAGTCGGCTTGTTTGAAGAGTTCGCCCAAGGGGCGAATCACCTGCCCCAGCACCTGGGGATCAAGTTTGGCCGCTCAACCCGCGCACGAAGCCAGGCTGGTGAGGCGAACCTGTCTCCCTGTTGTGGCTGTCAACTCCTGCGTTTTGAGATTTGGATTTTGGGATTTGGAATTTGTTTCCATGGTCGTTCATTGTCTCATTGTTCATTATCCCTCGCAACTCCCATGCTATAATCCCGCCTATGAGCAACCGTTTAACCAGGCTTGAGGCGCAAATTGAGCAGTTGGTGGAGGGAACGCTCTCACGATTGCTGGCCGGACGACTTCAGGCGCGCGAGGTTGCGGTGCGGCTGGCGCGGGCGATGGAAGACCACGCCCTGCCCGGCCCTGGCGAAACTCGGCTGGCTCCGAGCCGCTACGCCGTTCATCTCAACCCCGACGATGCCGCCGCTTTGCAGACCGCCTGGCCCGAATTGACTCAAAGTCTGACTGACGAGTTGGTGATCTTCGCCCGTGAACTTGACTTGACTCTGATTGCGCCGCCGACTGTCCTCATCGAAGCCGATCCGGCGGTTGAACTTAACGGCATTCGCGTCGAACCGGCCCCCGCCGAGCCTAAAGAGCCAACCCAGCCGCTGATCTCGATGAACACGCCGCTCCCGACTCAGCGCGCCCCCAAAGCTTATCTGATTGTGGCCGGCGACCGGCACCTGACGCTTGACCGCCCGGTGGTAACGCTGGGGCGGCGGCTCGACAACACCGTGATTCTAGATGATCCGCGCATCTCGCGCCACCATGCCCAGCTTCGCCAGCGATATGGCCGCTGGGTCTTGTACGATCTCGGTTCAGCCGCCGGCTCGTCCGTCAACAACGATCGGGTCGAAGAATGTGTGCTCCGCCCCGGCGACGTGATCTCGCTGGCCGGGGTTACTTTAATTTACGGCGAAGAAGACCCGGCTGGCAACCCGGATGACACCGGCCACACCCGGCCCATGCTTGCCCGCACCGATGCCCGGCCAAAGATGAAGGATGAATTGTAAATTATGAATTATGAAGGATGAAGGATGAAAGACGCAAAAAAAAAACAGATTAATTACATCCTTCATAATTCTGCCTTCTTCCTTCATCCTTTCCATGTCTCCCGCTCTAGCCTTATTCCTGCTTCGCCTCGTCCTGGCAGTTCTCCTTTACACATTTCTCGGCGGCATTTTCTACTTGTTGTGGCTCGACGTGCGCCGGGCCATTGCCAGCACCCAGGCCCGCGACCGGGTGCATGGCCGGCTGGTGGTGGTTGCCTGCGATCTATCGTCGCCTACCGTGGGTGAGACCTTCCCGCTTCTCCCTATCACTTCCATTGGCCGGGCCCCCACCAACACCGTCTCTCTGCCGGACGATACCGCCTCACTCGAACACGCCCTGATCACCCATCGCGGCGGCAAGTGGTGGCTGGAAGATTTGGACTCGCGCAACGGCACCAGCCTCAACGGTCAGGCCGTCACCACCCCTACCGTCATCAGCATCGGAGATGTGATCGGGCTGGGGCGGGCGCAGTTTAAGTTGGAGCTGGAGTGAGAGGGCTTTATGATCGCCGACAAGCTTTCAACGGATGATTCAAACGGAAAAACGGATGAGACGGCCTTATCCGTTTCTCCGTTTGAATCATCCGTTGAAAGTGATCAAGCTTGACATTCTCAATCATGTCACCTGACCCGAAGATCCCTCACAGCGATCTTACTTATCGCATCATAGGCTGTGCCATGCGTGTTCATAGCCAACTTGGGCCTGGCTGACAAAAACATGCCCGCCGGTACGCCTGGCGTCCACCCTCTGACCCGCCCATCTCAGACACTATCAAGAGTGAGCACGCCCCATCCGTTTTTCCGTTTCTCTATCCGTTGAAAGCAAGCTTACTCAAAGGAGACACCTCATGCCCGACAAAATCTCTCTCGCCATCATCGGCGGCTCCGGCCTGTACAACATGGCCGGGCTGACCCACACCGAAGAGCGCCACATCATTACCCCTTTCGGCCCGCCCAGCGACCCGGTCATCGTCGGCACGCTCAGCGGTAAGCAAGTGGCCTTTCTGGCAAGGCATGGCAAGGGCCACCGCCTCTCGCCGTCGGAAGTGAACTACCGGGCCAACATCTTTGCCCTCAAGATGTTGGGCGTGGAACGCATCGTCTCGGTGAGCGCCTGCGGCTCCCTGCGTGAAGACTATGCCCCCGGCCACATCGTCATCCCCGACCAAATTTTTGATAACACCAAGGGCCGCGAGCGCAGTTTCTTTGGGCGCGGGCTGGTGGCTCACGTTGGCGTGGCCGACCCGTTTTGCCCCGACCTTTCAACCCAACTCTTTGAGGCGGTCAAAGCCGCCGGGGCGACCGTCCATCAGGGCGGCGCGTTCATCACCATCGAAGGCCCGCGCTTCAGCACCAAAGCCGAGAGCCACGCCTTTCGCAGTTGGGGTATGAGTCTGGTCGGCATGACGACCAGCCCCGAAGCCTTTCTGGCCCGCGAAGCCGAAATCTGTTACGCCTGCATGGCCCACGTCACCGATTACGACGTGTGGCATGTCTCCGAAGCGCCGGTCACGGTGGAGATGGTCATTCGCATCTTGACTCAAAATACAACGGTCGCCCAGAAAGCCCTCACCGGGCTAACCGGCGCACTTGCCTCCGAGCGCCACTGCCATTGCGGCTCGGCTCTGGCCGAGGCCCTCATCACCGATCGCGCCCGCATCCCCGAAAGCGCCCGCAACGAGTTGAGGCCGATTGTTGGCAAGTACCTGTAAGTAAATCCCAAATCCCAACCCCAAGCTCCAAAAGTTTGGCGATTGGGATTTGGATTTTCAGGGTCGGGGTTTTGTGATCACGCTCCGTCGTCAAGAAACTCTCCTTCTCGCCCTCGGCCTCAGCTTCGTGGCCGTCGCCTTCGCCGCGCTGGGCCTTGCGCCTGCGGTTCGGCTGGCCCGGTGGGAGGCAGTGTTTCCGCTCGGATACATCGTCTCGATCGGGGCTTGGGCAATGTGCGCCGTCGTCGGCCACGTTCTGCTCTCGCATCGCCTGCCGCATCGCGATCCGATTCTCTTCCCGCTGGTCATGTTTTTGTCAGGCTGGGGGCTGGCCCTCATCTGGCGGCTGGCGCCGGCCTTTGGCTGGCGCCAAACGATGTGGCTCGTCGTCGGCACCGCCGGGATGTTGCTGGTCACTTACGCGCCGGGCAACTTGCGCTGGCTGAGGCGCTATCGCTACTTGTGGCTGGTGGCCGCCCTCGGCCTCACCGCCCTCACCCTGCTCGCCGGAGTCAACCCGTCGGGCGGCGGCCCAACCTTGTGGCTGGGCTGTTGCGGCCTTTACTTCCAACCCTCCGAAGCGCTCAAGCTCCTCTTCGTCGTCTATCTCGCCGCTTATCTGGCCGAGAAAGGCACTGGCGTGATCACTGCGCCCCTGCTCGCTCCCATCATTTTGATGTGGACATTTTCCATTATCCTGCTCGTCTCCCAGCGCGACCTCGGCACCGGCTCGCTCATCTTTGCCGTCTTCATCACCCTGCTCTATCTGGCCACCGGCCAGCGGCGCTATCTGGTCATTGGCGGTTTGTTATTGATCGCCGGCGCGGCTCTCGCCTACTTTCTATTTGATGTGGTGCGTCTGCGCGTTGACTCCTGGATCGATCCTTTCGCCGATCCATCAGGCCGCTCCTTTCAAATCGTCCAGTCGCTCATCGCCATCGCCGACGGCGGACTCTTTGGCAGTGGCTTCGGCATCGGCGCGCCGACGGTGATCCCGGTGGTGCATTCGGATTTTGTCTTCGCGGCGATCCTCGAAGAATGGGGGCTGATCGGCGGTTTAGCCGCCATTATGCTGGTGGCCGTCATCATGCTCCGGGGCCTCCGCGCCGCGGCCCTGGCCCGTAGCAATTTCCGCCGACTGCTCGCGGGCGGTCTGGCCGTTCTCGTCGGCTTGCAAGCCATTCTCATCATCGGCGGCGTGATCAAAGTTCTGCCGCTCACCGGGGTGACTCTGCCGTTTCTCAGTTACGGCGGCTCGTCCCTGCTGGCCCACTTCATCATCATTGGCTTGCTCCTCAAGCTCTCCGCCGATGCCGAATCAGCTTAATCCGCTTCGCCCGGTTCGCGACCTGGCCATTTTCTTCTTGATTGCCTTTGCGGTGCTCGGCCTGGCAACCGGCTACTGGAACTTCGTCGCCCGCGAGTCGCTGGTGAGCCGCGACGATAACCCGCGCGCCGTCATTCTCTACCACCGGGCGCAAAGCGAGCGCGGGAGCATCCTGGATCGCAACGGCCTCGCCCTGGCCGAGACCACGGGCGAGCCAGATAAGTTCGTGCGCCGTTACGACTTGTCTGCCGCGCAAGTCCTCGGCTACGCTTCGTTTCGTTACGGCCTCAGCGGCATCGAAGCCGCCGCCGACGCGACCTTGAGCGGCGATGAAGGTTTGAGCGACTTGGAACGGTGGCGGCGGCATGACTTGCTGGGCGAACTGCAAGTCGGGCGCGACGTTCAACTCACCCTCGATCTCAACTGGCAACATGCAACCTTCAGCGCCCTCGCCAACCGCCCCGGAGCAATTGTCGTCGTCGCGCCTCACAGCGGCGATCTATTGGCGCTGGCGTCCTCGCCGTCGTTCGACCCGGCCCAACTCGACGCCGATTTTGAAACCTTCACCGCCAATGCCAACGGGCCGCTGATCAACCGGGCAACCGCCGCTGTGTACCCGGCTGGTGAACTGCTCTCCCTCTTTCCATCTATACTCGACTTGCCTTCTCCGCCCGACCTTCCCGTCCCAACCGTCGCCGCCAGTGATGGCAAGATTTCGCCCTTGCAGTTCGCTTTGCTCACCGCCGCCATCGTCAACAATGGCGAGATGCCTGCCCCGCGATTGATCGCGGCCATCCAATCGGCCAAGGGAAGCGAATGGGTCGAACAAACAGCAACCGGCCACCCCGTCGCCGTCATCCCGCCCGACGTGGCCGACCAACTGCAATCCCAATTCGAGTCGAACGGCGCGCTCTCTGGCTTCCCTTTGCCCGGCTATGCTGCCACGCTTCCTTCCGGTTTCGGCGACGGCACGGTGGGTTGGTTCATCGGCTTTGCGCCGGATGGGTCTTATGCAATTTGTGTTCTGC
>CAYSIV010000067.1:20760-22032 GCA_964431175.1 uncultured Anaerolineales bacterium
GGCTGCGCTGGTTGCGCAAAGTTTATTATCGCCGGCGGGCGACCGCTAACATCCCTACGCCCAGGATTGTCATCACCGCCGCCGCCGGAAAAACGGCAAACACACTGATCTGAGTCACCACACTGCCAATGGCCGGGCCGATCATCGAACCGACATTGACCGGCAAATAGGCGAACGACATCACCCGCCCGCGCACATCGGTGGCGGCAGAGTCCGAGAGGACGCTGAACGAAATGGCGAAGACGCCCGCCATCACTCCATTGAGCACCGCCCAGGCGACGGCGAAGAGAACCAGATTGGAAGCGAGGGCAGGAAGCGGCCACAACAGGACGGTGGCGGCGGCGCCGACGATCAACACCCGCCAATGGCCGAAGCGGTCAGCCAAAGAACCGATGATTGGGCTGAGGATCAAAGTCACCAATCCGCCCGCCCCGAGGACGATGCCAATCGCCGTGCCGGGGTCATTGCCAGTGTATAGTTCGGCGACGGCCAGCGCGCCCCGCAGCGGCAGAAACGGAATGCCAATCGCGCCTGACAGGGCCGCAATCGCCCCTGTCCAGGTCGGGACCTGCTCAGGCGCCACACCAAGTTTGGGCAAGTAGAGCGGCGTGAACGCGCCCATCTGCCCCCAGAAGATTGTTTCAATGAAGCTGGCGATTGAGAAGAGTGCTAAGAGCCAGACCCACGATGAGAAGAAGCGCGGCATCAGCGCGTGACTTTCGCAAAGATGCGTTTGCCCACTTGCAGAACCCCCTCAGCCGCCAGTGTATTTACATCGTTCACGGTTTGGCCGTCAACCTTCACCCCGCCCTGCTCGATCAAGCGTCGAGCCTCGTTCTTGCTCTTCACCAAATTACTAATAACCAACAACTCCACTAACTTCGGCGTCCCTTCCAGTTTAACAATCGGCATGTCGTCGGGCAGGCCGCCTCTTTGAAACACGGTGCGGAAGTGTTCCTGAGCCGCGTCGGCGGCGGCATCGCCATAAAACGACGAGGTGATCTCCCAGGCCAGCCTCATCTTCACATCGCGCGGGTGCGCGCCAGCCTTGAGGCCGGCTTCCACCTCGGCCACTTTATCCGGCGTCCAGCGCGTGGCCAAGCGGAAGAATTTACCCATCGCCACGTCAGGCACGCTCATCACTTTGCCGTACATATCTTCCGGCGTCGAGTTGAGGGGGATGTGGTTGCCCAGACTCTTGGACATCTTCACCACGCCGTCGGTGCCGGGCAGGATGCCCATGATGATGCCCACCTGCGGCTTCTGCCCGAA
>CAYSIV010000068.1:0-21779 GCA_964431175.1 uncultured Anaerolineales bacterium
GGCCCCGGCTGGCCGGTTGGCTGTCTGACATCCATCATTATGCGCCTGTCTTCGCCATCATCGGTCTCGGGCTGTCGATGTTGCATCAGTCATCACTTGGCGCAACTTACGGGGTACTCAAGGCCCGGCCCATCTGGTACCGGCCCGACCTGTCGGTGTTGTTCATCATCTCGGCCATGGCCGGCGGCCCGGCGCTCACGGCCCTGGCCTCCATGCTGGCCGCCTCGTTCAGCTCTAAAGCCAAGATCAACGACGCCCTGATCAATCAACTGTCGAACTTCATCGGCTGGGTGCTGGCCGCCTACCTGTACTTCCGCTTCTGGGATGCGTTCGCCATGACATACACTTACGAGCCGGGCCGGACCGAAGGGCTGAGCTTGCTCACCAGCGGGCCGCTGTCGTTCAACTTCTGGATCGGCGAAATTTTGCTTGGCACGGCGCTTCCCATGATCGTTTTGTTGCAACCGCGCCTGCGAGGCCACCGGCTTCTGCGAATGGCGGCCCTGGCGCTGGTGGTGGGCGGGGTGGTGGCTTACCGCTGGGATACGAACCTGGCCGGACAATTAGTTTTGCTCACCTACTTACCACAAGAGATTGCCGTGCGCTACACCGCTTACGCGCCGTCACTGATCGAATTTTTAGTCGGCGCAGGCGTGGTGGCTTATGGGTTGATGGCTTTCACTCTTGGCGTGCGGTATTTGAATGTCGTCCAGCACGAAGCCGCGTTCGAAGTTGAGCCACCTATGCAGTTGGCAACGGCCGGCGCTCTCTGAGCCTCTCCAACCGGCCTTCGCTACGCCGCATCGATGTCGATGCGGCGTTTTCTTTGTGAATAATTGGACGATATTTGTAACGTTACTGCGGTGACAAATCGCACTGTCTCTTTCTAAGCAAACATTAATAATAGAGAGCAATATTGTCAGGCCAAACCGCCTAGTACACCCCGGCGGAAATCCCTCGTCGGTTTGTCATGCTGAGCGAAGCGAAGCATCTCTCTGCCGGGCCGGAGACCCTTCGCTCTGCTCAGGGTGACAACCGGTGGAAGACTTCTGCCAACGCGTACTAGTTAGTTGTGCTTCTTTTCAAATACCGTGAAAAAGTAGAGGAAATGATTGCCCAATAAAAGGAGGCCCACCAGAGACAAAATCTACTAAATGTTTTCAAAAGATATTTCGAGCATAAAAAAAGTTTAGGTTTAGGAGAGGCTATGAAAAGAAAATTCTTACTTTTGGGCGCGGCGCTGGCGGCAATTGGGCTGATTGTGGTCGCCTGCTCGTCGCCGGCCCCTGCGCCAGTCGAGGTGACACGTGAGGTCGTAGTCACCAGTGTCGTCGAAGTAACGGCTGTGCCTGCGCCAGCGGGGCCTGAGGTGCCATATGAGGAATTGTGGGCCGGTTCTGCCCACCACGCCGTTGATACAGAACCCTTCCGCCACTGGGATGATGTCACCGCCAACCCGGATGGCGTTCCCACCAGCTGCGCCAGATGCCACACCACCGCCGGTTACCGCGACTATCTGGGCGCCGACGGCAGTGAGGCTCTTAAAGTGGACGCCGCGGTTCCAGCCGCTGATGCGCAGGGTATTCAGTGCGTGGCCTGCCACAACCCGGTCACGACCTTCCAGCTCACCAGCGTTCAATTCCCTGGCAAGGATGATGAGGGTAACACCATCACCATCACTGGCCTGGGCGATGCCGCTCGTTGCATGATCTGCCACCAGGGCCGCGAGTCTAAGGCGAGCGTGGATGCGTTCATCGCCCAGTTCGGCGAGAACGTTGACCCCGATGCCGTTCCGGCCCCGGTCAAGAACGCGCAGGGCACTGAAGTGAAGCTCGGCTTCCGCAACATCCACTACTTCGCCGCGGCGGCCACCCTCTATGGCGGCATGGTGCGCGGCGGCTACCAATACGATGGCATGTCCTACGACTCCAAGAACACCCACGTCGCAGGTTACGATTCCTGTGTCGGTTGCCACGACCCGCACACCCTCCAGGTGAAGGTTGACAAGTGCGCCGAGTGCCATCAAGGCGTCGCCAGCGTTGAAGACCTGAAGAACGTCCGCATGGTCAGTTCCAACCCGGACTACGACGGCGACGGCAACGTGGAAGAAGGCATGTACTACGAGATCCAGGGCCTGCAGGAAACTTTGATGGCTGAGATTCAGAAGTATGCCCTGGACAAAGGCGGCGCCGAAATCGAGTACGATGCGGCCACCTATCCTTACTTCATGGGCGCGGATGACAAGGCGTACCCGAACTGGACGCCGCGCCTGCTCAAAGCGGCCTACAACTACCAGGTGTCCATCAAGGATCCGGGCGCTTTCGCCCACGGCAACAAGTACATCGTCCAACTGCTGTACGACTCAATTGCCGACCTGGGCGGTGACGTGAGCAAACTGGCTCGCACCGATGCCAAACACTTCGCCGGCGACACCCTGCCGTTCCGCGATTGGGACGCCACCGGGAGTGTGCCGTTTGGCTGCGTCAAGTGCCACACGGCCACCGGCCTGCCGACCTTCATCGCCAACGGCGGCTCGACCGTGGTAACCTCCAGCGGCACCACGGTGACCACGGGCCTGGGCAACGCCCCCACGAGCAACGGCTTCATGTGCACTACCTGCCACGATGAGAAGGCCGGTTTCCCGGCTCGTTACGCCATCGCCTCGGTCACCTTCCCCAGCGGCAAGACCGTGAGTCTCGGCGGCAAGGACGCCGACGGCAAATTCGTGGCCGACGACTCGAATCTGTGCATCACGTGCCACATGGGCCGCGAGTCCACCACCAGCGTGAACAACGCTTTGAAGGGCAAGGAAGACGATACGCCGGATAAGGCGATCAGCTTCAAGAACATCCACTACCTGGCCGCGGGCGCCACTTTGTTCGGCGGCGACGTGCAGGGCGCCTATCAGTATGCCAACAAGGAATATATCGGCCAGAACACAACGCACCCGCTCAACAAGTGCGCCGACTGCCATGATGTGCACGCCCTCCAACCCAAGTTGGAGCTCTGCGAGGGCTGCCATCCCGGCGCCAAGCTGGAAGAAATCCGCGCGCCGGGCGACACCACCGACTATGACGGTGACGGCAATGTGACTGAAGGCACGAAGGGTGAAATCGAGACCCTGGCCGAAGCTCTCTACGCCGAGATCCAAGCCTACGCCGAGACCGAGGCCGGCAAGCCGATCGTGTACAACAGTAGCGCCTATCCATACTTCTTCGTGGATGCTGACAAGGATGGCAAGCCCGACAAGAACGACCAAGGGGCCAATGTCAACTACAATGGCAATTGGACTCCGCGTTTGCTCAGGGCGGCCTTCAACTATCAGTACTCCCAGAAGGATCCAGGGTTGTTCGTGCACAACCCGAAGTATGTCATCCAATTCCTGATCGACTCGATTGAGAATATGGGTGGCAACGTGAGCAAGTACACGCGACCTTAATTCTCTGAGGATAATTACCCTCCAAGTAGCCGGGCACAGCAATGTGCCCGGTTTTTTTATGCATGCAATTTATGATTTTTGTCACAGCGCAATTTGTGACACATTGCACTAATAATCAAGCAGAGAATGGGAGATGATACACATCAAGCATGGGTTATATACCCCATGACCGAGTGGGTTACAAAACCCATTACCAACGTCATTTGTCCAAAGGAGGACTTTCATGAAAAAGAACCTGTACTCTCTTCTGAGCCTGCTGGTCGTTGCAAGTTTGTTCGTAGCGGCTTGCGGTTCAGCCGCCACCCCGACCCCGGCTCCCACCGAGCCGCCGCCGACCGCGAAACCCACTGAGCCACCGCCGCCCACCGAAGTGCCCCCAACCGAAGCTCCCACCGAAGTGCCGTGGACGGCTCCTGAGGGCGCTCTCGTATCGGTGAAGGCCGACACTGCGCCGGCTCTGGATGGTGTGGCCGGCGAGGCGATCTGGAAAGATGCCCCGGCCACCGAGATCGAGGTGAGTGGCGGCATGAACTTCGACGGCTCGGGTGGAACAACAGCCACCCTCAAGTCGGTCTACAGTGGCGATATGGTGTACTTCCTGGTCACTTACTCTGATCCGACCGAGTCCTTCTTCCGCTCGCCCTGGCAGAAACAGGCTGACGGTACTTGGAAGAAGATCAAAGATCCGAATGACAAAGGCGGCGACAATAACACTGTCTACGAAGATAAGTTTGCCTTCATTTGGCCCATTGATAACAGCATCAAGAACTTTGACAAGCAGGGCTGTTTTGCTGTATGCCACGCTGGCGAGAACCCCGACATTAAGCCTTACGGCAACAAGTACACTGCCGGCGAAGGGCAGATGGGTGACATCTGGCACTGGAAGTCAATCCGCAACCTGAATCAGGTAGATGATCAGTACCTCGACTGGACCAAAGTGGACACCTCCTCGCCCGAGGCGCAGACCAAGACCATCGAGGCTGGCCGCCACAGCGATCCGAAAGACTCCGGTGGCTATGCTGACAATGTCAACGAAGCCAAGGATGGCCCGGGCTTCACCTCCCCGGCCGTTGACCTCACCACTGGCGCTCCAGGCTTCATCATTGACGGCGAGAAGGTTGTGATTGATCCGGCGGCGATCAAGGCCGACGAGTACATCCCCGGCATCCTCAAGAGTGAAATCGTCGGCGACCGCGGCGACCTCTCCGCCGGCTGGAAGTACGCCGATGGCAAGTGGACGATTGAGTTCAGCCGCAAGCTGGTGACGGCCTCCGAGAAATATGACGTTCAATTCAATGATCTGACTGCTACTTACTACTTTGGCTTTGCCATTTTCGAAAACGCGCAAGTGCGCCATGCCTATGAGAATGGCTCGACGCCCTTTGTGTTCAAACCATAAGCTTGCTCTCTCCCTCCTCTCCTTTGCAAGCCGGGCTTACGCCCGGCTTGCATTATTTCCGATGACGTTTATCATATTATTTGATGACGGTTGACCCGTTCAAGTATTTCGCCAATTAAGGTACTCTTAGCATGACACTGCGGAAAGGGATTCACATGATGAGACACTTTATTCGTTGGGGAATGCTGGGAGCAGTGAGTGGTTTGCTCTTGCTGGGCCTGTCTCTGGCCCGGGTTCAGGCCGCACCTGGTTTCCAGCAGGAAGCGACGCCGACTCCTGAGCCTATTCCCATCAACTCCGATCAGCAATGCCTCGAGTGTCACACCGCGCCTGATCAAATCATGACCCTGGCCGGGGGCGAGTCGCTGTACCTCACTATTGACGGCGAAGCGTTCGCCAACTCACAGCATGGGCTGGGAGCGATTGGCTGTACCAACTGCCACAAAGACATCACTGCCTTTCCACATGAGCCGTTAGCCGCAGAAAACCTGCGACAAGTAGCGGCCACTTTCTCCGGAACGTGCGGGTCCTGTCACGAAGAGCAAGCAATTAAACAGCACGACAGCATTCACCAACAACTGCACGATGAAGGCAACGAAGACGCCGCTGTCTGCTCGGACTGCCACAACCCGCATTACACCCAGCTCCCCGCCGAGCCGCGATCGAGAATCATTACCACCTGCGCCCGTTGCCACAGCCGTATCGCCAATGAATATCGCAACAGCATCCACGGGTCAGCGTTGAGCGGCACCGAAAACCCAGACGTGCCCACCTGCATCGATTGTCACGGCGTTCACGACATTCCCGACCCGCGCACCGCCCAGTTCCTGCTCAAGTCGCCAAAGATATGCGCCGAATGCCATTCTGACCCGGCCCGAATGGCGAAATATGGGGTGAACACCGCTGTCATTGACACTTACATTGCCGATTTCCACGGCACAACCGTGACTCTCTTCGAGCAGCAATCGCCCGATCAATTGCCCAACAAACCATTGTGCATCGATTGTCATGGTGTCCACGACATCAAACTGATCACGGACACCGAGTCGAAGGTGATTCAACGGAACTTGCTGACCACCTGCCAGAAATGCCACCCCAGCGCGACGGCTAACTTCCCTGAAGCGTGGCTCAGCCACTATGCGCCATCCCCCCAGCACAATGCGTTGGTTTATTTCGTCGGACTGTTCTACAGGTTCTTCATACCGACGGTTATTGGCGGCATGGCCTTGTTTGTAATAACCGATGCAGGGCGGCGGATCGCTGGACGGATCAAGGGAGTCAAGAAATGAGCGCGAATTCCTATACACGCTTCACGCTGGCACACCGCATCGAACATGTTATTTCCATAGCCTCATTCACCGTTCTGGCTGTCACCGGCTTGCCGCAAAAATACATTGCGGCTGAGTGGGCGCAAACGATGATCCGTGTTCTGGGTGGCATTGAATTTGTGCGGCAAGTTCACCACCTGGCTGCCATCGTGCTTATGCTCGAAACCGTCTTCCATCTTACCGGTCTGGGCTATCGCATGCTCGTCCGTCGGGTGCGGCTCACCATGCTCCCCAGTGTGACTGATGTGACGGATGCGCTTGGTGTTTTTCTTTACAATCTGGGGCTTCGCAAAGACAGACCGCAGGGCGGGCGATACACATTTGAAGAGAAAGCTGAATACTGGGCTTTCGCCTGGGGTACTATCGTCATGGTTATCACTGGCTTCATGATGTGGAACCCCATCGCCACCGCCACATTCTTTCCCGGCCAGTTCATTCCCGCCGCCAAAGCCGCGCACGGCGGAGAAGCCCTGCTGGCGGTGCTGGCGATCATTGTCTGGCACATGTATGGCGTGCATCTTCGTCATTTCAACAAAAGTATGTGGACTGGCAAGCTCACTGAACACGAAATGGCTGAAGATCATCCGCTGGAATTGGCCGATATCAAGGCCGGTGTGGCAGAACGCCCGGTTGATCCAATTCAATTAAGGAAGCGCCAGCAAGTCTTCTACCCGGTGTCGGGTGTGTTGACGATTGCATTGCTCTTCGGCGTATACCGATTTGTAACATTTGAAAAGACGGCCATTGACACTGTCCCGCCACGTCTGGAACAAGCAACAGCTTTTGCGCCACTCACTCCTACCCCTTTGCCGACACCAAGGCCTACCCCTACCTCGGCGGCGCTGCAAGCTGTGTGGGTAGGAAATATCGGCAACGTTTTAGAGGCAAAATGCGGCGATTGCCATGGTAGTATTGCCGGGTTGGATTTCACTACATATCAATCAGCGCTTAAGGGCGGCAAGAACGGCCCGGTCATTGTGGCCGGCGATCCCGACAACAGCTTAATCGTCATCAAGCAAGGCAAGAAGCACCCTGGCCAGCTAAGTGAAACAGAGCTAAGTGCGCTGAAAGACTGGATCGCCGCCGGCGCGCCGGAGAAATAGACTCTCGGCGAGAAACAGCCCCGGCCAGGCGGCCTTGAAGTTCTAACTCATCTTACGCATCGTCACACCCGCGAAGCTTGTCCCCGTGCAAACGGGGAACGGGTGTCCAGCCGCTACGCGCTGGATTCCCGCCTTTGCGGCGCGGCGCGTGACAAACGGCACGATCTGCGTAAGGTGACGTTCTAATTAGAGTCCAACTCAGGAGGAAAAATGGAGACATCGAACAAAGAAGTCACGCGACGTCAGTTCATGAGTAAGGCCATTGCCACGATCACCAGCTTTATCGGGGCGGTGGTTGGCTTGCCGGCCGTCGCTTACATCATCAGCCCGGCTCTGAAAAAGGAGACCGAGGATTGGGTCCGCTTGGGCGCAATCAGCAAAGTGGAGCCGGGCACGCCGACCCTCTTCAAAACAACGATCGAACGCCAGACAGGCTGGATCACCGACCAGGAAGAGATTTCGGCCTATGTGCTGACCGAGGACGGGCAGAGCTATGTTGCGATGTCCAACGTCTGCACCCACCTGGGATGCCGGGCGCGTTGGATCGCAGAGCAGGAGAAATTCTTCTGCCCCTGCCACAACGGTGTCTTTGGCAAAGATGGAAGTGTCATCTCCGGCCCGCCGCCGCGCCCGCTCGACCGCTTTGAGACGAAAGTTGAAAACGGCGTGCTGTTCATTCGGAGGGGCTAAGATGACCACAAGACTTGGCAACTGGCTGGATGAACGGTTTGGCTGGCGCGGGGTGTGGGCGGCCATCTTCTTGCGTAAGATACCGCACGTGAACTGGCTGTACACCCTCGGAAGCGCCACGCTCTTTGTCGCCAGCCTGCAAATCGTCACCGGCATTCTGCTCACCCTCTATTACGTTCCTACCCCCGATCACGCTTACGACAGCGTGGTTTACATTACGACACAGGTGGCGGCGGGCTGGTTCATTCGAGGCCTGCATCACTGGGGGGCCAGCGCCATGGTGATCCTCACCGTGCTTCACCTGCTACGCACCTTTTTCTCCGGCGCCTACAAGTTTCCCCGCGAGGTGACCTGGCTGAGCGGTGTTCTTCTCTTGTTGGTTGTCATCGGCTTTGGCTTTACCGGTTATCTCCTGCCCTGGGATCAAAAAGCATATTGGGCCACAACGGTCGGCACTCGTATTGCCGGCGTCGCGCCAGGCATCGGCGAGTGGGTACAGCGCGTCGCCCGCGGCGGCGAAGAACTGTCGGCAGTGACATTGGCCCGGTTCTTCGGCGCTCATGTTTGGATACTGCCGGCGGCCCTGCTGTCGCTGTTGGTCGTTCACTTGTACCTGATCATTCGGATCGGCATCACCGCTGCGCCAAGAAGGGATGAGTGAGCCATGAATGAACAAGAGAAGCAGTCCTACCTTGACCGTTATCACGAGGCCAAAGAAAAAGGTGTTCCTTTTTTCCCGGACATTATCTTCAAAGATGTTCTGGCTTCGCTGTTGATTCTGGCCATTCTTGCCGCATTGGCATATTTTGTAGGCGTGCCAACCGAGGCCCGCGCCAACCCGGCCGACACCAATTACACCCCCAAGCCGGAATGGTATTTCCTCTTCCTGTTTCAGCTCCTCAAGTATTTCCCCGGCAACCTGGAAGTCATCGGGGTGATGGTCATTCCCACGCTGGGGATCGTGCTTCTGCTGGCATTGCCTTTTATAGACCGAGGCCCGAAGCGACATTTTCTCAACCGACCCTTCGCCAGCCTGTTCGCGACAGCCATCGTCGCCGGAATTGTGGCGCTGACGGTGTTGGCCGTGCGCGAGGCGCCGCCGCCTCAAGCAATCGCCGCGGCGGACAAAGCCGCCGCGCTGTATTCAACAAACTGTTCCAATTGTCATGGCCCCAGCATTGAGGTGCCGCCGGGAACTGATCTCCATCAGCTTATCGCGACCGGCAAACATGAAGGCATGCCCGCCTGGGGTGGCGACTTGAGCACGGACGAGATTGATGCTCTGGCCGGATTCGTTGTTTCTCCTAACGGCAGTGCCCTCTACACTCAGCAATGCGGCGATTGCCATGAATTGACCGTGCTGGCCGCCGGCAACCCGGCAGAGCTAAAGCGCGTTCTGGATGAAGGCCCCCAGTACCCGCCTCATCAGAATGTAGAGATTCCAAATTGGAGCGAGACGCTGGCCACCGAGCAACGCAACTCACTGCTCAACTTCCTGGCGGCGCCGGACGGCCAGCGTCTGTTTGCCGTCAACTGCGCCGGCTGTCACGGGCGCGGAGTCGCTTTCGCCGGAGACGAAAATGAATTGGGCACGTTGATCAGTCAGGGCGGGCAACATTTGACAATGCCGGCCTGGCGCGGCACGCTGACTGAGACAGACCTTGAGACTCTGGCGGCTTATGTAACTGATCCGGCAACCGCCTCCGCTGGCAAGACCGTTTTTGATCAACATTGCAGCACCTGTCATGGCGAAAAGGTTCCAACGGCCCCTGACAAAGACAGTGCACGCAAGATCATTGCCAGCGGCGGCGGGCATGTGACGATGCCAGTGTGGGGGAACATACTCACCCCGGAGCAACTTGATGCGCTGGTGGCCTACACTCTGTCGGCCAGCCAGGGCACCGGGGCGGCGGCCGGCGCACAACTCTTCGCTGAAAACTGCTCGGGTTGTCACGGTCAGTTCGGCGAGGGCGGCCCCAACCCCAGCCGAGCCGACGACACGATCGCCCCGATTAGTTCGGCCGAATTCCTGAAGACTCGTGACGACATCACCCTGCGCAACATCATTGCTCAGGGCCAGCCAAATTTTGGTATGTCGCCCTTTGGCTCCGCCTATGGCGGCCCCCTGAATGACGACCAGACCGATGCCATCGTGGCCTTCATACGAAGTTGGGAAGCCAACCCGCCGGTGGAGTTGCCGCCGGAGGTCTCTTCCGGCCAGGCGGCGCTCACCGGCGCCCAACTCTACACCAACATTTGCGCCCGTTGCCACGGCCCGAACGGCGAGGGTGGAATTGCCCTGGCCTTCAGTGACCCGGCTTTCCAGGCTCGCTATGACGACCAGACCCTGTTTGACGCGATCAGCAAAGGACGCGAGGCCACGCCGATGATCGCCTGGGGCGAAATCCTCACCCCCGATCAAATTGAGCAGCTGGTCCGCTTCGTCCGAAGCCTGAAAGCTGAGGGCGAAGAAACTACGGGCACACCGGGCGCCCCACCCGGTTTTTCGGGGGAGGTCTTGCCGCTTCTAAAGACAGAATGCTCCCTCTGTCACGGCAAATCCATCAAGCTTGGAGGTTGGGATGCTTCGAGCTATACAACTGTGATGACTACCGGCGACAATGGCCCGGTGGTGATCCCCGGAGATGCGAAAGGCAGTTTATTAGCTCAGAAAGTGCTTGGCACACAGTCTCAAGGCGACATTATGCCGCCGAAGGGTCAACTATCTGAGGCTGAGATTCAATTAATCTTAGACTGGATCGCCGCTGGCGCTCCAGAGAAATGAGGCAAACAGGCATGAATCGGATTCGTTCATCTCTGCGTAACTTCTTCTTCCCGCCGGCGGGCGCGCCGCGCTGGGTGCGCGCGTTGCCCTACATTGTGTTGGGAGGGATCACGCTGTTTTTGCTTGTTTCCGGCGCCTATGCCTGGGACTATACGAACTCGCCCTCTTTCTGCGGCACGGCCTGCCACACCATGCCACCGGAATACGCGGCCTATCAGGTGTCGCCTCACGCCCGCATCGCCTGTGTGGAGTGCCACATTGGGCGCGAGTTCATCGGCAACCAAATCCTGCGCAAGGCCGGCGATATCAAACATATTGTCGCCCTGGCCTTCACTACCTATGAGTTTCCGATCACCGCCGACGACATGAGCCCGGCCCGCGAGACCTGTGAGCGCTGTCACTCCCCGGAAAAGTTCTCCGACGACAGTCTGCGTGAGATCAAGCACTTTGGCGATAATGCCGACAACACGCCCACCAGTACCTTCCTCACCCTCAAAACCGGCGGCGGCACGAAGCGCCAGGGCCTGGGCCTGGGCATCCACTGGCACATCGAGAATCGTATCCTCTATTACCCGTACCCGGCAGACAAAATGGAACAGAGCATCCCTTACGTCAGGGTATACAACGACGACGGCACCACCGATGAATACACGGATGTGACCGCCAGCGTTGTCCCGGCCACCATTTCTGACGATCAACTTAAGGAAATGGATTGCATCACCTGCCACAACCGCATCACCCACTTGATTCGCACGCCCGAAGCCGCCATGGATAAGGCTCTGTCGCTTGAGGTGATCAGCCCCGCCATCCCTGAGATTCATTTCAAAGGTACGGAGGCTCTGCGCGGCTCGTATGACACTCAACAAAAAGCGCTCGATGCCATTACCGGCCTGGATACTTACTATCAAGTCTCCTACCCGGATTTCTACGCTTCTAACCGGGAAGCAGTGCAGACTGCCATCGCCGCCATTCAGGAAATCTACACCCAGTCAGTCTTTCCAGAACAAAAAGCCGACTGGAACTCCCACCCCAATAATGTGGGACACAAAAATTCTCCCGGTTGCTTCCGCTGTCATGACGGCAAGCATCTGAACCCTGATCAGGAAGCCATCCGCCTGGAGTGCAACTTGTGTCACTCGATCCCGGTGGTAGCCGGGGCCCAGGATTTTGTGGTTGACATTGAGATCAGCCGCGGCCCCGAGCCGGAGAGCCACCAGAACTCGAACTGGATCGCAATCCATCGCCAGGCCCTCGACCAGAGTTGCACGGCCTGCCACAACACCGACAATGCCGGCGGCACCGATAACACCTCCTTCTGCTCGAACGCGGCCTGTCACGGTTCGGTATGGACTTATGCGGGCCTGGATGCGCCGAAGCTGGCCGAGGTGCTGGCGGCGCAGATGCCAACACCTCAGCCAACCTCCATTCCCGCCGAAGAGCCGGAAACGCCCGAGACAGCCGCCACCTCACCTGGCGCTACGCCCGTTGCGCCGGCGGGCGGGCCTTCAACCTACGCCACGCTTCAGCCGATCTTCGAGAAGACGTGCGGCGCATGTCACGGCAGTGCGGCTTTGGGCGGATTGAATCTACTAAGTTACGAAAGCGCAATGAAGGGCAGTAAAAACGGGGCGGTGATCACGTCCGGCGATTCGGCTGGCAGTAAACTGGTGCAAGTGCAAAGTGAAAAGCACTTCGGGCAGTTGACGGCGCAGGAGTTGACGCTGGTCAAACAGTGGATTGACAGCAGCGCGCCGGAAAAGTAGAGGCCTTTGCTCGTCACACTGTAGGGTCTACTGGAAAAGCCCATTTGAACCGCGAAGACGCAACCCCGCAAAAAGAAGCGGGGCAGGCGAACGCGAAGGAAAACAAGGGCGAATCCTTTGCGCTCTTCGCGCCTTCACGGTGAGATCGTGGTTTTTGCAGTAGAGTCACGAATTGATCCAAAAATAATTCGTGATAATTAGTGAAATTAGTGGCAGGTTTTCCGGCCTGAGCAGTGACCAATTCGGTTACAATTACACCACTTTACATCTACGAAATTTACTGGAGGCTGAATCTATGCCCGCCGACGAGAACCTGCTTTCTGAAGTTGCTTTCTTTCAATTATTGGATGATGCCGAGCGCAAAGCGCTGGCCGCCGTGTTAGACCAAACCACGGCCAGGAAAGGGGAAACCATTTTCAAGTTCGGCGACCCCGGCGATTCGCTTTACCTGGTTCGCCTTGGCAAAGTAGAGCTTTTTGCCAAAGATCATGCCGGAGAAAAGATCACGTTTAACACCGCCGAACCTGGCGACCTGTTTGGCGAGCTTTCGCTCCTGGATGGCGGCCCGCGCACTGCCAGCGCCCTGGCGTTGGAAGACACCGAATTGCTGGTGCTCGACCGGGATGACCTTCTGCTCTTTTTCCGCAATGAGCCACATGCGGCGCTGGATATGCTGGCGGTGATGGGCCAGCGCATTCGCAAGACGGACGAATTGCTACGGGGCCGCGTCTCGCGCAATGTCAACGAGGAAGTGGAAGACAAGCGAACCGTCGTTCAAAAAGCGGCGGATTGGATCGCCGAATTCAGCGGTAGTATCCCATTCCTGGCGATTCACGCGATGCTTTTCACCGCCTGGATTATTTGGAATATAAACGTGATCCCCGATCTGGCCGTCTTTGATCCGTTTCCCTTTGGCCTGCTCACCATGTCGGTCTCGCTGGAAGCCATCATTCTGTCGGTGCTGGTCTTGCTCAGCCAGAACCGGCAGGTGGCCAAAGACCGGATTCGCTCCGACATTGAGTATGAAGTGAATCTGAAGGCCGAGCTTGAAGTGGCGCAACTGCACGAGAAGGTGGACGACCTGCACGCCGAGGTGCTGGCCCGCCTGCACAATCTGGAAAAATCGTTGGGGAAACAAAACAACAAACACGAAACCCCACCCGCTCCGTGAAGCAGGTGGGGTTTCGGATAGAGGCCTTTCGCTGGAACGTCTACGAAGCCGCGCCGGGCGGCTCTTCCAGCCGGGGCTTGTCGTCATCCTTCATCGCGACAGCAGTATCCTTCGGCTTTTCCTCCCGCGTCAGCACATAAATCATCACCAAGGCCAGCCCAAAGAATGTGGGGATCAGCCCGGCCAGCATCCACGGGCCGAGGCCAAGCGGGAATCGCGTGCCATTGCCAAGAAAGCCAATCGGATACAGGCCAACGCATAAGGCCATACCGATTGCCGTAATGGCGATTCCCCAGCGCAAAGTGTCTTTGCCATTGCCGCCGCGCGCCTTGTCTGGCCGCACCAGACCCTTCTCGGCCAGGGCCATCGTTTCCCGGTAGCCCAGGTAGCGCATCAGGCCGATGAAGGCGAACAGCAGGAAAAAGAAGCCCAGGCCGCCTATGCAAGGAAAAATGTCGCTCATGTCAGTATCTCCTTTGAGTTGTTATTTGAGAATTTCAATTGAAATGTCGCCACTGTTGGTTTCGGCCGTCAGGCTCTCGCCGCCGCCGTTGATCGTGCCCTGCCAGTGAGTCTGTTCCTGCTCACCCTGAATGGTGATCGGGAAGTCCGATTTGATCTTACCGAAGTCAGTCTTGAGGTCAAAGTCCAGCGCCGCCGCCTCGGGCAGTTTTAGCTTGACACTGCCGAAGTCAGTCTTGATCGTGTGCGGCCCGTCGCCCAGCGACCCGGCAAAGGTAATGGCCCCGCTGTTAGTGTCCAGGTCGAGCGTCGCCGCTTCAGCCTCGGTGATCTCTACATCGCCGAAGTCGGTGTGAGCCTTCACCGCGCCGCTCGCGCCTTCTACGGTGATGGCGCCACTGCTGGTGTTCAGGTCGTACGTTTTGGCCTCCACCTTCGTCAGCGTCAATCCGCCAAAGTCGCTTTGCGCTGTCACCGCGCCGCTCACCGCCAAATCAGAGAGTTCCACCTTGCCGCTACTGGTGTCCGCTGTAAGTGAGTCGGCGCGGCCCGTTCTGAATTCAACATCGCCAAAATCGGTGGTCAAATTTACGTCGCCGTCAGACGTCACGTTTTCGAGGACGATTTTGCCGCTGCTGGTGTGGGCCTTAACCTCCTTGCCGGCCACGTCGCTCAGCATCACTTCGCCAAACTCCGTCCGCAGATCAACCGCCCCTTCAACGTCCTTGGCGCTCACCTCGCCAAAGCTGGTTTGCAGGTCGGCGTCGCCCGTCGTGCCGGCGAGTGAAACGTCGCCAAAATCGGTGGTGGCTGTTACGGCGGTGTCGGCAGGAACTGAGATCGTCAAATCCACCGTATCGGTTCGTTGCTGACCAATGCCAATAAAGTTGACCGGCTGTGGCCGCTGGACATCCACGGTGACGGCGTCTCCGTTTTGAGTCACCGTGACCTTGAGGGCGGCCAGCGCCGCTTCGGCATCCTGCTGAGAAGCGCCCCAGGCCGTCTTGTGGGCTTTGACCACGATCTCGTTCCCGGTTCCGCCAATGACGGTAATGTCACCAGCGGCGTTCTTGGCATTAGGCTGCACCGAGAGGGTGGCCGGGCCGCTCACGGCCACTCGTTGTTCTTCGTCGGCCTCGGCGGAAATTGTGGCCAGATTGATTGCGCCAAACTGGAAGTTTGAGATGCCGGCCCGGCTCACCGTAAACCACATCACGCCGACAATCCCGGCGCACATTGCCAGCATCGCCAGCAATAGCCCGCCGACGATTAACCATTTGAATTTCATTTTTCTGCCTCCTGAGATGGAATTGCTTTCACTCCATAAGACCAAGATAAACGGGGAAAGTTTCAGCGATAAAAATTTGGGGCTATAATCCCGCCAACAAGCCGCTAGCCAGAATGCGGGCGGTTTTACTTTGGCCAGGCCCATGCCCAACTCGATTACCCCCCAGGACTTCGTCGCCAAGTGGCGGCGGATTGACGTGAAAGAGCGCAGTGCGGCCCGACGGGCAAATAGGATGACGCAAAGGTTTGACATTGTGATCCAGTGATGCGTTAGCGTGCGAATCCTTGTCGTCAGTAATTTGGCCGACCTGCTTTTTCATCCAGGCGAAGTGGCCCGGATTCTTGTTTCTTGGGGCAGCACATTGTCCCGTTATATTGGAGGGATGCAAACATGGCTAAAAGTTTCTTAAGCGCATTGAATGCGTCAGCAAAAACGAGCGCGCGCCAACAACGCCAAGCAGAGCAACGGCGAAACCGATTGCAACGCGAGACCGAAATGCAGGCAAAGGCCGCCGACCGGGCACGAAAAAAAGCTGAGCGGGACCAATCTGTTGCCGACAAGCAGGCCAGGAAGGAATCTGAGCAACACTATGTGGAAGCCAGAATCGAAGAGGTTGACGACCTCAATCAGGACCTGGTCGAACGCATTGATGGATTGAAAACTGTACTGGAACACACGCTCACCATAAATGACACAATTGACTTCGAATCTTTGCGTGTCAAAGATGATTACCAACCGTTCAACCCACCATTTGAGCTTGTTCAGCCAAAGACTGCACCGACAAAAGAGCAATTTACATCCAAAGTAAAGCCCCAAAGTTTTCTAGAAAAGACCTTAGCAACCAGCCGCTACCAGAAAGAGATGCAGGCGGCAGAAGTGCAATTCAACGCTGTCATGCAGGCTCATCAGGCCTCAGAGACTGAGCGTCTAGCAAAACTCGAGGAGCTACGAAACCAGCATATTATTGACAAGGCTGCATTTGAAGCCAAGAAGCAACAACGGGGTCAGGAAGTGGATGAATTGCAAGCGGCCTACCAGGCCAGCGAAATAGCCGCAGTAGCTTCCTACAACTCGATGGTGCTTGAACGATCGGAATATCCAGACAGCTTCCCGCAAAACTTCCGAGTGGCTTACGTGCCGGACTCGAAAGAATTAGCAATAGAGTATCAGTTGCCTAGCGTTGAAGTAGTGCCAACTGCATTGGAATACAAATACAATAAGTCGAAAGATTCAATCGACCAAAAACCACGAAAGCCAGCAGAAATCAAAGAAATATATCAGGATGTGGTGGCCGCCCTATCTATCCGCACCATTCATGAAGTTCTGGAAGCAGATCAAGGACAACATATTGAGATCGTAGTGTTCAACGGCGTTGTCGAAAGCGTTGACCCAGCGACCGGAAAGGATATCCGACCATGCGTCATTTCACTGCGAGTGACCCGAAACGCCTTTAGTGAAATCAATTTGGCGCGAATCGATAAAAAGGCTTGCCTTCGTAACCTCGGTGCCCAGGTATCATCTCGGCCAGAAGAGCTTCAGCCCGTCAAGCCAATAGTTGAATTCAATATGGTAGACAAACGGTTCATCGAGCAAGGCGACGTGTTGAGCGAGCTGGAAGCGCGCCCCAACTTGATGGATCTGACGCCTTCAGAGTTTGAAAATCTAGTGAGCAATTTATTTTCAAAGATGGGGCTGGAGACGAAACTTACAAGGGCATCCAAAGATGGTGGCGTGGATGCAGTTGCCTTTGATCCGCGCCCGATTTTGGGTGGAAAAGTTGTCATTCAGGCCAAGCGCTACCGGAATACCGTGGGAGTGTCGGCAGTCCGAGACTTATTTGGGACGATGATGAACGAAGGCGCAAGCAAGGGAATTATTGTGGCTACGAGCAGTTATGGGCCTGATGCCTACAATTTCAGCAAAGACAAACCAATGGAACTGATAGATGGCGGCGGGCTGTTATATTTGCTTGACCAAATCGGTGTGAAGGCTCGTATTATTATGCCCAATGAATGAGGTGTGAAATAATGGAACGACGCTACACTTCCCTGCGAGTCATAGGTTCGATTTACAAGACATTGGGGGTTATTGTTTTGTTGGTTATTTCGCTCGTCGTGTTGGTCATAGTAGCCTCGTCGGTCCTCGGGCTACGATCAGGACTAACGCCAGTCAGCCCATTGAGCTTTTTGGGTTCTTTCGCCACACTCATTACAGCCCTGCTCGTATGGTTCTCCGGGGGTTTGGCGGGCCTCGGCCTCTACGCCTTTGGCGAATTCATTTTACTGATGATTGCTGTAGAAGAAAACACACGGGCTACGGCGTTGTATCTCAAATCTTCACGTGGCGTGGACAGGCCAGGAGCGTCACGGCAATGGTTAAGTGGGCAGAATAAATAGAGGAGTGTAGTGATCTATGCCACTCGCCCTCGCCTACAACGACTTCGTTGCCAAATGAAGACGGATTTGAGCGATGATGATATTTTGGCGCGGCTGCTGGCGCTGAATTTGGAGAGGGCAAAAAAACTGACCAAGTCTTTGTTTAGTGTCTTTTCGAGTCGTGAGATACGACAGGTAGGGCTATAATATTCCTGATATTCAGGCTTGGCTAGAAGCGATCGCCTCATAAACTCAAACGCCGTCGGCGCGGCTTTACGGGCTTGTTCACCTGACCGTAGTGGTTTTACAATTCTGAAATTCATGCCCCAGCGGGGGTTATGCGGAAAAACTCCGCGTAGGAGCCTATGGCCGAACAGTCACTTTATTACTTTGGGCGACTCAATATCATTGCCGAGTACGACGACAAGCGCATATTTCTTCTTCGCGGTCTGCGCTCAAAGGAAGCTCTTGAAAAACGAAATCTTGCATGGGATTTTTTGGATGTCGGAGAAACGACCAATGAAGATTTCGGGCCATTCGTCCACGGCTTTTTGGTCAAGTATCGCCCGATAACCGCAGAAGAAGTGGCCCGCCCAGAAACTGGAACTATTGGAGAGACAGCTATTGCGAACTTGATAGTTGCCAAATCAATGTTTTTACTCCATATTGAGTCAGGCTTGATAGCTTTCCATCCTATCAGCGGGCAAATTGAAATCAACCAGTTTTGCGATAATTTTGCGGAGTTATTTGAGAAAGCTTTTGACAATTTCTTTGTAGATGCCGAGATTCAGATTATCGAAGAGCAGTACAAAATCTTTGAGGTCTTGCCGCAGTTCGAAACTATTTCACGTTTGTTCATCTCTCTACACCCATCCAATCCCAATTTGTCAGATTTATGGAAGGACGTTGATGAAGACTTGAAGAAAAAGGGTGCCTCGAAATTTACAGAGACATATGAAGCCGGCGGCAAGTCGCAAACTTTAGTAATCACCGACGACAAACTTATCCGAAGTAAAATAGCGATGGCTGAAGATGGATATGGCACGGCGGAAATAACCGGAAAATTGAAGGGAGAAGTAAAAAAGGTCAGCACCAGAGATAATCCAGTGAGCACCCTTGGCCCGAGTAGCAACCAAACTCCCCTTGAAATACTTGATGGCCTCCGGTATATGTTCAAGCAAATTTTTGGCCGCTTTATTCGGCCAGAAGAAAAAAAATGAAGTTCTGGAGAAGTGTCATTTTGTCGTGGGATTTCGGGATTGCAGTGATAACTGCTATCCTGGCTTTTATTCTTTTACCTACGCCGATAAACAATAATTTTGCAAAAGACGTTTATGGAGTTGGTATCTCAGTCTTGTCGATAGTGTTCTCTGTATACTTCGCGGCACTTGCCATCATAATCTCATCAAGCGATGATGATTTCGTGCGCTTTCTTGAAAGGAGCGGACATTATAGTCGTATCGTCGCAACCTTTGAATGGACTTTGCTTTCGCTGTTTATTGCTTTGATTTACTCTATTGCCTTATATGTTTTTACCGCGTCATGGATTGATGCTACACAGACAGGTCAATCTAAACTGATGTTTGTGATATTCGGCCTCTTGTTCGTCTATAGTCTCTTCGCCGCGTTTTTTGCAACGGGCGATGCCTTGAAATATGCGAGATACCGAGCAAAGTTTGTCAATCAGGAAAAGGGCAAATAACATCGGCGCACAATGCAAAGGGCCGCCCAACAACACACTATGTGCCTGACGGGCGCTACGCCGCTTGAAGCTTATGCAGTTCTAACTGTTGAAGTGAATTAAGGAGTAGCTCAGTGTGGATGCTTTCTTCAACTGGTTATCCAGTAATCCAGCGGCAACAACTACCCTTGTTGTAGCATTCGGACTCATAGTGGTGGCGGTCGTCGCCATCTATCTTGTAGCCTTTTTTCAGGGGCGAGAAATATCAATCTGGCCACCCAAAATCGGCGCTAGGCCCGAGAGCAAAGGTAAGTTTGGCCCTGCACATCCGGTAACCGAAGCAAAACCTGGCCTATCCAGGACGGCTGTCTCTACCGGTTATTACACGTCGGATCCCATCCTTAAGCACTTTGCGCTCAATGTCAGTACCACACGATTCAAAATTATCCCGTTGCCGGAGAGCGTCACGCCCAGCACATATGGTAGTTCTTATGCTCCAACCGGACTGTTCGTAATCTATGATGTTCCTTTTCTTTTACGCCCCACTATCAATAATCCTTCCAAGCAAATCGAACACGCAGTTATTGATGTTCAGCCAAGTCTGGACAATACGCCGAAGATTGCTTCTCTGGTCGTCCAAGTCGAAAACGTATCGAAAGTACATCTCTTGCAGTCTGCCGGCCATGGCTATGCATCCCTCGCTGGCATTCAATTTCTGGGCAAGCATATAGGCTATATTGAACTGCAATTTTCAAACGATACGATACAGAGAGAGTATTTCATCCTCGGTAAGAATATTCGAGAATGGGCATGTGGCAACACGGGAGATCTCGTTCGAGAAATTGACTCTCATTCGGCCATGCCCGCTTGGATATCCGAAAATAGCTCTTGCTTACTGGACATGATGTCCGTGATAGTGGTGGATGGACCTAAAGACTTATCTACGATTCGCATCGTAGGGCACTTCGAGGACAAGCATTTTGGGCTGTTGACACCCGCCGTTAGGATCAGTGCAATTACGTGCGAACGTTTAGAAAAGAGTTGAAGAAGCGCAAACCAATGATTGGGGCGGCCTAGCCCTTCGCCGCCTACGGCTGGCCGAACGACCTGAGCGACGATGAGATTCTGGCGAGGCTGTTAGCGCTGAATTTGGAGAGGGCGAAATTGTAGTGACAATATGACTATCTCAGGCATCCATCACATCACCCTCGGCTGTGCCGACGCTCAGCGCACCGTCAACTTCTACGTCCGGGTGCTCGGCCAGCGCTTCGTCAAATGCACCGTCAATTTCGACGACCCCGGCGCCTATCACCTCTACTTCGGCAACGAAACCGGAAGCCCCGGCTCGGCCATCACATTTTTTGAGTGGCCGGATGCGCCGCGCGGCTGGCCCGGCATCGGCGGTACCCACCACTTTGCCATGCGCACCGCCGACTACAACGGTCTGCTCAAATGGAAAAGGCGGCTGACCGACCTCGGCCTCAAAGTAGACGGCCCGCTCGACCGGCACTATTTCAAATCAATCTATTTCAATGATCCGGATGGAACGATTCTAGAGATTGCTACCGACGGTCCCGGCTGGGCGATAGATGAAGCCGCTGACTCGTTGGGCGCCGAATTCCGCCCCCCACCCGCCGAGATGATCGTCAACAACCGCGATGAAGCCCGTACGCGAGCCGAGACCTGGCCCGAGCCCGTGCCGACGATCACGTCCGACATGGTTTTGAGCACAGGCATGCACCACATCACCGCCATCGGCGCCGACATTCACCGCACCCACGCCTTCTTCGGCGAATTGCTTGGCCTGAGGCGGGTAAAAATGACGAATAACTTCGACGACCCCAACTCGGCCCACTGGTATTGGGGAGTTGGCGATGGCCGGCCCGGCACCATCATCACTTACTTCGAGCGCGACCCGCGCCAAGAGCGCCGGGCGCAGATGGGCGCCGGGCAGACCCACCACTTTGCCCTGGCTGTGCCTGATGAAGAGACTCAACTTGTATGGCGTGAAAAGCTAATCAAAGCCGGCCTGCGGGTCTCGCCGGTCATGGATCGCATTTATTTCAAGAGCATCTACACCAACGACCCCGACGGTCACATCGTAGAACTGGCGACGGCCGGCCCCGGCTTCGCGGTGGACGAGGAGGTGAAAGAGTTGGGCAAGTCACTTAAACTCCCGCCCTGGCTCGCGCCCCACCGGGCCGACATCGAACGAATTTTGCGCCCCATCACCGTGCCTGAGAGAGTGTCTTAAAAGTCGCTCCAAGCCCGCGTCCTCGCGGGCGGCCCAACCGC
>CAYSIV010000069.1:0-2810 GCA_964431175.1 uncultured Anaerolineales bacterium
TCGAACACCATCATGTTCTTGCCCACTTCCCCAAGTCCCCCGATAGGGATAATTCGTAATTTATTCGCCATATATTCCTCCTGTTGCGGAGGGCTTATGCGCCGCCCCGCCTAAAAAAGCGAAACCCCGGTAGAGTCTGACTCCGCCGAGGCTAGAATGTTTTATGAGTGCTGACAACTATTTACAACTGAACCTTCAACACCTTGTATGGGTGTTGGTAGTATGTTTGCAAAATCATCGTCTGCCAAACGTAATCAGACGCCTGAGAGTGTAGCACAAGCAGGGAGGACTGTCAAAAGAAAGTTATAATCACGGGATGACCTCATTCAAACTTGAACAGCAAATCGGCGCGGCGCTCACCGCCCGCAAACTTACCCTGGCCGCCGCCGAGTCTTGCACCGGCGGCCTGATTTCGCACCGGCTCACCAACATCAGCGGCAGTTCAACCTACTTTCTTGGCGGCGTGGTGGCTTACGCCTACGAGGCCAAGGAGCATCTGCTCGGCGTGCATCACGCCACGCTCTACGATCACGGCGCGGTGAGCAAGGAGACGGCGATTGAAATGGCGCGCGGCGCGCGGCGCATCTTCATGGCCAACATCGCCGTGTCCGTCACCGGTATTGCCGGGCCGGGCGGCGGCCTGCCCGGCAAGCCCGTCGGCCTGACGTGGATCGCCCTCAGCGCCCGCGAGGGTGAGACGGCGCAACAATTCATCTGGAACAAGGATCGAGAGGGGAATAAAGCCGAGTCGGCTGAGGCGGCATTACGGATGGTGTTGGGCTATCTCACGGCGACGGCGTGATCTCCACGCGCTGAAGGATCACATAATCAGGCCCGGCCCCGGGCAGTGAGACGGGCAGGAATGCGCCCTCGGAAGTTTGCAAACGCAAGACGATTTTGTAGCGACCGGGCGGCATGTCGGTATTGAGGTTGAGATCGTAGTCAAGGCGCATAAGGGTGTTTTCGGGCCATCGGGCCACGGGAAAAAAGTCGGCGGTCTCCCCGACGCGATCCATGTTCCCCCCCCACACCAGTCCCTCTTCATCTTCCACTTTCACCACGATCGCCGGTTCGCCCGTCACTGGCCCCAAGCGCAGACCGTACAGCTGTAAGTGAATCCAGTTCGTCGGCGGGTGCATCCATTGTTCGGTTGCTGGCAGTTGTTGCGCGTCCAAATCGTAGCCCGCAATTTGAATCGACTCGCCAAAGCGCGCGCCCACCGATATTGCGTTTGGCGGCAGAGCCGTGAGTTGCGGGCGGATGACGAACTGCCGCACCGAAATGCTGAATGGGAACAGTTCGGTAGCGATGGGGTAACGCGCCGTGAGCCAACTCTGCACGCGCCGTTCGGGATCGCTAATGTACTCCGCCGACTGCACCAGCCAGATCGTGTCGTAGCCGGTGAACTGGCTCATGATCGTATCAACGGTTTCGGGCGAGCCGGGGTCACTGCCAAAGGGCGCAAACACCGGCGCGGCGTCGCGGAAATAATAGTTGAAGGGGATTTGATAATGCGAGAGGTGGACGATGACGACATTATTCGATCCCATGTGAGTTTTTACGTAGTTGGCGGTGTTCCGCCAGTCCTCTTTTTGCAATCCCAATACCCAGATCGAGCCGATGCCATAGCCCTGAATGGCGATCAGTATGGCAGTCACGAGAACCCCAGCCGGACGGTTCCAGCGCCATAAACGACTCACGCCTGCGCCGACACCCAGCGCCAACCCTCCGGCGACGAAGACGAGGAGCTTGGGCAGAAAGACGGGCTGGCGCAATGACAGAACCACAATCACGATCAATGGCGTGAGGTAAAACGCCGCCAACAACACTCGCCCAAACCCACGGGGTGCGCGCGACGCTTCACGTCCGAGGGCGGCTCCCAACAGAAACACGCCACCCACAAAAACGGCGACGACCCATTGCCATGCGATGGTCAGGGGTGCACGAAATGAGGCGATCGCCACCGTCGCCGTGTGCAAAAGTTCGATCAGTGTCGGCGAGTAACGATTGATGCTGTCGTGTGCGCCCGAGGAGGCCCCCCACATGTTGAGGGCGAATGGGGCAAAGGCCAATGCGATAACGGCCAACGTCATCATCGCCACCCATCCCCGGCGAAACATGAAGAGGCTCAGGGCCACCATCAACCCATGAAAGGGCAAGGTGAAGGCCGCGCCAATGTTGGTGTAACAGGCCAGCGTCGTCAGCGCGAAGTAACTCAACCACCAGCCCCAGCCGCCGCGTTCCAATGCAACGATCAAACACAAAATCCCGCCCAGCGCCAGAACTGACCCCAGCGTATACATCCGCGCATCCTGATTGTTCCAAATCAAATAGGGCGAGAGGGCCGCCCACAGCGCCGCCATCGTCCCCGCTTGCCACGAAAACAGCCGCCGCCCCAGCTGAAACGTGAGGGCCACAAAGATCACGCCCGCCGCCGCTGAAAGCCAGCGCAGGGCCAATTCCGAGTCGCCCGCCACTGCGCGCCACGCTTTGACGGCCACCCAATACACGGGCGGGTGCGGGTCGCCGCGCAAATAAAACGAGTCGGCGACGAGGGCCGCCAGTGGCTTTTGCGACACACGCCAACTGAAGGCCTCGTCGTTGTCGAAACTATTCCAGGTGAGGTTGTAGAAGCGGAGCGCGGCGGCCAGCCCGATCACCAAAACCGGCAGGGCCAGTCGAACCCAGGGGCGGGAAAGCATGGGTGGATTGTATCACTCCGGCCAAACAGCCGTCGGGCCGGGCCGGGCGGCGGCCTGCCGGACAAGCCCGTCGGCCTGACGTGGATCGCCCTCAGCGCCCGCGAGGGT
>CAYSIV010000069.1:2820-10520 GCA_964431175.1 uncultured Anaerolineales bacterium
ATCGAGAGGGGAATAAAGCCGAGTCGGCGGAAGCGGCGTTGAGGATAGTTTGGGAGTATTTGCAAGGGATAAGCGGCGAATGATATACTTGAAACAAGAGTGGTCAGGCAATTAGGCCGTTCCCTCGACACAAGAGAGCGGCAAGGAGGCATACCATGAAACTCCTGATCTCCGTAACTCTCGCCCTGAACCTGTTGGTATCGCTGGCCCTCCCTGTTTCAGCAAGCACCTGCGCCGTAAATCACACTGTAATACTCGGAGAGAATCTGTTCCGCATCGGCCTGAAGTACAACGTCAGCTGGCCCGACATCGCCAAAGCGAATAATCTTGGCAGTTCAACGCTGATCAAAGCCGGGCAAGTACTCTGCATTCCGGCAACGACCCCCTCACCCTCAACCGTCACTCCAGCCCCGACCCTCATCCCAACTTTCGCCATCACCGCCGTCGCGCGCGACCAAACCGTTACCATTCAGGCGACCAACTTCCCGGCCAATCAGAAGTTTGACGTGCTGATGGGGCCAATTGGCACACACGGGGTGAAGGGCGCCAAAGTGGCTACCGCCGACTCTGGCAAGGGCGGCTCGTTCACGGCCAAGTATGACATCCCGGCTTCTCTGCGCGGCTCAGAACAAATTGCGATTCGGTTGGAAAGCGCGTCAGGATTCTTCAGCTTCAATTGGTTCTTCAACAACACTACCAATTAACTCACCGAAGGGCGGGGATAATAAAGCGATACAAGGCGAACACGTCCAACGCGGCCATCGCCAACAGGGCAACTGCCCCGACAACCCAACCCATGTCTCGCCGGGTTAGCCGACTCAGCACCCCGCCCCAGCCATTCAGCCCCACCGCCGCCGCCAGCCCAATCGGAATCAGCGCCGGGAAGAGGTAGCGGCCCTGATGCTGGACGAAGGAAAGGTTGTAGTAAAGATAGAGGCTGAGGGTGAGGAGGACGGAGAGAGTTAGTAAATAGTAATTAGAGATTGGAGGATTGGGGATTAGAGAATTCTCTAATTCTCTATTTCTCCAATAACCAATCACCAACCCCCCAATCAACATCACCGTATAAACTAACAAAACTATATAAACTCGTCCATCCATCACCACGCCCATCCAGCCAAACTGGCCCCAAAAACTTTGAAAGGTGGTCTGGAAGAATCGCCGCGCCACTTCGGCTGTGCCAAACTCGGCCACCCATTGACTCGTGCGCGGTTGGTCGGCGACAACGAGATTGTGCCGGGAGGCGGCCATAAAATCCGGCCAGCCGTACACAGTGATATTGCGCCACCACATTAGTGAGCCGATAAGCAGAGCTGGAAGAAAAATCACCAGCGTCCGCTTCGCAAACATCCGCCAATCGTTCCAGCCGTCGCGCCGCCAGGCCAACAGCAACATCACCCCGGCCACCGGCGCGAGCACGTAAGCCTGGGACTTGGTGACAAAGGCCAAACCGATCACGTAGCCCAATACTTGATCATCAAGGCCACCGCCTCGCCGGTTCGCGCGCAGGATCAGCCACAAACCAATTGCGATCAGCAATTCAGAGAGGCTGTCGTTGTTTGCGCCGGCCATCATGGCAATGTGTTGGGGAATGAAGGCAATGAACCCGGCGGCAATAATGGGTAGGGGCGACTCATGAGTCGCCCCTACGGTCGCCCCTACAACCTCCTGCACGGCGAGATAGGCAAAGATAATGACGCCCGCGCCGAGCAATAACGAAAATACCCGCAAGGGCAGGAGCGCTCCTTTGAACAAAAGGAAAACCGGAGCAGCAAGCAAATAATACAGAGGCGGCTGCCACGACTCGTAGGCCGCCGAGTCTACTGAAAGTTCGCGCGGGAAGCCCAGTGTGGTCAAATCCGAAAGATAAGCCTGATCATAATCGCCGACATTCAGCACTGGCAGGGCGCCGCGCTCGGCGATATAGCGAATGTAGTTGTAGTGGGCCGGTTCGTCGGGGACCTGCCAGGCGGGGGTGAGGGTGGCGTATTGGAGGCCGATTGCAATAAAGGAGGCGGCGACCACCGAGACGAGGAGAAGGGGAGAACGGGAGACAGGGAGAGAATCATCTCCTTGTCTCCCTGTCTCTTTGTCTCCCTGTTTAGGCATTGCCATGCAACCTTGCCACTTCTTCTTCTGCCACCGAGTCTTCCAGCTTCTTGAACAGCGGCGCGGGCGGGCGCAAGACCTGGTGCGGCCTGAGTTCGCTCGGTTGCCACTTGCCCACCGCTCCGTTCGGATCGTAGGTCAGCGCCTCGTGAGCGCGAGACGGCTCTTCGTAAGTGATGATCTTCTGCGTGCCGAAGAGCGAGCCGCTGTAGCCGAAGTAGCTGTGTAGTTGTTCTGATGAGAACGGCAGAAACGGCGCGAACAGGATCTTGAGCGAGTCGATAGCCGAGAGCGCGGTATACACGGTTTTGGCCGCCGCGGCCCGGTCAGTCTTGATCTCGCTCCACGGCGCGCGCGCGTCAAGATAGCGATTGACTTCGCTGGCCACTTTCAACGCCTCGGCTAGCGCCGCTCGCAGTTTCACCGCCTCGAGCAAATTGCCAACACTCTCAAAACCGGCGTTCACGATGGCGATCAGCTCGCGATCCGCAGGGCGCAGTGGGCCGGGGTCGGGCACTTCGCCTTCAAAGTTCTTGTAAGCGAACGACAACATCCGATTCGCCAGGTTGCCCCAGGTGGCCACCAGCTCGTTGTTGTTGTGGGCCACAAACTCGCTCCACGACCAGTCGGCATCCTTAGACTCTGGCATGTTGACGAGCAAGTAGTAGCGCAGGGCGTCCGGGTCGTAACGTTCGACGGCATCCAGCCCCCACACCGCCCAATTGCGGCTCCCCGAAATTTTTTGGCCTTCGAGATTCAAGAACTCGTTGGCCGGAACGTCGTAGGGAAGGTTGAGGGTTCTGGCCGGGTCGGTTTCGTAGAGGCGGTTGGCGCCGATAAGTTGCGCCGGCCAGATGACGGCGTGAAAGGGGATGTTATCCTTGCCAATGAAGTAATACGTTTTGGCCGCCGGGTCATACCACCAATCTTTCCACGCTTCAGGCTTGCCATTGTTGCTCGACCACTCGATGGAGGCCGAAAAGTAGCCAATGACGGCCTCGAACCACACATACAGGCACTTGCTCGCTTCGCGCCAGCCCTCAATGGGAACCGGGATGCCCCAATCCAGGTCGCGGGTGATGGCCCGGCCGTGCAGGTCTTTGACGTCTTGCCGGGAGCGGTTGATGACGTTAGGCCGCCAGTGTTCCTTGCCGTCGTTGAGATAGAGGTCTAAGGCAGGCGCAAGCTTGGCCAGATCAAGGTAGAAGTGTTCGGTCTCGCGCAGTTCAAGCTGGCCGCCGCCTTTAGCGCGTGGGTTGATCAGTTGAACCGAGTCGAGCAGGTTGCCACAGTTGTCGCACTGGTCGCCGCGCGCGTTCGGGTAATGGCAAATATAGCACTCGCCTTCCACGTAACGGTCGGGTAAGAAGCGGCCCTTGCCCGACTCATACCACTGCTGTTCTTTTTGAGTGTAGAGGTTGCCGTTCTCTTTCAAGGCCAGAAAGATGTCCTGCGACACTTTGAAGTGATTCTCAGTGTGGGTGGTAGTGAACAGATCGTAAGCCAGCCCAAACTTGACGAACAGATCGAGAAAGCGGCGATGGTAGCGCTCGTAAATTTCCTGAGCCGACACGCCTTCGGCATCCGCCCGGACGGTGATAGGCGTGCCGTGGGCGTCGGTGCCGGAGACCATGAGCACCCGGTTGCCTCGCAGGCGGTGATAGCGGGCGAACACATCGGCGGGCAGGTACGCGCCGGCGATGTTGCCCAGGTGAATGTCGGCGTTGGCGTAGGGCCAGGCAACAGAAACAAGAATGTTTTCGGTCATAAGTTTCTCCTCAACAGCTTGAGATTATATCCGCAGATTACATAGTTGGGCGCTGATGGAGATTTATCTGTGAAAATCTGCGTCACCCGCGGATTAAACAAAACTGCCAGCCGAGGCTGGCAGTCACTCTGTGTTACAGGAAAATCGCGCGCGTGCGCGATCCATCACGGTCAGGCGGCCCCGCCGCCCGACCGACACGATCGGCCACACATCAACATCGAGAACGTCAAAGTGAACTTGAACATGGCGCTATTCTATCACAAGTTTTTTCAGGCGGATCAACTTTTCACGCAAATTTTAGTGAGCAGTTTTCAGGCACGAAGTGCCTGGCGATCACGGAATTGGAATCCGGCGAATTTGCGTTAACTGCTGGCTGGAAATGTCGAGCAAATAAATGCCGCTGGCCGAAGTGTCGGGGGTGCAAGTGAGTGAAAACTGAGCAACCGCCAAACGCCCGGACACCCACACGGCTTCGGAGGTCGGGTAGAACGTGCTGTCCAGGGTGAGCGTTGGCAGTCCGGCAAAGTCCGTCAGCGCAATCAAGTTGGCCGCCGGTTGACCGGGCGCGAGAGATAAAAACGCTGTTTGCAAATCAACGCCACAAGCATCGAAAAAGCCGCTGCCCGTTTGCACAGCAAGGGTCTGGCCGTCGGGCGCGACTCGCACGTTGTGCGCTTCGTCGGCCAATTTAACAGGTGGGGAGCTGTCCAGCCGCAAAAGCCAGGCGCTGTATTTGATGCCGACCGTTGTGCCATCAATGCGCTCGCGTTCGTCGGCCAACGTGTAAACAACGGCTGTGCCGTCCGGCAACCAGTCGAAATCGCGGACGGTGGTGAGAGGCGGCAAAGCGGCAACATCCACAAGCAGGCGAATACTGCCAGCCCTATCCAGCCAGGCCAGGTCGCCGTCGTTTGTAATGTAACCAACGCCATTTCCGCCGGGGTGAAAGCGCGGCGCTTCGCCGCCTTGCGCCAGCAATTCACGGCGAGTCTGTGCCGCCACCTCCACTTCGACTAATCGGCCTTCGTCGCCTTCGCTAAAAATCACGCTCTGGCTGTCGGGAGACCAGGATGGCACACTGCGAATCATTTCGCTGTCGGTCAACTTCCACACTTGCAGGCCGTCCACTGTGATGACCCAAATATTGTACTGACCGGAATAGAGCAACGAGCCGGGATCGGGCAGTGTGGTGATGGAGGCCGGCACTGAACGATAAGCAATGAACTGGCTGTTTGGCGATGAGACCGGATCGGCGTTATAACCGTATGTTGTCAGTTGGTTGTAGTAACTGCCATCAAAGCTGATCACGGCAATGTCACTGAATGGCTTGGTCGGATCGGATTTCACCGGGATCAGATATAAGGGCGCAGGCGTGGGAAACAATTCGGATGGCATCGTCGGCAGAGCCAGTGGTGTTGGCGACGGGTGCGCCGACGACGTTGCCGGACTAGCGATGGGCGTGGGCGATGGAAAGGGCGGCGCGAGAGTTGGCGGCAAATCGGAACTGAGGCCACTAATGCGCTGATACTCGGCTTGTTGATCCCCGGAAATCTTCAGATTATCCCCGGCCAGCACAACGGCGTAGATGCGGGTGCAAGTATAGACCTCCCAGCCTTTATAGCAGGTTCCAGTAACCTGCAGTTGGCTTGCTGTTGGCAATGAGTAGGTGGCCGACCTGGTTAACCAGGATGTATTGGGGCCCTCGTCCCAAAGCAGGGATAGCAATACGCCGCTTTCTCGAAACTCAATGTATTCCGAGAGTTCATTCGGGTCGCCAGGCCCTGCCGGACTAATGCGTTGCCACCTGCCTAGAATCCCCGTGCTCGCTTCGTCTGCGGCTTCAACGCCGATTTGAAATGTGCCGCCACAGGCGCCGAGAAGGCTGGAGAGAATGAGGGCGAGGCAGAGTCGAGTTTTCATGGGGCGGGAGTCGGGGTGAGGGTGGAAGTGGCCGAGGGAAGCGGCGTCGGCGTCACCGTAGCCAGCGGCGTGGTTTGTAGTTGGCCGGTCGTCACGTCCAACGTGTAACGGCTGAGTGTGGTTGTCACCACCACCGATTTGCTGTCGCTCGTCCACTGCAATGATTGCGGAAGGCTGTCCAGCGGCACCCTCTGAATCTGTGTGCCATCGCCCTGAGCTGTGTAGAGAACGAAATCGGTTTGTGCCTCAATGCCGGTCACAAATGCCAACGAGGCGGCGTTCGGTGACCAATCGGCAAAAATGACGAAAAGCGCGGGGCCGGTTCGCCAGGGACCGAGCAGATCGGTCTGGCGGGCGGGCAAATCGGTCAACCAGCCATCGGCGCGAAGAAAGCGCGGCTCGAGCGGGTACAATGCGATTGGATACTCGCCGCACGGGCTCGCGGGCGAACTGCAGCCAGTTGTTTCCAGAACAGTGCTCCACGCCTGCGTGTCGAAGACCATCATCCGGCCATTGCCGTATTGATTGATTCGGGTGAAGATGGCGAAGCGCCCGTCCACCGTCCACTTCCAAAAGCTCACCCAAGGTGAAACTTCAGTCGTCACCGTCGCCACCCGCCCCGCTTTGACATCCACCACCAGGCCGCGATTGGTGGCGTATCGTTTGCCGCCAGGGGCAAAGATGGCTTGCGGCTCAGCCGTCCACGTGGGCGAGGGTGTGGCCGTCGCCGTCGGAGTGGGCGTGGGGATGAACGGCACGTAGAGTCCCTGGCCAGCGCGAATGTTTGTGCCAGCCAAGCAATTGGCGCGTTGCAGTTCTCGCACGGTGGTGTCCGTCCGCAGGCTGAGGTCGAAAAGTGTATCGCCCGCTTTGACGGTATACAGCACCCACTTGGCCGGCGGCCCGCAGGCGGTTGACGTGAGTGACGGCGAATCGAGTGGCGGGGTGACAGAATCGGACGGTGAAGCCGCCACTGTTAGAGAAGGCGTAGACTCAAGAGTGGCTGAGGGAACCGCCGCTGTCTCTTCCACTACAGCCGCGCCTTCGGCGGGTTGCAAGGAAGCCGAGGCCGTTTGCACCCCAGCCTCAAGCGTGCGCTCAATGCCAACTTCAAATGTGCCGCCACAGGCGGCGAGGACCATCCCGACCAGCAATACTACCCTCTGCAAGTTCATTCGCTGTCTCATGTCAGGACTCAACATCTACTTTGAAGATAGTTCCGGGATTTGCACCGAAACCCAATAGACTTGCTCGTTGGATTTCACGGAGGCGCATGAGCGGGGGTCTCGATTGACAAGGTTCCAGACGAAGGTTAATGCTTCCCTTTCAATGTAACGCCCTTCACCAACTCGGTCAAGCGTAAAGCCGACTACGGCGGCATCAGGCCACGGCTCACCGTTCGTCGCCTGTGGAACAGGCGCAACCGTGAAATAGCCCCGCACCGGCACAAATTCATGCCCGTCAGCGCCCGCGCCACTTTTGATGAAGTCCTGCAGTTCGTAAAAGGCCGGCGGGGCCGCGCCATGTTCGGAAATTTCTTTGGAGCGGCCAACCAGGTTCACCAGCAAGTGACGGGGTGTAATTGAATTACCACCGAGGGCATCGTAAGAATCCTGCCACTCAAAGAAGCCGATATCCACAATCCTCTGCAAGAGCGACTTCATCTGATCAGCAGTCAGCTTGCCTTCAAAAACTTGCCGCGCCAAGCCGTCTGATTTGGCCCAAATGATTCTGCCGTCTCCCCACAGTTTCACATCCGGAACGTAATAGTTGGCGGCAGTGCAGGCTCCAGTATGCTCCAGCCGCCCTCGTGATAGATGATGAGGGCGTTCGGGCTGATGTCCCATTGCACAGTCACAACCGGGGAGGCTGTTGCCGACGCCGGCCCGGTCGATCCGGGCGC
>CAYSIV010000069.1:10530-21696 GCA_964431175.1 uncultured Anaerolineales bacterium
GGCAGTCGGGTCCGGCGGAACAGCTGTCGGCGCATTCTCGATTGCGATGATGTTAGGAATGATCAGCGACTGTCCCACATAAATCGTGTCCCCTGCCAGGCCATTGGCCGCGCGCAAAGCGTCCACCGTAATGCCATATTTCAACGAGATGCGAAACAAAGTCTCGCCAGATTGAACCACGTGCATGAGCGGCGCGGCGGTGATCGTGGCCGCCGTCTCTGGTGGGGCGGCAGTGAACGTCGGGTCAACCGTCGGCGACTCAACTGTGGGTGGAAGCAGTGTCGGCGTGGGCGGTAGCGGTGTCACCGTGCTGGCCGTTTGAGGCAGCGCCACAACTTGAGTCGCCGCAAGTTCAGGCGTCTTTTCAACGCTGATCTCCAGCGTGCCGTTACAGGCAGACAGCAGAATTCCAAGAACAGTCAGCAAATAGAATTTTAGTTTCATAAGAGGCGGAACCGATTCCCGCTAAGGAACGAGAATTTTTTAACTGTCCAGTTTGTTATAGAAGGTGACTGTCAGGGGGCGTATATGTCGTGAAAATTCAGCGCACCCGCCGCCCCCTGACAGTCACCTAAGGAACGCAACCGGACTCTTATTTAATTCCCATTCCTAAAGCCAAGAAACCCTCAATTACTTAGATGCTCTTCAGCCGCCTGACCATCAACCAAAAACAAACTGCCGACGATGAAAAACGGCACCGGGTAAATGAGAGCCAGCACTAGCCCTTGCCAGGCCAGGCCAGCGACAAAAGCAGAATAGAGTGCAGCCAGGCAGAGCGCGAACGCGCCGCCAACCACTACCCGCCCGCCAAGCCGCTCCCAACGGCAGGCGCTGAAGACGCCCAAGATGCAGATTGCCAGACAGATGATGACCGGTTGGCCCTGCGGCGGCAAGCCATCTTCACTGGTTAGAGCTAGCAAGAGAACAAGCAGGAAGAAACTGTTGATCATGATTCCAAGCGCGCGCGTCATCCAGCGGGTGGTGAATGGGATTTGATCGGTTGGCATCATCAGTTTTCTCCTTGTGGCCGGGTTCGACACCCTTTTAGACGGCGAAGAGGTCCGATTGGTTTCAAATTTCAACCACCAAAAACCGTCGAATAACATCGTAGCAGGCCAACGTCACACCAGTTTTTCATGGCGTGGCAGGCTTGCCACAGGGTGTTACAGATTTGTCACAAGGGGGCTGTGGCGCGAATTGGCAATTCGCGTTACGAATGGGGAAGAATCAGCCTTTGATGGGCAGCCGCACTGAAAATACTGTGCCCTGCCCGGACCGACTGCGGACAACGATTCGGCCACCGTGCCGTTGGACAATGGCGCTGGTGAGCGCCAGCCCGAGGCCACTACCGGGTACGCCGCGCGCGCCCTGACCCCGGTACAACTCTTCCCAGATGTGAGGCATGTCTTCTTCGGGGATGCCGGGGCCGGTGTCGGCTACTTCGACGACGACGGCGGCTCCATCCTCAAAGGCCCGGACTTCAACTGTGCCGCCGGAGCGCGTGAACTTCAAGGCATTGTCGAGCAAGTTGTGAATGACGAGCAATAACAGGTCGTAGTCGCCAGAGATAACAGGCAGAGGCCAGGGCGCCTGCGGCAGTTGCAATGAGAGGCGGCGGCTCACGGCCTCAGGCCGTTCTTGGGCCAGCTCAAAGACCTGTTGCAAAAGGTCGGCCACATTCACTGCTGATCGTTCGAGCGGGCGGGTCTCAAGCTCGGACAGTTTGCGGAGATCGGCGGTGAGACGGCTGATGCGAGAGACTTGAATCTGGATGCCGGACAGTGTCTCTTCGGAGTCGCCATTGCCTACATTCACCAGCCCGGCCCGGATCGCGGTGAGCGGATTCTTCAGTTCGTGATCGAGGCGTTGTAAAAAACGGCGGCGGTCGGCGGCAACTTGAGCAATCGTCTGCGTCAACGTTTGGCCGTGCTGGTGTTCGAGCCAAGCCCAGCCGCCTAATGCCAGCAGGAGCAACGTCGAAAGACCGATGCCAACCAGAAGCGAGAGTGTGCCGAGATCGGCGCGCAAGTAAAGGATCGGATTCTCGAATTGACCCAGAGTCAGGGTTGCAGAGACGGCCACCCCGAAGAAGGCCGGGATCAACGAGATGGCCCAGAGCGCGAGTCGCTTCACGCCACAACCTCAACCGATCCTACAAACCGATAGCCTTGCCCCGGCACAGTTTCAATGAAACGCGGCTCAGACGGGTCATCGCCCAGAACGCGGCGCAGTTCGGCGATGCGGGTGTCTACGGTGCGTGTGCCCGCCGGGTACTCCCAGCCCCACACCGCGTCCAGCAATCGTTCGCGGCTGATCAGTTCGTCAGGGTGAGTCATCAGGTATTCGAGCAAAGCACTGGCTTTGGGCGTGAGCGTCACTTCGCTCCCGGCGAACCACGAGCGATGAGAGGTGCGGTTGAGTATTAGATTGCCGCTGGCGATGCGCGAGGCAGTGGCCAGCGGTGGCTGTCCGGGCCGCGCACGCCGGAGCACGGCCTTCATACGAGCCACCAGTTCGTGCGGGTCAAACGGCTTGTTGAGGTAATCGTCCGCGCCTTCTTCGAGAGCCATTGCCCGCTCGCTCGACTCGCCAACCTGCGTCAGGAGAATGACAGGCGTCCAATTCCCGGCGCGGCGCAGGCGGCGTAATGCTTCGCGGCCATCTACGACCGGCATCAGCACATCCATAATGATAATTGCCGGCGGCGAGGCCGCCACTTGCCGCAAGGCTTCTTCGCCATCCCCGGCCACTACAACCTCAAAACCGGAACGTTCGAGAAACGAGGCCAGGTTGTCGGTGATGGCGGCTTCGTCATCCACAAGTAAAACGCGGGGCTTTTCGTCCATGAGGCGGAGTCTACCACGCCCCACCCTGGCTTCCTCCCTTTGGGAGAAAGGGCAAACGCCTCTTGACAGCCCCTGCTCACCCGGGTAAGATTGTTTCATATACTGGAATACTATTTCAATATATGACACTCGGCGAATCCTACCCCGGCGCACAAACCGTCCAACGAGCGGTGTCCTTGCTCAAGACATTTACCGATTCCCAGCCGGAACTCAGTTTAGCCGACCTCGCCCGCGCCGGGGGCCTGAACAAAACCACCACCCACCGTCTGCTAGCCGCCCTGGAGCTCGAGGGCCTCATCACTCGCAACCCGGCCACCGACGCCTACCGCCTCGGCCCGGAGTTGATCGTTCTGGGCTGGCGCGCGCTGAGAGCAAACGCTCTACGCACCGTCAGCCACCCCGAACTGCAAACACTAGCCCAGGAAACTGGTGAGACAGTCACCCTCGAAATGCTGGCCGACAGCGACAGCCTGATTCTCGACGAGGTGATCAGCCGCCACATGGTCGGCGGCACGCCTTCCATTGGCACGCGCTGGCCGGCGCATGCCACCTCCACCGGCAAAGCCATGCTGGCCTGCTTATTAGAGCCCGAACGCGAGGCGCATCTTCAGAACCGCCTGACCAAGTTAACTGAGAACACGATTTCATCCCGCGACGCTCTGAAACGTGAACTGGCGCAGGTGAGCGAGCAAGGCTACGCGACTGGCATTGAAGAATTGGAAATTGGCTTTGTGGCTGTAGGAGCGCCCGTGTTTAACCACGAAGGCCAGGTGGTAGCCGCCATTAGCGTGGGCGGCCCCGGCGCGCGGATGACCGCCGAACATCTGCCAGAGATCGCGGTGAAGGTCAAAGAGTCAGCTGGCCGTATCTCGCAAAAGATTGGATACCGATCTGAACAATAGTCGCTCTCGCTGGATTTCGCGGAGCGTACAGCGGCGGATTACAAATCCGCCGCGAGCAAACCAAAAAAGGACGCTTATGCAAGCCTTCGAACTGTCTCAATTGATTCCCAAATTTCAACGAGAAAAACACTTCTATCAAGAGTTTTTCCGCCCGCCCAGCGCATCAATGAGCGCGGGTATTTACACCCTGGCCGCAGGCGCAACCGACCCGCAACTGCCACACACTGAAGACGAAGTCTACTACGTCGTCGGCGGGCGTGGGCAGATTCAGGTTGCCGGAGAAGATCGCCCGGTGCAAGCCGGTTCGATTCTCTTCGTCAAGGCTGGCGTTGATCACCGCTTTCATAGCGTCCTCGAAGATTTGACTCTGCTGGTGTTCTTCGCGCCGGCCGAGGGAACAAACCCGACGAAGGCCGAAGGACGGTAGACGAAGGTTTTCTCCTTCGTCCTTCGTCATTCGTCTTTCATTATCATTATGATTACAGGCACTCCATTCCACTCCCGAACAGCGCCTCTGTGTCAGGCCCATAACTGGCGGCGCTGGGGCGGCCATCTGGTCGTCAGCTCCTACGAACTTCTGCATGATCGCGAATACTGGGCCATTCGCAACAGCGCGGCCCTCATTGACGTTTCGCCGCTCTACAAGTATCGCCTCAGCGGGCCGGATGCACTGCGCCTGCTCAATCGCATCGTCACCCGCGATCTATCAAAGATCGCCGTCGGCCACGTAGTCTACACACCCTGGTGCGACGAACACGGCAAGGTGATCGACGACGGCACCATCGCCCGGCTCGACGAGCAGGTCTTCCGCCTGACCTCTGCCGAGCCAAACTATCGCTGGCTCTATAACAACGCGATGGGCCTGAAGGTGACGATTGAAGACGTATCGAAGACTACTGCCTCGCTTGCTCTACAAGGCCCGCGCTCACGCGAAATTCTCAAGGTCGTATCGTCGAGCCCGGATTTGGACAAGCTGAAATATTACCGAATGGTTCGAGCCGACATTGGCGGGTGCCCGGTGGAAATTTCGCGCACCGGCTACACCGGCGATCTCGGCTACGAGATCTGGCTCGAGGCCAAACACGCCGAGTCGATCTGGGACATCCTCATCGCCAAAGGCACAGACTATGGTCTCACTCCGGCGGGTATCTGGGCGCTGGATGTGGCGCGGATTGAAGCCGGGCTGATTATGCTCGATGTGGATTACGTTTCGGCCAGGCGGGCGACGATTGAGGCGCAGAAGTCGTCGCCATTTGAGATCGGCCTCGGTTGGGCCGTCAACCTGAACAAACCCAACTTCATCGGACGTCACGCCCTTTTGCAAGAGAAGGAGCGCGGCCCGGCCTGGCAGTTCGTGGGCGTGGAGGTGGACTGGGATTCGCTGGAGCGACTCTACAACGAAGTCGGCCTGCCACCTCACCTGCCTACGATTGCCTTTCGCGCCAGTGTGCCGATCTTTTCCACGGGCCGCCAGGTTGGCTACGCTTCCAGCGGTTGTTGGTCGCCCTTGCTCAAAAAGTATATTGCCCTGGCGCACATCGAGGCGGCTTACGCCAAACCGGGGGCGCTGGTGACGATGGAAGTGACGGTTGAGCATCGCCGCAAGTTCGCAACGGCGCACATTGCAAAAACGCCGTTCTTCAATCCGGAGAGGAAGAGGGCCTAACGATGGCAAACACCTACGACGCAATCATCATCGGCGGCGGGCACAACGGCTTGGTGACGGCGGCCTACCTGGCCCGCGCCGGAAAAAAAGTTTTGGTATTGGAACGGCGGCATCTGGTCGGCGGGGCGGCGGTCTCTGAGGAAGTCTACCCCGGCTTCAAGTTCACCGTCTTCTCTTACGTCGTCAGCTTGCTCAGGCCGGAACTCATTCGTGACCTGCAACTGCCCAGGCATGGCCTGGAAATCCTGCCCCTGCCCAGCACGCTCACGCCACTGCCGAACGGCGACCACATCGCTTTCTGGGATGACCACGACGAGACGCGGCGCGAGATTTACCGCCACTCGCCCAAAGACGCCGATGCTTACGACGACTTCGGCCACCTGATGCACTACATGGCCATGGCCGTCAAACCTATCATCGGCATGATCCCGCCCGACCCGACCTCGCTCAACCCCGGCGACTTGGCCGGCCTGGCAAAACTTGGCGGCCACATGCGCGGCCTGGGCGAAGAGAAATTCACGGCCCTCTTCAAGCTGATGACCATGAGCGCCGCCGATTATCTCGACGAGTGGTTCGAAACCGACGCCCTCAAAGGCACTAAATGCGCCAGCGGCATCATTGGCACGTTCATGGGGCCGCGCTCGCCCGGAACCGCTTACGTCCTTTTGCATCACTACATGGGCGAGATCGATGGCGCGTTCCGGGCCTGGGGTTTTGCCAAAGGCGGCGCGGGCGGCATCAGCGAGGCCATTGCCAGCGCCGCCCGGAGCTTTGGGGCTGAGATTCGACTCAACGCCAGCGTATCGCAAGTCATCGTCAAGAACGGGCAGGCAGTTGGGGTAGCGATGGAAAATGGCGATGAGATTTACGCCAAAGTGGTCGCCTCCAGCCTCGACCCCAAGCGCACCTTTCTCAAGCTGGTTGAGCCGAAAGAATTGCCAACCGATTTCGTGGACGGCATTCGCAAGTACAAGATTCAAGGTTCATCGGGCAAAGTGAATCTGGCCTTAGACCGCCTCCCCGACTTCACCTGTATGCCTGGCCTGGGGCCGCACCCTTCGACTGCGCTCAGGGCAGGCTATTACGGCGCGATCTCCATCAGCCCCAGCGTAGACTACATCGAACGCGCCTACGACGATGCCAAATACGGGCGGTTCTCACAGCGGCCTTATATCGACATCATCTTCCCGTCGATGATCGATCCCAACATGGCCCCGCCCGGCAAGCACGTCATGTCGTGCTTTGTGCAGTATGCGCCCAGCACCATCGACGGCGGCTGGGACGAGACCAAACGCGAAGCCTTTGGCGACGCCGTGATTGACACCATCGCCGAATACGCGCCCAACCTCAAAGACATCATCCTCCATCGGCAAGTGCTCACCTCCTGGGACATTGAACGGATGACCGGCCTCACCGAAGGCAACATCTTCCAAGGTGAATTGCTCCTGCACCAATTGTTCTTCCTGCGCCCGACTCAGTCGTGGGCCAAGTATCGCAGTCCGATTCGCAACTTCTACCAGTGCGGCTCGGGCACGCACCCCGGCGGCGGAATCATGGGCGCCAGCGGCCGGTTGGCGGCGCTGGAAATGTTGAAGGATGGGAAAATGTAATTAGAGAATCAGAGGATTGGAGAATTCTCTACGCGAAGCGTCCAATTCTCTTAATGGAGTGACCATGAGCAATTATGACGCTATCATCATCGGCGCCGGCCTGAACGGGCTGACCGCCGCCGCGTATTTAGCCAAATCGGGACTCAAAGTGTTGGTCGTAGAAAAGCGCCCTGTGCTCGGCGGGGCGGCGGCCACTGAGGAAATTTTTCCGGGGTTCAAGTTCGACACGGTCACCCACAAAATTGGCGGCCTCCGCCCAGACATCATTCGCGATCTTGATCTAGTGAAGCACGGTCTCGAAATTATCCGAAGCGAAGTCAACACCTTCACCCCTCTGCCCGACGGGCGACATTTACTGTTGTGGGAACGCAGCGGCAAGACGATTGAGTCGATCCAGCAGTTCTCGAAGTCTGACGGCGAGAAGTGGCTGAGGTTCAGCGCGCAGATGGTAAAGCTGGCCGGGTTCCTCGACGCCATGTACTCGACCGGCATGCCGGGATTGACCGCCTCGGAGAGTAGCGACTTGATGACTTTGCTGGGCCTGGGCGGCAAACTGCGTCAACTGGGCAACAAGGATATGATGGAGATGGTGCGCACTCTGCCGATGTCGGTGGCCGAACTGCTCAACGACTGGTTCGAGGGCGACGCCCTCAAAGGCACGCTGGCCGCGAGCGGCATCACCAGCATTCATCAGGGACCGCGCGCGTCTGGCACGGGCTACGGTTTCTTGCACCATCACGTCGGGAGCAAAGAAGGTTCGTTCCGACCGACGGCGTTTGCGCGGGGCGGCGTGGGCAAGGTAGCTGAAGCGTTGGCCAACGCGGCTAAAGCAAGCGGCGCAGAGATTCGGACGAGCGCGGCGGTGGCTCAGGTGATCGTCAAGGGCGACCGGGCGACCGGGGTGGCCCTGGCCAGCGGCGAAGAAATTTTGGGCCGGGTGATCGTTTCGAGTGCTGATCCACGAAGAACCTTTTTTGGCCTCAACGATCCGTTCAATTTCGATCCGAAGTTCGTGCAGAACGTGCGCAACATTCGCTTTAGAGGCGTGGTGGCGAAGGTAAATCTGGCGCTCGACACTCTGCCGAGCTTCACCGCCCTGCCCGGCGACGGCTTACACTTGCGTGGCTCAATCTCGATCAGCCCCAACCTGAACTACCTGGAGCAGGCTTACGACGCGGCCAAGTATGGCGGGTTCTCGCCGAAGCCATATCTCGAAGCCGTAGTCCCGTCGCTCCTCGATCCGAGTCGCGCGCCACAGGGCAAGCACGTGATGTCGGTTTGGGTGCAGTACGCGGCGTATCATCTCAAAGGCGGCTGGAACGAGGCCCAACGTGAAGCATTGGGCAACACCGTCGTCAACACCCTGGCCGAGTACGCCCCCAACCTCAAGTCAGCCATCTTGCACCAGCAGATCATCACCCCGCTCGATCTCGAAGAGACCTACGGCCTGACCGAGGGCAACCCCTATCACGGCGATATGACTCTCAACCAACTTTTCTTCATGCGGCCCGTGCCCGGCTGGTCGCAGTATTGCACGCCGCTTAGCGGGTTGTATTTGTGCGGTTCGGGGACGCACCCCGGCGGCGGCTTGCCCGGCGCGGCCGGGCGCAATGCGTCGAAGGAGATTTTGAAAAGCGTGAAAGCATCCTGAGCGGAGCGGCGGTGTGGTTCGCCGCGCAGTCGAAGGATGCGGCCCTGAGCGCGATACCCGCACGCGAAGCGTCCGCTCAGGATGCTACTCTCACAAGCAGTTTGGAGGAAGGCCATGCGACCCACGCTCAAGGTGATCCCCGATGACCTGATCCCGAAGATTCTCGACGAGGCCAAGCGCATTCTGCACGAGATTGGCGTGGAAGTGCGTGGGCCGGGCCTGCGCCAACGCCTGCTCGACTACGGTCTGCGACAAGACGCCTCAAGCGGGCGCGTGCTGTTCCCGCCGGATGTGGTAGATCAGGCCATCGCCAGCGCGCCGCGATCCTTCACCCTGTATGATCGCAATGGCAAGCCGCACGCCGACATCGGCGGCGACAGGGTCCACTTCGTGCCCGGCTCCAGCGGACTCAAGATTCTCGACCGTCACACCGGCGAGACCCGACTTTCCAAAACACGCGACTTCGTCGAGTATGTGCGGCTGGCCGATGGCTTGTCGAACATCGCTTATCTGGCAACGGCCTTTTCGACGAATGACATTGAGCCGCAAGTGTCGGATGCGTGGCGGCTGTACTTGTGCCTGACCAACTCGCTCAAACCGGTCGTCTCCGGCGCATTCACCGAGCACGGCGCGCCGCGCATGGCCGCGATGATGGGACTCTTCCGGCACGATCAGGCCGACTTGATCGCCCACCCGATGTCGATCTTCACGATCACTGCCACCGGCATGTTTCGCTATAGCGAAGACTCGTGCCAGAACTTGATGGACTGTGTTGAGCTTGGCATCCCGGTTGAAATTGTGCCGGTCACGCTCATGGGCCTCATCGCGCCGGTCACGCTGGTGGGCGCAACCGTGAGTCACTGCGCCGACGTGCTGGCCGGGCTGACCATGGCTCAGATCGTCAAGCCCGGCACGCCTGTCCTCTTCGGCGGCGCGCCCGCAACCTTTCACATGAAAACGGCGTCGGCGCCAATGGCGGCAATTGAGGCCTTGCATCTCGACGTGGCCTACGTGGAAGTTGCCAAATCTTTGGGCCTGCCGACTCAAAGTTACATGGCTTTGAGTGAAGGCAAGTTTCTCGATGCCCAAGCGGGAGCCGAGACGTTTGGCAGTGCCTTGCTGGCGGCGCTGGCCGGAGTCAATTCGGTCTCCGGGCCGGGCATGTTGGATTATGTGCTGACGTTCAGCTTGGAGAAGCTGGTGTTCGACGACGAGTTGTGCGGCCAGGCCCTGCATTTCCGGCGCGAGTTTACACCGCTGGAAGACCTGAACATGGTCGATCTGGTGCGGCACTTGCTCGACGAACAACACATGATTACCGCCGAGCATACGCTCAAGTATTGGCCGCAGGAACTTTACCTGCCGGGGCCAACGGTGGATCGAGTTAATCGCGAGACCTGGATGCAACAAGGCGGCTTGAGCTTGCAACAACGGGCACACGGCGAAGTTGAACGGCGGCTGGCAAGTTACATGCCGGTTGAGACCGACCCGGCCATTGATACCGAACTTCGTCGCCTCATCCGATCCGGACTGAAAGAGAATCCTGAAACTCCACTCCCGGAAGTCTCCGTCCCGGCAGTGGCGGCTTCCACTGGCGTGCCTCCGGGTCGTCGTTCGCGGCGGCGGCCGAGGGATGAAGCCCGGCCAGATGCAGACGCGTCTCTTTGAAACGTCCCGAAGGCTCGAAAACCTTCGGGACGTTTTTGCGAGAGTGCGTTATGATTGGCGCGAGGAGGCTTTTATGCTCAACAAACTTCGCGAGCCTGTCAACGGGCTTACTCACTACTTCGCCGCAATTGTGGCCGTGGTTGGCCTGGCGGTGCTGGTTATCGTCAGCCGCCACGATTGGCCCAAACAACTTTCGTTCGTCGTCTACGGCGCAAGCCTGACGTTGCTGTTGCTGGCCAGCGCTTCGTACCATCTCATCAAAGGCTCGCCCAAAAGAATACAGTTCCTGCGCAAGCTCGATCATACAGCGATCTATTTTCTGATCGCCGGAACGTACACGCCGATCTGCTTCAACATGTTCACCGGCTTTTGGCGATGGGGGCTGTTATCCATCATCTGGGCGATTGCTTTGGCGGGAAGCGGCTTCAAGATCGCCTTCATCAAAACGCCGCGCCTGCTCACGGCGGGCATATATGTGATCATGGGCTGGCTGGCGATGATGGGCATCAACGAGATCATCCGGGTGTTTCCGGTGGCGGCCATCATCTGGTTAGTGGCGGGCGGCCTGTTCTTCACCGTGGGGGCCGTCGTGTATGTCACCAAGATGTTCAATTTTATCCCCGGCGTGTTTGGCTTTCACGAAGTATGGCACCTGTTTGTGATTGGCGGATGTCTGTGCCACTTCATGTTGATGTTGTTGTATGTTGTGCCGTACCCGCGCCTGGCCTGATTTTGCCCTTGTTTCAACTGTAGAGACCGCTTCTCCATCCTAGCGTAGGTTTTGCGCAATCAGCGCCCGAATCGTTGAATCAGTTGCAATTTT
>CAYSIV010000070.1:0-21673 GCA_964431175.1 uncultured Anaerolineales bacterium
GGCGAATTGCCAATTCGCCCTACAATTTCAGAATTTCAAAACAGGCTCTAAATGACATCCTGCGTTGCTCTGTCTTACATTTGCCACTGACCGACATTGGCAGTGATTTGTAAGATATAGGCGCAAGTCTGATGAAAAACATCCGATTTCAAAAAGACTTCCGAAGCTTGCAAAGGAGCCTTGAGAATGGAATCCTCAACAAATAATAATATAACCTTGGATGCTTTGCTCCCCGTCGAAATGGCGGCCAAAGCAGAGCAGATTGGGGTGAAGAAAGCTCACCTGAATGGAGTCAGCATGTTTGTGCTGGCCGTGCTGGCTGGAGCCTTCATCTCCATGGGCGCGATCTTTTCTACCACCGTCGTCGCCGGGGCAGGCGATTTGCCTTATGGCGTTACCCGCTTGCTGGCCGGCCTGGTCTTCACCCTCGGCCTTATTCTGGTCGTCGTCGGTGGCGCGGAATTGTTCACCGGCAACAACCTCATTATCATGGCCTGGGCCGGCGGCAAAGTGAGCACCGGTCTTCTACTCAAGAACTGGTTCATCGTTTACTTCGGCAATTTTGCCGGAGCTCTGGGCACTGCGGGGCTTATGTTTCTTAGCGGCCAGTACCTGTTTGGCAAAGGCGCCGTCGGCGTGGCGGCGCTGGCCGCGGCCAACACCAAGGCCGGCCTCGACTTCGTGCCAGCAGTTGCGCTGGGCATCCTGTGCAACGCCCTCGTCTGCCTGGCGGTGTGGATGACGTTCAGCGCCCGCACTACCACCGACCGCATCATGGCGATTATCCCGCCGATCACCGCTTTCGTGGCCGCCGGATTCGAGCACAGCATTGCCAATATGTATTTCATTCCCATCGGCCTATTTATCAAAGCCGGAGCCCCCGCCTCTTTTTGGGAAGCCATCGGCAAAACTGCCGCCGACTATCCCAAGCTTACCTGGGGCAACTTCTTCATCAACAATCTGATGCCGGTCACGCTCGGCAACATCATCGGCGGCGCGGTGCTGGTGGGCGCGGTGTATTGGTTTGTGTATTTGCGGAAGAGTTGACCAGGAAAAAGAAACCACAGACGCGAAGCGCACAGATTTCACGGATTATGAATTCGTAATCAATGTAATCCGTGAAATCCGTGGTTCCATCTAGTGTTGCAGGTGAAAGCCATGACCATCAAGCTCACTATCAACGATCAACTCGTCGAAGCAAATGAAGGCCAGACGGTCCTGGAAGTGGCGCGCGCCAACGGAATCACGATTCCAACGTTGTGCTATCACAAAGACCTGTCGCCAGTCGGATCATGCCGTTTGTGTCTGGTGGAAGTGGAAGGGGCGCGTGTTCCGCAAGCCGCCTGCGGGCTGGCGGTTCGCGAGGGCCTGATTGTTCACACCGAAACGCCGGCCTTGCGCCGCGACCGCCGGACGATTCTGGAACTGTTGTTGGCGAACTATCAAGATGCCGGTTATGCCGAAGGCGGCGGCAGTGAGTTCATGTATTGGGTCAAATACTACAATGCTCACTCGCCGCAAGACTTCCGAAGTTTGCGAAACTTCGGAAGTCTCCCCAACAGTGACCCCAACCCGTTTGTGTGGGTAGACATGAACAAGTGCATTCTCTGCACCCGTTGTGTGCGGGCCTGCGCTGAAGTTCAGGGGCGGTTTGTGTGGCGCACCAGCCAGCGCGGCCCGAACACGCAAATTGTGGCCGGGCTGGACACGGTAATGCTTGAAGCGCGATGTGAGTCGTGCGGCGCGTGCGTGGCCTACTGCCCGACGGGCGCGCTCGACAACAAGATGTCGGTCGGCGCGGGCCGGCCCGACAAAGTGGTGACCACCACCTGCACGTATTGCGGCGTGGGTTGCCAACTCGACCTCAACGTCAAGGACAACAAGATCATTCGGGTTACGTCGAACCCCAAAGCGCCCGTCAACGGGATGCACCTGTGCGTGAAAGGCCGTTACGGCTACGATTTTGTGCATCACCCGGACCGACTGACCAAGCCTCTTGTTCGCGAGTATTTGCTGGAAAACCCTAAATCCCAAATTCCAAAATCCCAATATTCAACCCGTGATCGCGGTGAGTGGGTGGAGGTGGATTGGGAGACGGCGCTGAAAATCACTGCCCGCAAACTGCGAGAAGCGCGCGACACTTATGGCCCGGACAGCGTGGGTGTGCTGACCTCGGCCAAGTGCTTGAACGAAGAAAATTATTTGATGAACAAGTTCGCCCGGCAGGTCATCGGGACGAACAACATCGACCACTGCGCTCGCCTCTGACACAGCAGTACCGTCGCCGGTCTGGCGGCTTCCTTCGGCTCGGGCGCGATGAGCAACTCGATGGACGACATCGTCGAGCACGCGCAGGCCATGTTTATCATCGGCTCCAATACCACCGAACAGCACCCGGTCTTTGGGGCAAAGATTCGGCAGGCAGTGTTGAAACGCAAGGTCAAGCTGGTGGTGGCCGACCCGCGCAAGATTGACATCACCGAGTTCGCAACGCTTCACCTCCGGCAAAGGCCGGGAACCGACGTGGCCCTGGTCAACGGCCTGATGTACATCATTCTCGAAAAAGGCTGGGAAGACAAGAAGTTTATTGCAGAACGCACCGAGGGCTTTGAGGAGTTCAAGGCCACTGTGATGCAATATCCGCCAGAGAAGGCTTCGGAGATCACGGGCGTGCCGGTTGGGCAATTGTATGAGGCCGCCGAAATTCTGGCCGCGAACAAACCGATGGCCGTGATGTGGGCGATGGGCATCACCCAGCACATCGTGGGCGTGCGCAACGTCATGACTCTGGCTAACTTGCAAATGCTGTCCGGCAATATGGGCCTGCCGGGTGGCGGCGTGAATCCCCTCCGGGGCCAGAACAACGTCCAGGGCGCGTGCGACATGGGCGGCCTGCCGAATGTGTTTCCGGGCTATCAGCCGGTGACAGATGCGGCGGCGAGGGAGAAGTTTGCTAAGGCGTGGGGCTTGCAGACGAACGACGACGGACCGCTACGCGAGACGGAAGATGGAGCCTTCGTCCATCGTCTCGCGAAGCGGTCATCCGTCGGCCTGACCATCACCGAAATGATTCCGGCGGCGGGCGAGGGCAAGATCAAAGCCCTTTATATTCTCGGCGAAGACCCGGTGATGAGCGACCCGGACACGAACCACATCCGCCACTGCCTCGAGTCGTGCGACTTCATCGTCCTCCAAGAAATCTTCCCGACGGAGACGGCTGAATATGCCGACGTGTTGTTGCCCGGGGTGAGCTTTGCCGAGAAGACCGGCGCCTTCACCAACACCGAGCGCCGAATCCAAATGTGCCGCAAGGCAATTGAGCCGGAGGGCGAGGCAAAAGAGGATTGGTGGATTACGGCGGAATTGGCGAAGAGGGTATTGGTAGAAGGCAGTAGGCACGCTTTGCGGGCAGAAGGCAGGTTTACTAGTTGGGAGTATATGAACACGGCGGATATCATGCAAGAGATTGCGGCGCTGACGCCGAGTTACGCCGGAGTGAGCCACGAACGACTCGAACGGGGTGAGCGGCTCCAGTGGCCGGTGAAAGGGCTGGATCATCCGGGGACGCCGATTTTGCACATCGGCGCTTTCCCGCGCGGCAAGGGTAAGTTTGCGCCCATTGATCACATCCCGCCCGCCGAACGACCGGACGACGAGTATCCGATGATCCTGAGTACCGGGCGGGTGTTGTATCACTGGCACGGCGGCGAGATGACGCGGCGGGCGAAAGGGTTGATGGAAGTGTACGGCCAGTCACTGGTGGAGTTGAACCCGGACGACGCGGAGAGGCTTGCCCTGAGCTTGCCGAAGGGTTCAGGGCAAGCTGGCAAGCGTCGGGTGCGAATCACCTCGCGGCGCGGGGCGATGGAGGCCGAGGCCTGGGTGACCGACCGCGTGCCGCCGGGCATGGTCTACGCCAACTTCCACTTCCCCGAAACGCCGACGAACGCGCTGACGATTGCGGCCCTCGACCCGGTGGCGAAGATTCCAGAATACAAGGTGTGCGCGGTGAAGGTGGAGTTGGTGAAGAACTAACGATCAGATAACGTAAATGACATGAAAGCCCAAAGTTTTGGCTGCATCTTGGGTGGTCATGTAATCGTTCAGGTCTGGCATTTTGAGGGTGGGGGGGCTTACTCAGGGGAGTCGCTGCAAAAATCCTCATAGTACCTCCTCAAGAACCACCCGGAGCGCTTTGCGGAATAAAGCTTTTACCTGCGCGCCAGGTAGAATGAGGAGGATACCGGAGGCGGACCCGACGGGATTCGAACCCGCGATCTCGGCCTTGACAGGGCCGCATGTTAACCGCTACACCACGGGTCCAGTAACAGCGCGGGGCAGATAATACCATACCGACTTAATGCTGTCAATAAAAAAGGCGGCTCTCCCGTTTTTGACGGGATTTATGGGTGTCACCCTGAGCGAAGCGAAGGGTCTCTGGCTGGTTGCGCCGAGATTCTTCGCTCAGAATGACAGGGGCGCTTTCCCGTTAAAGCCGGGAGAGCCAAAAAGGCCAAAGGCCGCCGAATGAAACGAATGAAACAAATTTGAAACAGATTCAGTGCGCCCAATTTACAAATTTTTGCTAATATCTTGATACTTTAGCGATTTCACTGGCAAAGACGCTTGCCCTTTAACCATCACCTATTATTCAGGAGTGCTTATCATGCCTCGAAAACTCGCCCGTTCCTTGCAAACTTTATCGACGATCTTGTTGGCGGTGACGTTGATCTTTCCCAACGGCATCACTGTCGCCCAGTCTGGCGGCGATGGGACTCCAACGAATACTCCTGCGCCAACCGAGACCGTCTTTCCCGCCGACACGGCTGCCCCAACTGAGACGATTGCGCCGACTGAGACGGTGGTTGCGCCCGTGACCCCGACCCCGACCTCTGAGCCGTCAACCGCGACGCCTGAGGCAACGCCTACTGATACTCCGGCTTCGAACTCGACAGCCGCCAATGACTCCCGCCCTCACTTGAGCAGCAACCTCAAAGAGCTTGCCGACTCTTATGCGGCCGGTGGCGCGACGACTGTCAGCACTCTGGCGCAGTCAATGGGCATCTCTCTGCAGAACTCCGATCAGAATGTGCAGGTGGTGGCAATGTTGGCCGACGGTCAGACGTTGCACGAGGCGCGGCAAATCGTCGCCGCTCTGGGAGGCTTGATTGAAGTCGACTCGGATGGTTTTGTGCAGATGAGCTTGCCCATCAACAACATTTATGCTCTGGCCGACAGCCCGGTGTTCTCGGGGGTGCGCCTGCCGGCCTTTGCCGAGCCGATGGCCAGCCCCTCCGAAGGTGTGAGTCAGTCCGGCGCCAGCGACTGGCAAGATCTTGGTATCACCGGCGGCGGAGTCAAAGTGGCCGTGATTGATATTGGCTTTGCCGGCTATACCAGCTTGCTCAATAATGATTTGCCGCCGACGGCATTGGTGCATCCAAAATCATTTCTGTCCACCGGAAGCATGGGCGTCAGCACCCATGGCGCCCAAGTGGCTCAGACTATTTTCGACATGGCTCCCGGCATCGAGATGTGGCTGGTGACCGTCAGCACTGATATCGAATTTGCCGATGCCATGGACTGGCTGATCACCCAGAACGTGGATATTATCAACTCATCAATCGGCTTCTTGAATTACGACGACGGTGACGGGAATAGCGCCACCGGCGGTGTCAACCCGCTGATCAATTCGGTGAACCGGGTGGACAGCGCCGGAATACTCTTTGTCATCGCCTCTGGCAACCAGGCCGTTGGCCACCAGGAACAAACGTATGCTGATTTTTTGGTCACTGCTGTCCACAGCCACAATTGGGCTTCACCAACCGGCACTGATATTTACAACGAAATCATCGGCTGGCCCAGTAGCGGCGCTTGCCGCCAGGTGACGGCCAAGCTGACGTGGAATGACTGGGGCCATCTCGAATTGGCGCAGGCGCCCGTTGGCCAAGACTATGATTTGCACCTCATGCGATTCTTCGGCGGTGTTTGGAGCGAGATTGCCACCAGCGAGAATGATCAAGAGGTAGGCTATCCCTGGCCCGCCGAAGACCTCTCTTTCTGCGCTCCATCGGGCGGCAAAATTGCGATTGTGGTCGAGCGAAAGAACAACCTCGGCCCAAGTTATTTGGAAGTGTATGCGAACTGGCGGCTGGAATACCAAACCCCGGGCAGCAGTCTGGTCAGCCCGGCGGATGCTCCGAATGCCTTTACGGTTGGCGCATTCAACTGGCGGGATACCTCCCTCATGGATAGTTCGCAAGGCCCGGTGAATGGCGCGGGCGGCGATCCTGGCGGCGTAGCCATCAAGCCCGACATTTCTGGCCCGACCTGCACGTCAACGAATCTTGTCGACGGCCAGGGCGGAAACGGATTCTGCGGCACTTCGGCGGCGGCGGCCCATGTGGCCGGCGCGGCGGCGCTTTACCTGCAAGTCAATCCGGGCCTGATTCCTTCTCAGATCCGAAGCGACTTTGAATCCAAACTTGTCATTGACCCTCTTATCATTGACCCTGGCGTACCAGGCAAAGACAACGTGTGGGGCGCGGGTACGCTGTTCATGGAGGTGATTGATTTGCCGGGGCTTGCCGCTTGTGTGGGTGCGGCCGGGGACTGCGTGCCGACCGTCCCCTGGCCCCTGTTCCAGGGGAATGTTGCTCGTACAGGCTCAAGCACCACTGCCACCGTTGACGCAAATCCCGCTCTGTTGTGGACATCGCCCTTGTTGACGGCGGATGTTCGCTCGGTCGTTGTCGGCCCCGGGACGCTGGCTTACGTCAAAGCCGGGCGTTACGTCTACGCCCTCAATACGCAGTTCGGCACGATTGCCTGGACGATTGACCTCGGCGCGTTGGGTGCGGCTAAAGGCCCGGGCGCCCCGGCCCTGACCCTCAACGAAAACGGCACGCCGCTTGACCTCAACGACGATACAACAAAATTCGTTTATGTCGGCAGTGGCGACGGCTACGTTTATAAACTCAACGGCGACACCGGGGCACAGGTCTGCAAGTCGGCCAAGCTTGGCGCCGATCTGAGTAAGGCCTCGCCCGTCATCGGCGCGGATGGCACGGCGTATTTTGTGGATGACACCGCCGCGAAGGATCGCCTGATTGCCGTCAACCTCGACTGCTCGCAGAAGTGGGCGGTCAACCTTGGCCCGGGCGCTGGCACTTCGTCCCCGGCCTATTGGCACCCCAACAGCATCGCCAATGACCGCATCTTCGTCGGCGCCGACATGCTGTATTCCGTCACCATTTGGGGCGGTATTGACTGGCCGGTGGCTTTGAAGACCGGCGCGGAGGCGGCCACCGTGCCGACCACGCCGCTAGTGATCAACGATTCAGTTTATGCCGTCAACAGCCTGGGCGACTTGTATTGGGTGTCAGACCCTACTGTTCCTTCTTCTACCCTGAACTTCGTGAGGCGTGTCGCTGATGTTGCAAATGGCGCGCACGCCAGCGGCTCACTGGCCGCTTACTTTGACAGTTTCCCCGGCATCAACGAGTATCTTTTGTATTGGGGCAACCTGAATAAGTTTTACCGCTACGATGTCACCACTGATGTTCTTGATGCGGCTAGCTTGGCCCGCACCCATGCGCTGGAAATCGTCGGCGCCAATTTGAGTGATACAACTCCGGTGACGACCAACCCGGCGGTAAACCAGGGCATGGTGTTCTTCGGCGCAAGCAATGGCAAGTTGTATGCCGTTGATGCCGAAGATACGAGCCTTGTGAGCGGCTGGCCCAAGACTCTCGGCGGCAGCACTGCCGTTGGCCTCGCCGTTGCAACCGATGCTAACGGCGCTGGCTCGCTGTTCGTGCCCTCCACCGACGACACCCTGCGTCTCTTCGGCACTCTGCCGACCCCGTGCTTCACCTGCAATTCAGAATCAGCTTCAGACTGGCCGCTCTTCCAACAGAAAGTGACTCGCACGGGCGCTTCGGCGAAGACTGTGCCCACCCCGGCGACCCCGCCGCTGTGGACGCCGCTGTGGTCTCGCGCCCCCGGCGGTGACGTTTTCCCGCCAGTAGCGGGTAAAGCCACTGGCGGAGCCGGGCAGGGAATCACTTACTTTGTCTCCGGCGGCAATTTGCGCGCCCTTGATCTGGCGACGCGCAATGTTCTCTGGTCCTATCCACTGGGCGTGGCTGGCACGCCGGTTGGCTTCGCCGCTCCGGCAGTGTCGGCCAATGGTGTGGTGTACGTCGGCGGCAGGGATGGCGTTCTGCACGCGGTGGACGCCGTGACCGGCCTGCGGGTGTGGGCCAACGATCTGGGCCTGGACATCTCCAAAGCCTCGCCGGTGATTGGCGACGACGGCACGGTGTACGTGGTGGAAGACGGCGTGGCCAACGATCGTTTGATCGCGGTGTCGCACTTAGGTGCTGGGCGCTGGTCAGCCAGCATCGGCACGGGCGCTCCAACCTCGTCGCCGCTTTATTACGACAATGGCAACCCCGGTAGCATTGCCGGCGATTGCGTGTTTGTGGGCGGGGCGCGGTTGTATGGCTTTGCGGTTGGCAACATAGCGGCGGCCTGCACCGGCTGGCCGATTGATGGCATTGCCCTCGTCACTGGCACAGCGCCCAGTGCGCCATTGCTCGTCGGCACGACTCTGTATGTACTCAACAGTTTGGGCGATCTCTATCGTGTAGCCGTCTCTGGGGTGGGGATCACTTTGGTTGGCGATGCCCCCGTTGGCGCGGGCGCCGGCTCACTGGCCTTTGACTCTGGCGGTTGCGGCGGCGACGGTTGTATTTACTGGACGCTGGGCGGAAAACTCCAACGTTGGGATGTTGATGGTTTGACTCCTGTGGCGACCATCACCGGCAGTACCGGCTTGACGACAAACAGCACACCTGTGATTGATGCCGCTGGCAACGTCTTCTTCGGCACCAGCGACTTCAAGTTGTGGTTGTTCAAACGCACGGACGTAAATGCAAATCTCGTTTACACTGCCGCCGGTTCGATGGCCAACGCGGGCGCGATCATCAATAACCCAACCGCCGGGGCAGGCGATGGAATTTTGCTCTGGCCCTCGGCGGATGACAAGCTCTACGCTTTTGGCGCGGTGGAAGGCACTTGCCCTGTTACCTGTGGCCTGGCCTCTTCTGCCTGGCCGGCGCTTCAGTCTAACAACGCGCGTGTCCCTCTCACGACGTTCGACATCGGCGGCGCTAATGCCCGGCAGGCGCGGCTCTACACTGCCTTAGCGCCCATTCGCCCGCCGGTGGTGGATGGAAGCAACATCTACTTTGTAGCCGGGCAGTATCTTTACGCCCGCTCCAAGAGCGCGGACACACCTGCCTGGGTGCCTATAGGCGGCATTGAAAAGAAGTACAACTTGGGCCTGGCGGTGACGGCGGGCGCGTACGGCATGCCGGCCATTGGCACCACCGATGGCGCGAACCGGATCGTTTACGTGGGTGGCGCGGATGGCAACCTGCACGCCGTGAACGCCGCGACGGGCGACATGATCTGGAAGACCGATGTGGGCAACAACATCTCGAAAGCCTCGATTGCCGTTGGCAGTGGCGCGAACGGCTACATCTTCGTCGTCGAAGACAACGTCGCCCCGGCGGTTGATAATTTGATTGCCGTAGACTACAAAGGCTCGATTGTCTGGAAGCAGGCCATTGGCAATTCTGCCGGGACGTCGTCGCCGGCGATTAATGGGCCGGTGGTGGTGGTGGGCGGCGGCGCCGGGTTGTATGCCTTCAATGTGGCCGGCGGCACAACGGCCACTGGCACATGGCCTGCAACTATCGGCCTGACCAATGGTTCCGTAGCGTTTCTCACAGACTACTATGTAGTCACGAATGCCGCTCAGTTGTACAAGGTGGCGACTGATGGCACGAAGACGCCGCTGCCCGACGTGGCCGGAACGGGCGGCTCGGCGGCGCCGTTGGTGATCAGCGGCAGTCCGCCGCGCATCTACTTCGGCGTGGGCGCAATTCTCTATCGTTTTCAGTCGTCGTTGTCGTCGTTGACGTTGGGCGGCGATCTCGGAAGCTCGTCGCCGCTAACCGGAAGTTCAGCCGCCTTCATTTACATTGCCTCCAGCGATGGCAAGATGTATATCGTGCCGGAAACGTTCCCGTTCCCACAAACGCCGGGCAGTATCAGCTACACCAGCCCGGCGGCGGGCGCAAGCATGGCCGGTTCGGGCGCGTTTATTGACAATGACACGCTGGTGTGGCCGGCCCAGACCGGCAAACTGCTGGTCTTCGACAACAGCGGCGCGGCTAGCGGTGGCATCACCATTGACGGCCTGTGGCCGTTCTTCCAGAATAACGATACCCACACCGGCGCTGGCGGAGCGGCAGTGGACAAAGATAATGCTGTGGAACAGGTGGCAATCCTGGGCGCCGGTGACGCGCGCGCGCCGGTGATTGACAACGGTGGCCGCGCCTACTTCACCGCCGGGCGTTTCCTGAATGTAGTTAACAGCACCGGCCTGATCACCAAGTTTTACGACCTGGGCGCAACAAGTTCAGTGGCCGGCTACGCTTCGCCGGCGGTTGTGAACTCGGGCGGCACAAAAGTGATCGTGGCCGACAACAACGGCCTGGTTCGCGCCTACGACCCGGACAGTTCCGGCGCCGGCCCGCTGTGGTCGGTGGACGTGGGCGCGAACACCTCCAAGGCCTCGCCCCTCATCGGGCGCAACGGTCTGGTGTACGTGCTGGAGGATGCGGCGGTTGATCGCCTGCACGCCATCAGCCTGGCAACCGGCGGCCTGTTGTGGACGAGAAGCCTGGGCGCCGGCCCCGGCACGTCGTCGCCGATGTACTGGGACAACGGCACGCCTGCATTGACCGATGACTCGGTTCTTGTTGGCGCAGATAAGTTGTATAAAGTAGACGCCAATATAGGCACGATCACAGGAAGTACTATCGCGCTGGGCGCGGTCGCTTCAGCGCCGCTACAAACTCCGGCGGCTTCCAACCAAGTGTATGTCTTGACCACTGCCGCCAAGATATATACCTTCAATATCGGTAGCATGGCGTCTGCTGGAAGCAACCTAACTATCGTGGGCGCAGTCGGTTCTGCCTCGCTGGCCGCAAGTGGCTCAAATATTTTCTTCGCTGTTGGCAACAAATTATACCGAGCTGACGTAGCGTCTTTGTCTTTGACGCCCCCCGCCCCCGTCACCCTGGGCACGCTGGCGACGAACTTCACCAACTCCACGCCGTTGGTGGATAGCGGTGGCAAGGTCTTCATCGGCGGCGCGGATGGCTTCTTGTATGGCGTAGACGGCGCGATGTCAGCCCTCACACCGGCCTACACCGCAGTGGATGGCAAAGGCTGGCCCAAGAAGATTGGCCTTGGCACGGCGGCGGCCAGCGCCGCGGGCGCGCTGGCGATGGACGCCAGCGGCAACTTGTACGCGCCTTCCATTGACGACAACTTGCGCCGTTTCGGCCTTGCGCCTGCCGCGTGCGCGGACTGTGACCTTTACACCGAAGCCCCGTGGCCGATGTTCCAACACGACGTGGTGCATACCGGCCACAACGATGTCGGGGCCGGGCACCGCACGCCCATCGTGCACTGGGCGATGACTACGACCACCACCCTGGCCCCGCCACGGACGCCGGTGCTTGGCCCGCCTACAATATCTTTTTCTAAGGGGGTCTTGTACTACACGAGCGGTCAGTTCGTCTATGCGCGTGACGCGGCGAATGGGAATTCTGTATGGGCAACGCCATTCCCCCTCGGCCTGCTGGGCAACCCCGGCGGCGGCGCTTCACCAGCGTTGCTGGTGCAGAGCCTGGGCGGCAACGGTTGTTCTGATCCGACTTCATGCAACAACGACACCGTGCGCGTCATCGTCGGCGCGAAGGATGGTTTCTTGTACGCGCTGAATGCCAACGACGGCGGATTGGTGTGGCGCGTTGACCTGGGTCTCGACATCTCCAAGTCGTCGCCGCTCATCGGCCCGGACGGCACCATCTACATCGTCGAAGATGCGGCGATTGACCGCCTGCACGCCGTGTACTGGAACGGCACGCGCAAGTGGACGCGCGACCTGGCGGCCGGCACGGGCGCGTCGTCGCCGGTCTTCTTCGACACGGCGACAGACGCTGTTATCGTTGGTTCGGCCAACAAGATGTACTCTTTCAATGCCGCTAACGGTACGCCGACGACAGGTTGGCCGGTGACGGTTGGAACGGTGGGCACTGTCAACACCACCCCAGCGGCTATTGGCGATGACCTGTGGGTGCTGAACAGCACCGGCAAGCTGTATAACATCAATCTGCTGGTGCCGGCCCCCGCTGCGACTCTGGTGACGACCGGCGTCGGTGCGATTAGTGATGGCGTAGCTCCGGCCATTCAGAGTGATCCCTACCACCCTGGCAACGACGTTATCTTCTTCACTGCCGGGACAGGCTTCTACCGTGTTCAGTGGACTGGCAATCTCGCCACCACAAGCACATCGTTCTGGCCGTTTGCTCTGGTGTTGGGCAACACCTCACCGGTCATTGATGACAACGGCTGGAGTTACGTGCTCGACAGCGGCGGCTACCTGCGCGCCTTCTATCGGTATGCAATTCGGCCGTTTATGGTCTACAGCAAGAAGATCGCCACCCAAGGCACACTGGCTGGCGGGGTGATTGTTGGCAACACCGGGACGTTGTACGTTCCGAGCCGAAATAACAAGGTCTACAAGGTAGACGCGCCATAAAATTGAGAGAGGCCCTTCGGGTTCGTCAACCTGAAGGGCCTTTTTCATAGGGCGGCCCAAGTTTTCCACCGGGTGTCACCCTGAGCGGAGCGAAGGGTCTCCGGCCCGGCAGAGAGATGCTTCGCTTTGTTGAGCAAGACAAACCGGCGAGGGATTTTCGCCGGGGCCTGCTAGTGCAGTTTCCGAACGCATTTACGGGTGTGTCACCCTGAGCGGAGCGAAGGGTCTCGCGTTTTGGCCGAGATGCTTCGCTCAGAATGACGGGCGGTAAACCCAACTGGAACCCGCTCTAGGGATGCCTGCCTGCTCGGTTTCACAGCAAAGTCGGGAGAGCCTACGAAGTGAACCATGTTCGGCCTCGAAATAGACCCTTCGGTACTACTGGCCGGCGGCAAGCCCCTCCTTGCTACTTTTTTGACTTCTTCTTTACAATCTCCCCATAAAATTCGTTGTAACAACCCTCAAAAATAGGGGTATGCTTGTCAGTGTTCGAGAAGATCCCGACCACACCTGCGAATTCTTGAGACGGTCTTGCCGTCGAGGAGCCACATCACTCATGCCTAAAAATTTCGCCACTCGCCTTCATCAACTCTTGAGCCTGTTTGCCATCATCAGCCTGCTGATTCCTGCCGGGCTGGCGGCGGCGCAAGAAGGCGGCACAGAAACGCCCGTGCCGACCGGGACGGCGGCGCCCGAAGTTGCGGCCACCGAGGCGCCGACTGAGACGCCAAGGGAAATTCCAACAGCGGCGGCTGCCCCGGAGTTAGCTCCAGCGGCAAGTTCATCTCGTGGCAGTGGCGATCCGCGTTTGAGCAGTGTGTTGAGCAATCTGGCCGGGACGTATGCCAGCGGCGGGGCAACGGCGGCTTTGAGCGTGGCTGAGGCGCAAGGCTTGTCGCTTCAGGCGGCGGGCGAGAACGCGCAGGTGGTGGCCATGCTGGCTCCGGGCAAGACCTCGAATGAAGCCCGCGATTTGATTGCCAGCCTGGGCGGCCTGGTTGAAGCGGACAACAACTCGCTGGTCCAAATCAGCTTGCCGATCAGCAACCTGCAAGCGCTCTCGGCCAGCGGCCTGTTTTTGGGTGTGCGCTTGCCGGCTTATGCTGAAGAAGTGGAAGTGTTCACTGAAGGCAAGACCACCTCGAATGCAAGCGCCTGGAAAGACGTAGGCCTGACCGGCAAGGGCGTGAAGATTGCCATCCTGGATACCGGTTTCACCGGCTACACTACACTTTACGGCACTGAACTGCCGCCGGTGGCCAGAATTCATACCCGCTCCTTCCGCGCCGATGGTAATTTGCAAACCAGCTCTCACGGGCGCGAGGTGGCCGAAATTATTTACGACATGGCCCCCGATGCCGAACTGTGGCTGGTCAACGTCACCACCGACCTTGAGTTCAACGAAGCCATGGACTGGTTGATCACCCAGAACGTTGACATCATCAATGCTTCCATCGGCTGGACGAACTATGATGACGGCGATGGCAACAGTAGCACCGGCATCAACAACGCCCTGGTGGACGCTGTCAACCGGGTGAACACCGCCGGAATTTTGTACGTGGCCGCCGCTGGCGATTCGGCTTTGGGTCACGATGCAATGACTTACGTAGACAATCTCGGTTACCACCAATGGGACGCGGATATTTACAACGAAATTGTAAATTGGGGAACCGACTGCCCGACTGGTTTGTCTTGTTACGTTGAAGCCAACTTGGCCTGGAACGACTGGGGCGACACGATTCCGGGCAAAGACTACGATCTGTTCATTATGGTGCAAAAGACGGGCGCAAGTTGGACGGCGTTTGCCTCAAGCGTCAATGATCAGTTGTCAGGTTACCCATGGCCGACGGAACATGTAGGCGCTTTTGTGCCAGCTGTCCCACTAATTGATCATGATAGCAACCCAATTACCCCGCCTATACCTGATCCAAATTACAAAGTCGCAATTGTGGTTCAACGCTTCAACTCTTCCACGAATGATTATCTGGAGTTGTTTGTCAACGGCTGGGACTTGCAAGTGGACGACCCAACCAGCAGTATTCTCAGCCCGGCAGATGCGGCCAATGCCTTTACTGTTGGCGCGTATAACTGGAACACTGACACCTCAACGCCAGCGCTTGAAGGGTATAGTTCGCAAGGCCCGGTCAACGGCCCGGGCGGCGCGTCTGGCGGCACAGCCATCAAGCCCGACATCACCGGCCCCGACTGCACGACCACCAGCCTGAGCCCTGTCTCAACCGGCGATGGCTTCTGCGGCACCTCGGGCGCGGCCCCGCACGTGGCCGGCGCGGCGGCGTTGGTTCTGCAAGCCAATCCGCCTTTTACCAATACACAAATAAAGAATTTCCTGACGAGCAACGCTATTCAAACTGGCTTGACGGTGAACGGCGTGCCTGTCGTCGGGCCTTTCCCGCGCAATGATTGGGGTTATGGCAAACTCAATTTGGGCGCGGCTCCGGCCGGCCCGGCGGCCTGCTCCGCTGGCAACTGCCTTGATACAGGCTGGCCGCTCTTCCAAAACGGCGCGGTTCGCACCGGCACTGATACAAGCGCAGTGAGCACTACCGCCAGCCTGTTGTGGACTTCGCCCGCGCTGACAGCCGATGTTCGCTCGGTGGTAGTCGGCTCCGGCGCTTTGGCTTATGTGAAAGCCGGGCGCTACGTCTACGGCCTCAACAAGCAATTCGGCACGATTGCCTGGACGTTTGACCTCGGCGCCTTGGGCGTGGCCAAAGGCCCCGGCGCCCCGGCCCTGACGGACGGCGGTTCGCCGGCCGTGTTTGTGGGCAGTGGCGATGGCTACGTTTATAAACTCGATGCTCTCGATGGTGATGCCGACGGCGTTGCGTTGGGGAACCAATTCGTGTGCAAATCGGCCAATCTCGGCGCCGACCTGAGCAAGGCCTCGCCCGTCATCGGCGCGGATGGCACGATCTACTTTGTGGATGACACCCTTACGGTTGATCGCCTGATCGCCGTCAACCCCGACTGCTCACAGAAATGGGCCGTCAACTTGGGGGCGGGTGCCGGCACCTCGTCACCCGCTTACTGGGCTAACCCGGCCACCGCCGACACCAACGACGACTTGATCTTCGTCGGCGCCGACAAGCTCTACGCCTTCACCATCTGGGGCGGCCTCAAGTGGTCGGCCTTGCTCAAGACGGGCGTTGAGGTGGCGAGCGTTCCCACAACACCGTTGGTGATCAACCCCGGCGGCGCGTGGAAAGTGTACGCCGTTAACAGTCTGGGCGATCTGTATAGTGTGGCGAACCCGGCCGGCCTCAGCGGAATAGTCGTTCCTACCCAAACTGGCAACATCGTCAACGGCGCTCATGCCAGCGGCTCCCTGGCGGCTTACAACTACACTGGCAGTAACTTCTACGTTTACTGGGGGAACATTAGCACCCTTTACCGATACAATACTGACCCTGCCGCTACACCTCCTAACCCTGCACCGCTCCTCCTCGCCGGCAGTCTCACCGACGCCTCGCCAGTGGTGGACGGTGGCACTCTTGGCAACGTCAATCTATTTATTGGCTCGACCGACGGCAAGGTGTACGGTGTGGACGCCGATGCGACACCGATGGTCGACCTGGACGGCCCACTCCTGGCCTGGCCTAAGCTCGCGGCAATTAGCACCGCGGGCGGCTTTGCCATTCTCAACTCTGAACTCTACATCCCTTCAACGGATGACAAGGTGCGCTTGTACGGCACCCTGCCCAACGCATGTACGACTCTACCACTCTGCAATACTGACCCTGAAGCTCAATGGCCGACGTTCCAGCATGATGTGATCCGCAACGGCAATAGCATCATCAGCGGCCATACGGTTGGCACATCGCCGCTTCTATTGTGGAGCCGCGCGCCCGGCGGCGATGTCTTCCCGCCCATCGTCGGCGAAACCGGCCTGCCCGGCCACGCGCAGGGCATCAGCTACTTTGTCACCGGGCGCTATCTGCGCGCGCTTGACATCGACACCCGCAACGTGATGTGGTCGTACGATTTGGGCGTGGCTGGCGCGGCCACCGGCTTTGCCGCCCCGGCCCTGGCGAATCAAGGTTCGGCGGTTGGCTTTGGCAATGGCATCGTCTACGTTGGCGCTAAGGACGGCTTCCTGCACGCCGTTGACGCGATCACTGGCATTCGCCTGTGGGCCACTGATGTGGGCCTGGACATCTCCAAAGCCTCGCCGGTCATTGACAACAACGGCGTTGTATACGTTGTGGAAGATGCCGCGAAAGATCAGCTGATCGCCGTCTCCCACGAAGGCGCGGTGAAGTGGAAGGCCCTTACCGACGCGGCCCTCATCGGCGCGGCCCTCGGCACTTCGTCCCCGGCTTATGATGCCGGCACAGGTTGCGTCTTTGTTGGCGGCAAGAATCTGTATGGTTTCAGTATCGTTGACGCCAACGGCGATGGCATTGGGGACGTCTGCCCCGATTGGCTCGCTGGCGGCTACCAGCTTGGCGCGGTCACAACCACTGTCCCCGGCGCGCCGATGATTGTTGGCTCGAAAGTGTACGCGCTCAACAACCTGGGCGATCTCTATAGTGTGCCTTTGGTTGCCCCGCCCGGCGCTGTTCTGGAATATGATGCTCTGCTCGGCGTCGGTTCCGGCTCGTTAGCTTATGATAACAGCGGCCTCACAGACTACATCTATTGGACGCTGGGCGGCAAACTGTACCGCCGGGATATCACCAACTCGCTCTCAGCGGCGTTTACGTTGAGCGGGGCTACCGCCAATAGCACGCCGGTGGTTGACGCGACGGGCAACGTCTTCGTCGGCACGAGTGACAACAAATTGTGGCGATTGGTGCGCGACGCATCCTTTCCCCCGGCTGTTGGCGAGTTACAGGTGATCTACACCGCCGCCGGTTCGATGGCTAACGCGGGCGCGATCACCACCGACGGCACTAACGGCGTTTTGCTCTGGCCCTCGGCGGACGACAAGTTGTATGCCTTCGGCACGCCGGAGGGCACCTGCGCCGGCTGCGATTTGTTGACGGGCGCAGACATCTGGCCTGCCTTCCAGCAAAAAGCTTCGCGCGCGCCCGATACATTCAATGGCGGCGGCGCTAACATTCGCCAGACGCGGCAGTACACGGTCGTTGGCGCGGCTCGCCCGGCGGTGGCCGACGCAAACAACATCTACTTTGTAGCCGGGCAGTATCTCTACGCCCGCTCCAAAGCCTCGGATACTTCGGCCTGGCCTGGAAGCTATAAGTACAACTTGGGGGTGGCAGTGACGGCTGGCTTCTATGCCATGCCCGCTTTAGCCACCGATGGCGCGAACACCATCATCTATGTCGGCGGCGCGGACGGCGTTTTACATGCCGTGAATGCGGCGACCGGCAACGCGATCTGGACGACGGACGTGGGCAACAACATCTCGAAAGCCTCGCCCATCATCTCGGCTAACGGCTTCATCTTCGTGGTTGAAGATAATGTGGCCCCGGCGAATGACAACTTGATCGAACTCGACTCCACCGGCACGGTGGTGTGGCGCAGGTCTATTGGCAACTCCAACGGCACCTCCTCGCCGGCGATTGATGCGGCCAATAATGCTGTCATTGTTGGCGGCGGCGGCGGTTTGTATGCGTTCAATATCACGACTGGTGATCCGGTGCCGAACTTCCCCGTCAATTACGGCGTGGTGGCCCCGGCCAGCCCGTTGACCAATGGCTCGCCGGTTGTATTTGACAGCACCACGAATGCCCTCGACGGTTACTATGTGGTGAGCGGTGACGGCGTGCTGTGGCGGGTGAAGTCTGATGGCACGTTTAATAATCTGGGCGACGCCGACGGCGCTTTGCTGAAGACTGGCAAGTCGGCGGCTCCGTTCGTCGTGGACGGCGCGAGCGCGAACATCTTCTTCGGTCTCGGCGCCAAGCTTTACAAAGTCACCTACGATGGCACAAACCCGCCAGCCGCGCCCACTTCGTCAACGTTGGGCGGTGTGCTGGGCGACTCGACGCCGCTGGCCGGCGACGGCTACATCTACATCGGCTCCACCGATATGAAGTTCTACTCGGTCAATCAGGCGGCGCCTCCTCTGACGGCCACAGCGGTTTACACCTACACCGCCAGCCTGGCCGGTTCCGGCGCGTTTATGGACGCCGATCATGTGGTTTGGCCGGCTCAGGATGGCAAGCAGTTGGTCTTCACCGACGGCGTTGGCAACTCCGGTTCGTTGAACACTGCCAACGGCCAGTGGCCGCTTTTCCAAAATGGCGATGCTCATACCGGCGCGGCGACTTCCCCGTTGCCGCCCAGCCCCATTGAACAATGGGCGGTGTTAGCGGCGGGCGACGTGCGCGGGCCGGTCATCGGCGATGCAATCCCCCACCCTGTCATCGGCGACGTAAACCTCCTGCCTGATTATCCTGAAGGCGTTGCCTACTTCGTGGCCGGGCGCTATCTGTACGCGCTCGACGTGAAGACTCATCTCATTGTCACGAAGTGGGATTTGGGCGCGACGAGCGGCGTGAGCGGCTACTCAGCCCCGGCAGTGATCACAGTGGACAATCTCGGCAACCCGGAAGAGTGGGTGTTCGTAGCCGACAAGCTGGGCGTGGTTCGCGCCTATGGCTTCCGCTGGAATGACGCTCTTCTACCCGTAGCCGGCTACGAGTGGGTGACCAACCCGACCTGGTCGGTGGACGTTGGCCTCGATGCCTCGAAAGCCTCCATTCTGGCCGGGCACAACGACCTGGTGTATGTGGTGGAAGACACGCTGGGAGTGGATCGACTGCACGCCATCAATCGTGTCAACGGTTCGCTCCTGTGGAGCGCCAACATCGGCGTGGGCGCTGGCAGTTCGTCCCCGGCATTTTATGCTAGTGGCGGCACTATCTACATCGGCTCGGATAAGCTGTATGTGATTGATGGAATGACCGGCACAAATGAAACGGACACGCCGATCACGCTGATAACGCCCGCGCCCGGTATGATCAACTCCGCGCCGCTCATCATTGGCACTGACGTGTATGTGCTGACGGCGACGGCCCGGTTGTTCAGAGTGGGCGTAGACACCACGACGGCGGTTCAGTTGATCACCGACCCTGAAATCATGACGACAATTGGCTCAGCCTCAATGGCGGCTTTCAACTACGACAATATCAATGGCTACTACTACATCTTCTTCGGCTCGGGCAACAGGCTGTGGCGCTACAACACGGTTGGCGGCGTGGGCGCTCTAACCAGCACTCCCGCCAGCGGGCTGGGATCTCTTGGAACTTTAGCCACCAACTTCACCAACTCCACCCCGCTGGTGGATAACAACGGCAACGTCTTCATCGGCGGGGCCGATGGCTTCCTCTACGGCGTGGACGGGAATGATCTAGCAATGATCAGTTTGAGTGACCTGACGAAACAGGGCGCTTACAACGCCGTCACCGGCCTGGGCTGGCCCAAGAAGCTCGGCGTTGGCACAGCGGCCAGCAGCGCCGCCGGTTCACTGGCGATGGATGATAGTGGCTTACTCTACGTGCCTTCAATGGATGACAACCTGCGCCGCTTTGGCCCTGCGCCTAACCCGGCAGTGGACTGCCCCGACTGCGATCTCTACACTTCCGCTCAGTGGCCGATGTTCCAGTACGATGTGAAGCACAGCGGGCGCAACCCCAACGGGGCCGGGCATCGCGCGCCCATCACCCTCTGGTCGAAGGCGACCACAACCACCTCGGCCCCGCCGCGCACCCCGGTGCTTGGCCCGGTGACAACGGCCTACGCTGGTGGTTTACTGTATTACACTAGCGGGCAGTACGTCATTGCTCGCAATGCGGCTCCGGCTTTGCCGACCGACAACAATGAAGTATGGCGATCCGTCGACCTCGGCCTGTTGGGCAACCCGAGCGGCGGCGCTTCCCCGGCGTTGTTGTTGCGTGATGATGGGCCTATCAATAACGGCTGTACAACTCCGACCACCTGCGATGACGATACAGTGTACGTCATCGTCGGCGCGAAGGACGGCTTCCTCTACGCCCTCAACGCCAACACCGGGGCGATGGTCTGGCGCATTGACCTGGGCCTGGACATCTCCAAGGCTTCGCCCGTCATTGATGGCGACGGCACGATCTACGTCGTCGAAGACGCGGCCATTGACCGCCTGCACGCCGTATACTACAACGGCACGCGCAAGTGGACGCGCGACCTGGCGGCTGGCACGGGCGCGTCTTCACCCACGCTGGATGTGGCACTTGGCCGCATCTACGTCGGTTCGGGCACGCGGGTCTTTGCCATCACTGCCAGCAATGGCAGTTACGTGGACGACCTCATCCTGGCGACGCTGGACTGGGTGACGAAGATTGGCTTGGCCCCGGCCACCCCCGGCCTCACCCTCCCGGTTGGCCTGGTTAATACCACCCTGGTGTTGAGCCCTGATGGCAATGACCTGTGGGTCTTGAATAACGTTGGTTACCTGTATCGAATCGATCCGGCAACCGGCCTGGTGGTTGATGGAAACGGCGCAGTGTTAGGCATCCAACCGATGGTAGTCGGCGTTGGCGCAGTGGGCGACAGCGTAGCTCCGGCCATCCAGTCCGACCCGTACAATGCGGGCCTCGACATCATCGCCTTCACGGCCGGCACGCGACTCTACCGCGTGGTGTGGGACAATACGGCCAATGCCGGAAACGGCGCGGTGGCAAACACACCACTGTTCATGACCTTTGCCGGAGTGGTGGGCAACGCCTCGCCGGTGATTGACGCCAACGGCTGGATGTACACCCTCGACAGCCTGGGCTACCTGCGGGCGTTCTACCGCTACGCGTTCTACCCTGTCTTCGCCAAGAAGGTCGCCACGCAAGGCACACTGGCCGGCGGCCCCATCGTGGGCAACGGCACCAACGGCGCCGCGGCGGTTTACGTTCCCAGCCGCAACAACACCTTCTACAAGGTGGGCAAGCCGTAACAAGTTAGCCGCACAAAGTTTAGGCTCTTTGGTATTTGGTGGGGCCGCCCACATTCTCACCACAGAGATCACAGAGT
>CAYSIV010000071.1:0-21259 GCA_964431175.1 uncultured Anaerolineales bacterium
CATCCCCGCGCTCTTTAACGAGATGTTGGGCGATTACTTCGGACGAAAGTATCCGTGCGCGAATTTAGGTGATCTTGTAACTATTACAGGTGGCGGGACTCCAGCTCGTGATATCGATGAATACTATACGGGCAGCATACCTTGGCTCACATCAAAGGATATGCGTGGGATCTACATTTACGACACAGAAGAGCACATTACAGAAGATGCAATCAAGAACAGTGCCACTAAACTCGTCCCTGCCAATTCAATACTCGTTGTTGTCAAAAGCAAAATCTTGATGCGAAGACTGCCTGTTGCAATCGCTGGAGTGCCTCTTTGTCATGGTCAAGATATAAAATCGATTCAATGCTCCGAAAAAGTTTTGCCTGTCTTTATCATGTATACATTGAAGTATTATGAGCGACGTTTGCTATCATTGGCACGCGGCGCTAACACAGAGGGACTAACTCTCCCAATGCTTCGGGAGTTGACTGTGCCCGATGTTCCCTTTTCACTGCAAAAGGAATTTGCCGATCGCGCCGCCGAAGTGCGGACAATGGAAGAAAAGCAGGCGCAGAGCAAAGCGCGGTTAGGTGCGCTGTTCGACTCGATGCTGGCGCGGGCGTTTGCGGGGGAGTTGTAAAGCGCTGAGACGCTGAAGGCGTGGATTGCGCTGAAGGCGTTTCAGCAAAATCAGCGTGACCAGTGCTTCAGTGATCCGGCGGCTACGCCATCAAGTTTTGCAGGGTGCGGGGTGACGCAAGCGAGATGGTAAAGCCGACGCTCTTGGTTACTGAGCGGAAGGAATTTGCAAAGTGAAAGCGATTACTTTCTCAATCTCATCTAGCCACATGTCTGGTAAAGTGCCAAGATAGTCCGTAAGTCGGGCGCGATCCACAGTCCTTATTTGATGACCCAATACCACAGAGTCCTCATAGAGACCGCCAATACCTTGAGGGACAAAGACGCAACTTGGAAGTTGACGATATTTGTCAACTTGTGATGCGGTGCAGTAAATATCGCCCCGTTTCATCGGACGGCTGCTATCCGGCTTTAAGCGACATCCCTGAGATCGTTGTCGAGCAGGTGCCCATACTCATCCAACCCCGTTTCAGCCAGCGCCGCGTCTTCATCGGCCAGCGCCATATAAATCTTTCCGACCCGTTCTATTTCTGCACTGCCCGCCTCTTTGATCGTTTGAGTGCGTTTTGGAGAAATTTCTTTCCATAATACCCAATTTTCAACGACGACGAAAGGCGATACGGCAGCCGTGAAGGAAGATGGAAAAAAAATTGAGACTGGCTGTGACTGCAAATACACAACCCCTGCGGCGGTTGTAAAAGTGTTCATGGTTGAGCCTCCTGGGGAGGAATAACCTGGGTGCTCCACTGCCCGCTCTCGACCTGCAACACGGGCGGCTGGCCGGGTTGAGTGGGCTGAACCCTGACGGTAGTCCGACATTCGTCAGAGAATGATTGGCTCTCGATTAGAGCAACTGGAAGATTAAGCTCTGGCATGTTAGCGGTGAGGGTTGCCGGATTGAACGGTTGGCCCAATTGCATTTCCTGCTCATATTGCTCGAACAGGCGCATCATGAGTCGCTCGATTTCTGGCGACGCAGGAACAACCGGAATGCCCAGTTTTTTAGCCTCGACTCGACTAATTGTGTAATTGTGGTAATACAATTTCTCGGCCAACTCGTCTACGATGCGGCCAATAGCCCGTTTCTCCACGTCGCCCGTGTAGTGTATCTCAAGCAATTTTGTGGCTAACAAGCGTGTCAGAGCATGTGAGCGATAAATTGCGCCTATGGCTAAAGGATGAACCCGATTAGTCAAATGTCCAAAAGCAGTGATTAAGTTGTCTTGATCCGCAATTCCGATACGCTCACGGGCTAAATTGAAGAAGCCCATGACATCTTCAACACTAATGGGTATCTTAGGCTCGTTAGGTTGGTCGGCGTTGGGGGGATTATGAGGTGTCTGCACACTTGAGTCGATGGGCGAGAGTTCACTCAACGGTCCCATGATGATCTCATTAGCGCCAAGCGCAAGCATTGTAGCGGCGCTGTGGGCTTTGTATGGAATCAGAACACCAAAGTGCCGACAATACTCTCGGATCAGGCTAGCCAATCGCCACGGCACCATCGTGTCGCCGCCGGTGCTGAAAAGGAAAACGTCAATCTTTTCGCAAGCCTGAAAGCTGGACAGGTGGTTATAGAATCGCCTTACGACATCCATTGCCATTTGCGCCTGAAAGGGAGGCAGACGGTCGGAGGTCACGTAGGTGATGACACGCGAGCCGCGCAAGTTTTCTAATTCTCGAATGAGTTGAAGACGATCATTGAGGGCCATAGTAATCCGTGAGAAAGTCAGACGGGCACCGTATCTTCAAATAAAGTATAGCATAATTCAGGTGCGGCGTTGCGGCTGATCTAAGACCCCAACGGTTTTTGTTTTCTGCTTTCCTCCCCTAACTCCTCCCTCGTCACCACCGCATTTCCCCAGCGCCGCACCACCAGCCCGGCGGCAATGTTGGCGAGCTGGGCCGCTTCCACCGGATCAGCGCCGCTGGCGCAGGCTAACGTGGCCACGGCGATCACAGTGTCCCCGGCCCCGGTCACGTCATATACTTCGGTGGCATTGGTGGCCGGGAGGTGAACGTGACCCCGGCCTTTGAGGCCAAGCGACATTCCCTGCGCGCCGCGCGTGATCAGCATCACGTCCACATTCAATTTTTCGTTTAGCTCGGTAAGCGTCACTTCAAAGTCGCGCTCGCTTACCAGCGGCTTGCCAAGATAAGATTCGGCCTCGGCGCGGTTGCATTTGAGCAGTGAGAAGTCGTGATACTTGTCCAGGCTCCCCTGGGTGTCGGCGGTGAGCAGGAGGCCGCGTTCGCCGGCGATTTTTCGGGCCGCGTCAATCAAGGCCGGCGTGATCAGCCCGGCGCGATAGTCGGAGAACAAAATGGCGGCGGGGTCGTGAGCGGAAGCCAGGCGTTGTAGTTCGACGACGAGACGCGCCTGAAGCGGCCCGGCCAGCGGCTCGCGGCTCTGGCGGTCAACGCGCGCCAGTTGTTGCGGGAAGCGCAGTTCGCCCTCAGCCATCACCCGAAGTTTGGTGATGGTAGGCCGGGTGCTGTCGGTAATGACGCCGCTGGCGTCCACGCCCGCCGAGGCAAACAACTCGCGCAAAACACTGCCTTCCGGGTCGTCGCCTACCACGCCAATCTGGCAAACGGTTACGCCCAGAGCGGCCAGGTTCATGGCCGGGTTGGCCCCGCCCCCCGGAACCTGCCGTCGGGCGCGGAAATCCAGCACCGGAACCGGCGCTTCCCGCGAGATGCGCTCGGCCCGGCCAACCAAATAGTCATCCAAAAAAACGTCGCCCACCGCCAGGATCGTCCGGCGTATCAAAGCGTCCACAAGAGGGTTTAAGTTCATAGGGATCCTTTACAGTTTTTTCACCGACACGCGCCCATATTCGGTAGTATACTCACAACCCCTGAAACGAAAAACTCGCGCTTTGAGTAAACTATTTCGGCTCTCCCGGCTTTAACGGGATTATTGGCAATCCGCGCCGAGCGTGTTCCCGCCAAAACGGGGAGAGCCACTATTTCCAACTCAACCATAAGGCCCGGAGCGATTTTCTTTGTTCTGCCGTCTTTATCGCCTCTTCATTGCAATGGGGTTGCTCGCCGCCTCGTGTAACTTTCCCACGGCCACTCCCGTAGCTACCCCAACTGCCCGGCCCACCCTGAACATCAGTCTATGGGTGGATTTTCCGTTGGTGTCTGCCGGCTATCCACAAGCCGCCAATGTGGTTGTCTCGGACCAGACCGGCCAACCCGTGGCCGGGGCCGAGGTAAGAGGCATTTACCACACCCCGGACCGCGAGGAGATAGTGTTTTTCCCCACCACCGATGCCACCGGCCGGACGCGCATTCCTCTTGACCTGCCCTCTATCAGCACTTCCCAGACTTTTACCCTCACCGTCTACATCGTTGAAAACGGCGAGTGGGGGCAAAGTGTCACATCTTTCGAAGTCAGGCCATAATTAAAGCGATGTACACCGCCATCGCCCGTATGGCGTTCCAACGCCAATTGGCGTACCGCACCGCCAACATTGCCGGACTGGTCACCAACCTGTTCTTCGGCGCGTTACGGGCCTACGTCCTCATCGCCCTGTTCGGAGCGCAAAGCAACGTGGCCGGATACTCGGTGCGGGCCGCCATCACCTACACCGGCCTGACTCAAGCCCTGCTCGCCTCCATGGCCATTTTTGGCTGGTGGGAATTGATCAAAACGATTCGCTCCGGCGACGTAGCCTCCGACCTCTCGCGCCCATTGGACTTTTTCTGGTATTGGTGCGCCCAGGACCTCGGGCGGGCGGCCGGCCACCTCGTGTTTCGCGGTTTGCCGCTCATGGCCCTTTACGCGCTAGTCTACCAGATCGCCTTGCCGCCCACCCCGGCCCACGCCCTGGCCTTCGCCGCCTCGGTCCTGCTGGCTCTGCTCATTAGCTTCACCTATCGCTTCATTGTCAACCTGGCCGCCTTCTGGACTCAAGACGCAATCGGCTTCGGGCGCACGGCCTACACCATCAGTATGTTTTTTTCCGGCTTCCTCATGCCCATCGCCTTCTTTCCACCCTGGGCCGTCGCGATCATGTCTCTCACTCCATTCCCATCTCAGATCAACACCCCGGTTGAAATCTACCTGGGTCTCGTCTCCGGCCCGGCCCTGCCTGGCGCGTTAGCAGTTCAACTGCTTTGGTTCCTTGGCCTCTACACCCTGGCCCGCATCCTCCTCTCGGCCGGCGTGAGGAAATTGGTGATTCAGGGCGGATAAAAAACTCGAACTCCAAATTTCAAATTTCAAAGCTCTAGCCGCAAGCCAAGTTTTTGAAATTTGAAGTTTGAGATTTGAAGTTTATTTCTAATGCTTCTCTACTTCCGTCTCATCTCCGTCCGCATTCGCTCGCAGATGCAATACCGGCTGTCGTTCGCCCTCGACACCCTGGGCGGCATGCTCGGCACGCTCGTTGAGTTCATCAGCCTGGCGGCAGTGTTCACTCGCTTCGGCAACATCGGCGGCTGGACGCTGGGCGAAGTGGCCTTTCTTTACGGGTTGGCCGAAATGTCCTTCGCCACCATGGACATGATCTTCAGCGGCTTCGACCCCGATTTCTTCTCGCAACAAATCCAGCGCGGCCTCTTCGACCAGATGTTGCTCCGCCCGCTTCACCTGCCGCTCCAGGTGTTCAGCTCCGAATTCGTCATCCGCCGCCTGGGCCGCATCGGCAACGGCCTGGCCGTGTTCGCCCTCAGCCTGTCTCTGACCCACATTCACTGGACGGCGGGCAAACTGCTTTACCTGCCAGTTGTCTACCTCAGCGCCATCGCCTTCTTTGGCGGGTTGTTCATCATCGGGGCCGCTATTTGCTTCTGGACGGTGCAATCCATTGAAGCCATCAACATCTTCACTTACGGCGGGGTGACAATGCTTTCTTACCCGATGCACATCTACGCCGAATGGATGCGGCGTCTCTTCACCTTCATCATTCCGGCGGCGCTGATCATCTATTATCCTGCCCTGTATTTTTTAGACAAGCCCGGCCTGCCGCCGGTTCTGCCGTTTCTGGCGCCCGTCGCCGGATTCGCCGTGTTAGCCGCCGCTTTTGCCTTCTGGCACCTCGGCGTGCAAAAGTACACGTCTACAGGAACATAGCTGTTATTCGTGGGAGCGGCTTGTAGCCGCGATGCCGCCATGTATCGCGCGTACAACGCGCTCCCACGTACAACGCGCTCCCACGCTCCCACGAGGCCAATTTCATTTATGCCTCCTATCATTGCAGTCGCCAACCTCCACAAAGACTTCAAAGTGCTCCGCCATCATCAGGGCGCGTTGGGCGCCGTCCGCAACTTGTTCACCCGCGAACACCGGCTGGTGAAAGCCGTTGACGGCGTCACCTTCAACATCCAGCCCGGCGAATTGGTGGGCTACCTCGGCCCGAACGGCGCGGGGAAATCTACCACCCTCAAGATCCTCACCGGCATCCTTGTGCCAAGCTCGGGCGAGGTGCAAGTGAGCGGCCGGGTCCCGTGGCGCGAGCGGCGAACGCACGTCGCCCACATCGGCGCGGTGTTCGGCCAGCGCAACACGTTGTGGTGGGACCTGCCGGTGATCGAGTCGCTTGACCTGCTCCGACATATCTATCGCATCCCGGCTGACCGTTACCAGCAAAACCTCGCCACCTTCCGCGAACTGCTGGCCCTTGATGAGTTTCTGCGCACGCCCGTTCGTTCACTCTCGCTGGGCCAGCTCATGCGCGCCAACCTGGCCGCCGCTTTGTTGCACGACCCGGATATTCTCTTCCTGGATGAGCCGACAATTGGGCTGGACGTGGTCGCCAAGGAGCGCATCCGGCAATTCATTCAACGGGTCAACCGCCAACGCGGCACGACCGTGATTCTAACCACGCACGATCTCTCCGACGTGGAGAAACTGTGTGAACGGGTGATGATCATCGATCACGGCAAACTGTTGTTCGACGGCCAATTGGAAGAATTGCGCCGGCGTTTTGGCGGCGAACGCGAGTTGGTAGTGGACTTTGCCGAAGACTATGCGGAAGTGCCAATGGATGGAGCGCGAATATCAGGGCGCGAGGGAAGGCAGGTGACGTACCGATTCAGCCGGGGCGCCATGACGGCATCCACGTTGATTGGGCGATTGTCAGAGAAATATCGCATCTTGGATTTGTCGGTGCGCGAGCCGGAGATCGAAGCCACTGTGCGACGAATTTACGAAGAGCGGTTGCTGGAAGTGCCGTGATCAAAAACTCCCCGAAAGCATCGGGGAGTTTTTTCTCGGTGAGAAATCAGGCCTCACGCCGCAGTCGGCGGATGAAGAGCCAAGCGGCCAGCGGGGCCAGCGCCGCCAAGATGACCAGCCCAACCGTTATCAACATTTCGAGCGGGCCGGGGCCAATGCCGGTGACAGGTATTTCATCGGGGACGAGTATCACACAGTCGCTGGCTTCGCCTCTGTAATGTCGATCCGGTCGGTCGGCGTCAACGATCATCACATTACACGCTGTTTCAGGCGGGCGGGCATTGTTGTTCACGCGCGTGTTGATGGTAATGGTAACAACCTGTTGCGGGGCCAACTGTCCCAGGTTGCAGTTCACCGTGCGCGTGGCCGAGTCAAAACTGCACGAGCCAAACGTCGTCGAGACGCTGAGGAAGTCAACCTGCGCCGGGAGCGAGTCACTCACCACGACGTTGGTCACTGGCACCGAGTTGGGGTTGGTGACGATGAGGCTGAACGTCACCGGATCGCCGACGCGGGCCACGTCCACGCTGGCTTCTTTGGTGACTATCGGATCCACCAGAATCGGGCCAGGTGTAGGCGTTCCACTGCCACAGCCAACACAGCCACCGCCGGATGGCGTGGAGGTTGGCGCGCCGGGCGGCGTGGAGGTTGGCGCGCCGGGCGGCGTGGAGGTTGGCGTGCTGCTGGGGGGCACAGCCAGAACTGTATCAATATCGTTATCAGAATTGGGCGGATAGTCGCCGCCGAGGATGTCACTCCAGTCAACCGAAGCAGGGTTATCCAGAGTTGTGCCGCCGACCAGGCCGCCGACAATGTTGGCGGTAAGGGTCACGGTACCGGTGTCTCTAGGCGCGGCGGCGGGGCCGGGCAAATACGCCGGAAAAACCGGCGGGCCAGCCTGCGCGGTGAGGTTAATGTTGATAATGCCACTTCCGGGAGCCGATTCACCGCAGGTCCCGGTGAGCGGGGCGTTGACGGTGCAGGCGTTGAACGTCATGCCTGCCGGGAGGGTATCCACGACCTCAGGGCCGGCGATCGGCATCGCCGCACCCGGGCCATTATTGACAATGCTCAGAGTGTAGGTGGTGGTACCAGGCGAGTTAACGAGGACGACTCCGTCATCTTTGACAATCACCACATTGGGCAGGTCGGGCGGGGCGAGAAAGACCGGAGGCGCGCCCGAAACTTCAAACGAATACTGGTTGTTCGCGGCTGGGATACAGATGGTGGCCTTCCACAACCCCGGCTCGGGGTTTAGCGTCGCATCCCCAATAAGGTCGACACCGCCAAAGGTATCCATACCAGCAAAAGCTGGCCGCGCAACCTGTTGCGGCGCTGTATCGTTCCAAACCGTGGAGCCCGACACTGTTCCCGTAATGTTGGCGCCGCTGGGCGTCTGATAGGTGACAGAGCCAACACCATCCATGTCAAAGTTCAGCATGAAGATGTTAGGGGTTGCGTTGGCGACAAACCAGAAGAAGTCCTGGCAACCGCCAACCACGTGTTGATACGACACGGAGAGGATGCCAATCAAAGACTCATCGCCGGTATTGGCAATCCCGTCCGGGCCAATGGCCGGATCGAACGTTTCTGCCGGGGGCAGAGCCGGGCCGCCTACCAGCCGGAAGCGCCAGGCGTTGTCGTCGTCAGTGGAGGTGGATATTCGCAATGCGTAGTCACCACAATCAGTGCCGAGAGTACCGGTAGTGGCTACAGTCGCCAGAGTCGTCCAGTCGGCATCGGAGGCGCCTGTATTGTAAGTATTATTGGCTAGGGGGACTCCACCCGGCGAGAGAAGAACAAAGTTAGTCGTATCGATGGCATTCCGCACCTCATCGGTCACCCTGACAGTGACGCCATCTACACCGACTCCGGGCGGGTTGCCGGCCACGTCGATAGCCGGGTCGAAGACCTGAAAGATATACGTCCGCCCGGGTGTGCAGGCTACTTTCACTGTAAGTTCATGAGGCAGGTTGTCGCCCCCGGCATCTGACCGATAATCGCCAATGCCAAGGCCGGCCAGAGGACCGCTGGTTTGGATAAAAGCGGTGCTGGTGTTGGACGGGATAGTGATTGCCGCCTGGGCCGAAGGTACGGCAATAGCCAGGAGCAACACCAATAACAAAAGCAGATTAAGTATGCGGCGACTATTTGTAAAGATATGTTTTTTCATTAGTAATGCTCCAGTTTTTCTTGAATAAAATAACCCGCTGTGAAACGGCCAAAGATTAACCCCTCAGAAGTTGCATGATACTGCGAAGCGAACACCTTCGCAAGACGGCAAAATAACTGCAAATGATCTGACCGGACAGGATACTACTCAGCCTCACTCCAGCCAATCACCCAACATCCCCACCTTCACATTCCGAAATCGCGCCGGGGAAGCACCATGTCCAGTATGAGCCACCTGTTGGGGCTGGCCCTTGCCGCAATTCGGGATGCCCCACATCACCCAGTGCTCTTTACCGCATACGGCATCACACGCCTTCCAGAATTCCGGCGTGAGGCCAGTATAAGTACAATTCTTGAGCAAGCGCCCCAGCTTGCCACTCTTGATCTCATAGCCAACTTCTGTGCCGAACTGAAAATTCAACCGCTTGTCATCAATGCTCCACGAGCGGTTTGTCTCCAGGTAAAGCCCATCACCGGTGTCGGTGAGCAAATCGTCGAACGACCAGGTTCCTGGCTCCAAGTTGACGTTCGTCATCCGGATGAGTGGAATACGATTCCAACCGGCGGCGCGCATGCAGCCATTAGAAGTCAGCCCCAGCACGGGCGCTGTCTCGCGTGACATGAGATAACCCACAAACATGCCATCGCGCACCAGCGGCGTCGAGCAGGCTGGCACGCCTTCATCATCCCAGCCAAACGTGCCCAGGCCGTGAGGCCGTACCGAATCAGCAGTAAGATTCACTATCTCCGAGCCATAACGAAATGTATTGAGTTTGTCGGTTGTGAGAAACGACGTTCCGGCATAAGCCGCCTCAGCGCCAAACACTCGATCCAATTCAGCGGGATGGCCGCACGACTCGTGCACTTGCAGAGCCACCTGCGAGCCGTCCAGAATCACCGTTGTTTGAAGATCATTCGGGCAATGGTCGGCAGAAAGCAAGGCCACAGCGTCTGAAGCAACACGCTCGGCGGCGCCTGGCAAGTCCATCGCCAGAATATATTCCCAACCGGCGCAGCCCTGTTGCCCGCCCGAGTTCGGGTAAGAGCGCCGCTGAACTTCGTCGTCATCAATCGCCGTCGCCACGATCCCCCCACCCGCCTCGTAAATCGTTTGCTTCGTCTGGGCGCCCTCGCTGTTGGCAAACTGCTTCACTTCACGGATGAACACCAGATGTCCCTGCCGCACGGTCACACCTTTGACGCGGGCCATATTGTGATCGGCTTCCATGAGCAGAGCAACCTTGTCGGAAGTTGAGATGGTGAACGGATCGACTCGGATGGGCGTCACATACTCGCCCCGACTCGTTACCGCCGGGCCGAGATCGACGGGTTGGCCGCCAACCAGCGCCGAGGCCTTGGCGATCGTCAGCGCCAGATCAGTCACTCGATCCACTTCGGCGGCAGACAGCTCGCGTGACGAGGCAAACCCCCAGGCCCCACCCACCAGAACTCGCACACCAAACCCGATCGACTCGGTGAAACCCAACGCATCGGCAATGCCATTTTTTACACTCACTGTTTGTTCGGTGGAGTGCGCCACGCGCACGTCGGCATAGTGTGCCCCTCTGAGCACAGCCAAGTCCAGAGCGCGAGACATTAGATCGTTCAAATCGCCCTCCACCCAGGCGCAGGGGCGCCTGGCTGCGCGCCCCTGCCGAGAGATCGCCAAGGTAAGACAAATCGAATCACATATCCGCCATTTTTTCTTTCGGCGGCATCACCGCCAAAAAGTCGTGGCCGAACCGCTCGGCGTAATCGTTGAGCAAGGACTCGACTCGCGCCGCGTCGGGCGCCGAGACGATCAGTCCGGCATGATATTTCTTGTTCAGCCGCCATACAATTTCCGGGTCGGTATAGCCGGAAAGGTCAGGCCACTCCTGCCGGGCCAGGCAATTGATCACGCCCGCATAACCGGCATGAGTTTGTGGCGGTTGATACTTCTCGCCGCGCAGGTTGGCGATTTCGATTCGCGCCCATTCTGCCCACAGGTTGACGCCGGTGGCATGCTCGACGCATTCGGCAATATTGGCCCCGCCCACCCGGGCCGCGTTTTCCAGAAAATACAAACGTCCATCTACCTGAGCGCGAATATATTCAGAGTGAGTCGCCCCGCGCGCGATTCCCATCGCCTTCAATACCTGCTTGTTGAACGCCACCAACGCCTGCGACTCGTCTGCGTCTCGATCCAGCGAGCGAGTGATGAACACCCCCCCGCCCGCGTACACCGCCAGAGGCGGCTTGCCGTATTTGTGGGCCGCCGAAAACAGCATCTCCCCGTTCTCCACCAGCCCGTCCACGTGATACACATCGCCGGGCACGAATTGCTCCATCACAAAGAACGACTGCTGGTCGCCCAACGAATCCAGGATCGGCCACAACTCGTCGGGGTGGTTGACTTTCTTGATACCCATCGAACTGGCTTCAGAACGCGGCTTGAGGAGCCACGGCGGCGGCGCGTGAGCCATGAACTCGCGCAAATGGTCGTAGTTGAACACGCCCGAAAATTCCGGAACCAGCAAGCCAGCGTTGCGGGCGGTTGTTCGCATCGCCAGCTTGTCGCGAAAGTTGCGGGCGAGGGTGTCGCCCATGCCCGGCAAGCGAAAGTGCTCGCGCAGGTGGGCGGCAGTTTCTACGTCAAAGTCGTCGAGAGCGATCATCAAATCAATCTGGCGGCTTCGCGCCAGGTAGCTTACGGCGTGGATGATGTCGGGCTGTTTGCCCAGTTGCGGCATGTGGAAGAATTCGTCAATGCTCTCGCGCGGCCAGGCTTCTTCCTGCATCTTGTCAATCGTCACCAGGATGACGTTCAGGCCGGCCTGCTTGCAGGCCTGCAAAAATGCGCCGCCTTTGAAATAGCTGGCGAGGCAGAGGATGGTTTGGGTCATGGTCAATCTCCTGAGAACATTGACAAGGTGACACAGTGAAAAGGTGAAGGGGTGAACGGCTCACCCTGTCACCCTTTCACCCCTTCATAACACGCCTTCTTCCGTTTCCACAATCAACTGATCGACCACGGCCTGTAAACTGCCCGTGCTTTTGAAAACGGCGAGTTGGCGGTCGGCGCTGGTGCCGGCAGCCAGAATGTGATAAGCGTACTCAACTTCTTTGCGGCTCCCCAACTCGTCCAACACGTCGTCGATAAACCACTCGATCATCTCGCGGATCAGGTCGCGCGCCGGTTTCTCCTCCTGTTTGCCAAAGTCGATCAAGTTGCCATCCAGCCCGTAGCGAACCGCCCGCCATTTATTCTCTTCAGTAAGGGCCGAAGGATAAATCCGGAACGTCATGTTATCACGGCGCAGTTTCCAAATTTTGTAAAGCAAGGCCTGAAAGATCGCGGCCACACAAATCGCTTCGTCTACGCGGGTGCACACGTCGCAAATACGAAACTCCAGGGTCGGGTAGTTGTGGTTGGGGCGGGCGTCAAACCAAATCTTGGTGCCGTCGGGAATGCACCGGGTTTTGACCAGCGTATCTACATATTGCCGGAAGTCGGCGTGGGAATTGAAGTGGGGCGGAATTCCGGTGCGCGGAAAATTGCGGAAGATGATGCTCCGGTATGACCGGAGACCCGTGTCTTGCCCCATCCAGAACGGCGAACTGGTGGACAGGCACAATACGTGCGGCAACAAGTAGCGCACCACGTTCATGGCGTCAATCAAAAATTCCGGGTCTTCAATGCCGATATGAACATGGGTGCCGAAGATGAGCAACTGCTGGGCCAGCATTTGCATGTCCTGCTTCACGCCGGCGTATCGCTCAAACGGGGTGATCTCCTGCTCGAGCCACGACGAAAAGGGGTGCGACCCGGCGGCGGCAATCTTCAGTCCGTTGCGGCCCGCCAGCTCCATCACGCCTTTGCGCAGGCGCACAATTTCATCGCGCGCTTCGGCGGGGGTGCGGCAAACTTTGGTGCCAACTTCGACGATGGACTGATGCAGTTCGGCTTTCACCTGCTCGGCCATAATCATCTTGCCCGCCGCCAGCAGTTCGGTGATGTAAGACTTCAACTCCCGCGTCTGCGGATCAATAATCTGATACTCTTCTTCGATGCCGATGCTGAACGATGGTTTCTCAGACATGGGTCACTCCCTCTTATCAACCACGAACGTAGCCACAGTGGAGCCGCCACCGGCAGTGACATTGAGCAGGGCCGCCGTCGAGAGGCGGGTCAAACAGCCATCTGCGTAACTGCCATACCAGATGTAAGGGTTGGTGTCAATCATCCGGTCGTAAATTTCGACTTTGCCATCCACCCAACTCGGATACGGAAATTTGGGAAGAGGCACGCGCGTTTGCACGATGGATGGCTCGTCGACCGCGGCTCTGAGGGCGGCGTCCCACTCGGTGGACGTCGCCTCCCACCCCAGAATCACGCCCTTGCCACCGTACTCGTCGTTGGGCTTGATCACAAAGTCATCCTTGTGATCCACCAGAAACGACAACAGGTCTATCCGCTGACTCTTGTAAATTGTGTGGCGCGCTTCGACCAGGCGCGTCCACGGGATATAGCGCTCGATGGCGGCGCGCTCGCCGGCAGTGAAGAGATGGGCGTTGGCTTCATCGCTCAACACGGCCAGGCTGGCCTTCTTGTGCAGAATCTTGCACCGGAAGGGGTTGACCATGCACACCGCCCGGTCGCGCACCGCCCGCACCACCGGATGATCCAGGCCGCCCCGCTCCACCAACTCGCTGATCAGCACCCGCTTGTAGATGAGGTGAATTTGCTGGCCGTCGGCCATCAACCGGCCATTGTCGTAGGTCACGTCACGCGGGTCGGCGATCACACAGTCGTAGCCGTGCGATTCGAAGTAATCGTGGAAGAGGACGAACTCGCTGTAAGTCGGCACCTCGCGCCAGTCAAGGATGGCGATGCAGGGCTTGTCCTTGCCGCCCCACTGCTTGTACGAGTCGAGCAAAGCATGAAGCATGAGGTGGCGGGCAACCAGCGGGCGCACTTCGTAGTGCTTGCTGAACTCGCGCATCACCGGCAGGCCGTAATAGACTTCGGACAGCACGTCGTTGTAGGCCACGGCGGCGGGCGTCTCGGCGTTGTACTCGGTGAGCCAGAGGGTGCCCGCTTCGTCGAAGAAGGTGTCCATGCGGGCCGTCGGGCTGGGGGCGCGAAAGCCGGGATCGGCCATGACCAGCTCTTCTTCCCAGGCGTTGAGCCGGAACTGGGCGCGGAAGTTGGCGTCGGCCATGGCAACCTCGTGCGCTTTTTGGAAGGCAGGCATGACAATGCGAATAGCAGTTCGCAGAGCAGAGTATTGGCTGGGGTGAATGAAGCGCGGGCGAAGGACGGTGCTGAGTGGCCGCTCGCCGAAATACAGGCCGCGCTGGCGAAGTTGCTCGGTCAACTGCTCGTGCGTCTCGCGCGCGGTGTCGGGATCGAGGAGGGAATGATAGTGGTCAATGGCTTCGCGGAGGTTGGTCATGCATGCGCTCCTGTCACCTTGACGTTTGTCGTTTGACGCATGAGGGACGTCAAACGTCATTCGTCAAACGACAAATCATCCGTTGAACATAGTTGACCATTTCACTTCGACTACCTGCGGTTTAGGATTCTTGGCCAGTCCGATGCCCAGGTCGGCCATCTTCTCCACGCACCAGCGGTGGTAGTCAACGCCGGTCGAGTGGATGTCCATGTCGGGCGCGGGGTTCATGAAATCAATGGCATAAGGCACCCCGTCGCGCACCGCCCACTCAATCGTGTTCATGTCGTAGCCCAGAGCGCGGACGATCTTGAGCGAGTCGCTCACCACCCGATCATAAAGGTCAGTCGACAGATCAGGGGATAAATAGCGGCGGTTGTCCGGGTCGTACTTCATCACTTTGATGTCCCGCTGGCCGAGGCACATACAGCGAAGATACTGGCCCTCATCCCACTTGATAAACTCTTGCAGAACCATCGTCAGCAAGCCGGACTGGTTGTAGGCATTCCAGAGCGCCTCCATCGAGCGACAGATGTGGACTTGCTTCCAGCCGCCGCCATGCGCGTCTTTGAGCACCACCGGGAAGCCGCCGAGGTATTCAACATGCTCCTCCCACGGGGTGGGATACATCAGGTTACGCAGGCTCTCGTCGTGAACGATGCCGGGGACGTATTCTTTGTTGGGGAGAACGACCGTCTTGGGGCTGGCGACGCCCAGCTTGGTGATGAGCGACGCGCCAAAAAATTTGTCATCCGCCGTCCACATGAAGGGGTTATTGATGACGTAAGCGCCTTGAAGCATCGCGTTCTTGAGGTAGGAACGATAGTACGGCACTTCGTGCGAGATGCGATCCACCAGCACCGCGTACTCGCCCGGCTCGTTCATCCGCGTGCCGCCGAGCTTGGCAAACTCGGCAACAACGCCCTCGCTCCGCTTATTCACTTCTTCGATAAAGGCCGGCGGCCACGACCACTCACGCCCGACGATGACACCGATTTTGAGCATAGAGCCTCCTTAGAACTTTTCCCCAACGTAATACTTCATCATCGCCCGCCAGGTGGGCCAGTCGTGTGGCATGTCGTAGCCCCACAGGTCAAGGTTGTGTGGGATGCCTTTGCCGGCCAGGATTCCGGCCAACTGTCGCGAGCCATCAGGATTCTCGTAAGAGCCTTGGCCGGAAAGAATGTGAATGTGCTGTTTCTGGCGCAGAAGCGACAAGTAATGGTCGTCGCTCAGGTTGGGCATGTAGGCCAGCGGGTCGTTGAAATACACATCATCGTCGTAGTAGCCATCGGTAAAGTTGCGGATGTTGTAGTTGCCGCTCATCGCGATCATGCCGTCGAACAGGTCCGGGCGCCGGAAGAGCTGGTTGGCGCAGTGATAGGCCCCTAAACTGGCCCCGCAGGTGATGGCGCCGATTTTACCCTGACAACTGTTCCAGATATAGGGCACAACTTCGTCCGCCACGTAGTGATTATATTGATCCTGCCGGATCGCGCGGTCTCGGGGATGCATTTGCCGGTTCATCCAACTCTCGCGGTTGATGCTATTTATTGAAAAGACTTTGACCTTGCCGTCATCAATGTGGTCCCGAATAGAGTCGATGACGTAGAAGCGTTCGTACTCCAGGTAATCGGCGGCGGCGGTGGGGAAAAGGAGCAAGGGGAAACCGTAGTGGCCGTAGGTGACGATTTCCATGTGTTGGCTGAGGCTGGGGCTGTGCCAGCCGTCAATGAAGCGTTGCATGGATGCTCCTTCTCAAATAGAGGTTGGAGATTAGAGATTACAATCTCCAATCTCCATTCTCAATCGTGTCCGCCAACATACATCCCGATCATCTTCTGCCACCACGGCCAATCGTGCGCCCAGCCGTCCCATTCGCGCAAAGCATTACCGATGCCTTTACCCCATAGCGCGCCGGAAAACCAGCGGTTGTTGCCAATGTTCGGGTCATCGCGGCCAGCGGCCATGATGATGTCGAGACGGCGGAGCAGGTCGAGGCGGCCCCAGTCGTGCTCGTTGGACAGATAGAGGCACGGGCAGTTGTAATAGACGTTGTCGTCGCGGTAGCCGCCAACCCAGCGCTCGATGTCGTACAGGCCGCTCATGGCGATGACCCGGTTCGTCTTGTCCGGATGGCGCAGGGCGAAATTCATGGCGTGGTACGCGCCAAAGCTTGCGCCAGTGACAATCAGGTACGGAGTCGGATTCTTGAAGTAGATGAAGGGCAGAACTTCGTTGAGGAGATAGTTCTCGTATTCGATGTGCCGCCAGGCTCGCTCCCCTGGATGCTTCCAAAAGGCATACCAGCTTTCGGCATCCACACTGTCTACGCAATACATCTGAAGCCCGCCGCGCTCCAACGGCTCCGCCAGCGCGCCAATCATGCCACGGTCTTCCCACTCGAAGAAGCGGCCCATTGAAGTGGGAAAGACCAGCATGCGCGCGCCAGCGTGGCCGAACACGAGCAGTTCCATGTGGCGGTTGAGGGAAGGGCTGAACCAACGGTGGTGTTCGCGGTGCATTCTAATCGTTATTGGTTATTAGCGAGTTAAACCCGCCAAATCCATCTTCGATGCGAGCCGGGTTTTCGGGATCGCTCGTCCAGCGCGCGCGGTCGAGCACAAATTTGTAGCGGTGCGCTCCGCGTGGGAGCGAAGGCAGAGTGATTTGCCACAGGCCGGGCCGGGTCTGGCGCATCTCGCCGTCTTTTGTTTGCCAACCGTTGAAGCTCCCCACCAGCGCCGCTTCTCGCACCCATGGATCATAATAGGAAATCGTGATCGCGTGGGGAGCAATGTGGGGCGAGACCGGTATCCCGCGCAGGACCCCGCCGCTCACGCGCAAGGCGGCGGCCACGGCCCGTCCGGCGTTGACCGCGCCTGCACCCTGTCGCTCCGCCGAGGCGTCGTTCAATGGATCCGCCGTGGCCATCAAAATCTCTTTGACTTGCGCCGGTGCGAGCGACGAATTAGCTTCGAGCATCTGGGCCACGATGCCGCTGACGATGGGCGCGGCCATCGACGTGCCGTCCACCTGCTGGTAGTGCGGGTGAATGAACTTCTGCTCGTTGATGTATTCCTGGATAGCGCGGCGAATTTCGGGCAGAGGCTGACTCAACGTTTTTTTGCTGAAGCGAGATTGGGCGTAGTTTGACTCCAGCAGTTTGCTCAACTCGGAGTCGCCGGCGTGCGCCAGCCGCCAGAAGTAGAGCGCGTCGTTGTGGGCGCGCGTTTTGGGCAACATGGGCGCGGCCAGCCACAGGGCCGGCGCAACTATCTCCGGCTTGCGCATGCCATTGATGCCCCGGCCATAGCTCGACCAGTACAGGCGGTGATAGCGCGGGTCGGGATGATTCTGATCGTCCAGCCCGCCAACGGTGATGGCCGCGGGCGCGCTGGCCGGGGGAATGACGATGCGGCGGCCACTGTTGCCGGCGGCGGCCACTACGACCAGGCCGCGCGAGACCGCCTCTTCGACCAACTCGTCCAACTCGGTGAATTTGCCAGTGCTGGGGTAGTCGCCGCCGAGCGAGATGTTGACGACGCGAATGTTGAAGCGCTCGTGATTCGCCAGCACCCAACTCAGCGCGCGAGCAATGTCGCGGTCGCGGATGCCGCGCCCGCGCGGGTTGCCGGTTTTGACGAGCGCCACCTGCGCCCCCTCAGCGAGGCCGCGATAGAGCCGGTTCGACATGAAGCCGTTGCCGAAACCGACGCACGAGGTCATCAGGCCGTGCCAGCTGGTGACGTTTGATTTTTTGAAGCTTGGCTTTTCGACAGGAGTGTGGCCGATGGCATCCACGTAGCACAGGATGCGGTTTTTGGGGCGGACGAGGTCAGGGTGTGGATAGAAGCCGGAGTCGAGGAAGGCGACGACCACGCCGCGCCCGGTGAAATTCGGGTTGGCGTGAACGCGGAGGGGAGTCGGGAGCAGTCGCTTTTCGTCGCGCGAATAGACCGGAAAGGGCGTGAGCAGTTCAACTTGAAGCGACGTTGGACTGCGTGACTCGATAGCCTTCTCAACCGCGCCGTGAACGCAATCCGGGCAAATGCCGTCATCGCGCTTCCAGCCCGGGTTGCTCTCGCGCAGAATGCGAGCGATGTGGTCTTCGAGTTTCGGTTGGATTTCTATGAGGGCCGGGTCGAGGGGGCGGCGGCAGAAAGGGCAGTGAGAGGCTGAGGACACAGAGACGGCCCTTATTCCCCCGCCGCATATAAACGCGCCGCGTTGCCGTGCAAAATTTGATGAGCGGCAATCAGGGCTTCGTCGCGAGTGAATGCGCCCAACTCGATCAATTCATCCAGCACTTTACCCAGCCCCCACCGCCCCCAGCGCGCCGCCAGCCAATAGATATCAGGGATGCTGTAATCATCGGTTGAAAATAGAATTTTGCTGGTGGCAGTCAGGGCCAGCGTTTGCCGCCAGAGCGCCGGGATGTCTATCGTGACGAACGGAACGGCCAGGCCCACGTCCATCCATACATTTGAGTAGAGCGAGGCCAGATAGCCTAATTCACGAGCGTAAGGATAACTGGCATGTAATAATACAAACGGCACTCGCTTGTACCTGCCGCTCTCAAACAACGGGCGCATGTGTAAGGGGTTGGCGAACAGCATATCCAGATCATTATCGCCCAGGCCAGTGTGAAACTGCACCGGCATCTCCTGCTTCTCAGCAATGTCCAGCGCCCGCAGGACGAGGTAATCGTTGAGTGGTTTATCGGCCAGCCGGACTTTGCCATCGCGCCGGGCGCGTTCCTTCACTACCGTAAACGCATCCACTGCCTGGCCTTTGCTTGTCTCGCGGATCGCCAGCCCGGTGCGATAGGCAATGATGCTCTTCAGCCCCACGTGACCCGCCGCGCGTGCGCCCTCCACCACCGTCACATAGGCATCCATAAATTGATCGAACGTCTCCTGTTGCAGAATCAAGTCTTGGGCCATCGTCTCCAGGCGCAAAATGGGTTCGATGCGGCACGCCGGCAGGCAGGTTTTCATGTCGCCGATCGTCATGCGATTCGCGCCCGGCAGGCCATAGTCAATCAACAAAGTTGAGATGTTGGCATCGCGCAACATGCGTCCAGCCAATTCGCTGAGCGGCGCGGCCGCCCGCGCTGCCGTGATGGCCTCGGTCGTCGGGGCGCAACCGAGAAAGTTCGCCAGCTCTTTGATCGCCCAGCGGAAGAAGACCGTGTTGGGCGTATGCTCGGCGACAGTGGCGTCGTCCCCGCCTTCGCTGAAGAAGCCCTGAAACTCCAACGCCGTGTAGGGCGTTTCACGGCGCAGGAAGGCGTGGCAGTGGTGGTCGAAAATGGGGATAGAGGAGAGGTCAAGGGACATGAGTCAGAACTTCCAGAAATGGTGCTTTACTTCGAAGGCCACATCTTCTTTGCTGAACGACTCCCATTCGAGGCGTTTGACCGCCAGAAATGAACGGGACAACAACGGGCCGAGGGCGTCCATCAGCACTTGATCTTTTTCAAGGTTGTCGAGCGCCTCTTTGAGGCTGGTGGGAAAGCGTTTGATGCCGCGGGCGGCGCGTTCCTCATCGGTGAAGTTGCCGGGGTCAATCAATACCGGCTCACCGGGCGTCAGGTTGCGTTTCACGCCATCCAACCCGGCGGCCAGCACCCCGCCCAAAGACAAATAGGGATTGGATGAAGAGTCGGACGGTTTCAGTTCGGCGTTGGCGGAGCCGGAAGGATCGGATTTGTATTTGGATGGCACGCGGACGGCGGCCTCGCGGTTGTCCGGCCCCCAGACGGTGAAGGCCGAACTCCAGAAATGCGGTTGCAGGCGGCGGTACGAATTGAAAGACGGGCAAGTGAGGGCGAGCAGGGCCGGTAAATGCGCCAGCACCCCGGCGATGAAGTGGTAGCCAAGCTGGCTGATTCCATAGTTGTCTTTCGGGTCGTACATCAGGTTACGTCGGCCGGCCTTATCCCATAAGCTGAAGTGAATGTGCGCGCCATTGCCCGCTTGATCGGGGAAAGGTTTGGGCGCCAGCGACGCATACAGGCCATGATTGTAGGCGACATTGCGCACCGTCTCACGATAGAACACCTGCCGGTCGGCGGCAGCCAGCGCTGGCGCGTGGCGGATGGGCAGTTCCTGCTGGCCGTGACCGAGTTCGGGATAATACTGATCCACCTGCATCCCCTGCGCTTCGAAGGCGGCGATGATGTCGTCCATCACTTTCGCCGACATCGTCATCCCGGTCGTGGAAAAACACAAAGTCTCGTCGAAGGGGGCAAAAGCGCCGTCGGAATTGCGGGTCGCCAGGGTGAACTCGATCTCAAAAGCGGCCTGCACACTGAAGCCTTCGGCGGCGCAATCAGCGATCTGTCGTTTGAGGAACGAGCGCGGGCAGGCGGCCCACGGCGTCCCGTCGTGGTTGAGCATGTCCACCGTCATGGCCGCCACATGCGGCGCGTAGGGCAGGATACGGAACGTATCGGGATCAGGAACGAGGCGGATTTCGCCGACCGGCCCCAGGCCCTCGACGGCGGCCAACTGATCGAGCATGTTCATCGCCTGCATCGCCATCGTCAAACCGATCCCGTCGCTGATCCGGTTTCGCAGGAACTCAATGTGCGTCGCCTTGCCCCGGGTGACCCCGCCATTGTCGGTGTACAAAAAGCGCACCAGGCGCACCCCGGCCTTGCGGGCGGCCTCGGTCACATGGTCAGCAGGTGTAGTATTGCGAGTGGTTCGTTTAGCAGGCATGAGTTTGCCTCCAGCAATTCGGGAACCACAGATTGCGCCGTGTAATCTGTGTAATCCGTGGTTTATAGAAACTCAAAGTATTCGCTCCGCTCCCATTCATGCACGGTGTT
>CAYSIV010000072.1:0-8390 GCA_964431175.1 uncultured Anaerolineales bacterium
ACCGCGAGGACGCGGTTGGGGAGCGTCATAATGTTATTCCCGATAATGTCTATTAATTTGCGTCACCAGATCGGCGGGCCAACAGTGTTTTGAGACGGGCCATGATCTCGTGGCGGTTATCATTCCAGAGGTGAATGGCTGTCGGCAATACAGACACAACAATGACGGTCATGACAATCAACAGGAAATATTTATCCAGCACTTCCGGCGGGAATAGCCGGGCCAGGAAATAACCCGCCATCGTCACCCCCATTCCCCACAACACCCCGCCAAGCAGGTTGAAAAACAAGAACTTGTGGTATTCCATCTCAACCGCCCCGGCAACAATCGGGGCAAAGGTGCGGACGAACGGCATAAACCGGGCCAGGATGATGGTCTTGCCGCCATGTCTGTCGTAGAAAGCTTTGGCGGCTAAAAGATTCTTTCGCTTAAACAACAAAGAGTTCTCACGGTTGAAGATGCGCGGCCCGGCTTTAGCGCCAAACCAGTAGCCGACGTTATCCCCGAGCACGGCGGCAGTAAATACGAGGGGCACCAGAAGCCAAATGTTCAACAGACCGCGCGAGGCCAACAACCCGGCAGTCAGCAGAAGACTGTCGCCTGGCAGAAAGAATCCGAAGAACAGCCCCGACTCGGCAAAGACGATGATGGCCAAGAGAAGATAGCCAACATTGGCCCCATATCTAGTGATGAATTCGACGATTTGCTCTGAATTGAAAGGCATGGTACATTCCTGTCTTAATAAGTAGTGAGCGCAACTTTACCACAAAACAAAGCCCTTTATGTGGCGTTTGCTTGACAAGCCTATAGCGATATGCTAAATTACTCGGCGCTAGCTATAGAAGAAAGGTAATCCCGGGTAAGGAGACATGCCTTGACTAAATCTCGGAGTGAAACAATGGTAGGTCGTTTGCGCGATCTGCAAGTCAGTTCGCCTGACGTTGAAGCGGCGGCGGTGGTGAGCGTTGATGGTCTGACAATGGCTTCCGCGCTGCCTCGCGAGGTTGAAGAAGATAGAGTCTCGGCGATGTCGGCGGCCATGCTTTCTCTCGGTGAACGTATTGCCAGTGAGCTGGGGCGCGGCAATCTTGATCAAGTTTATATCAAAGGTGAAAACGGATATGTGTTTTTGATGGCTGTGGGCTCTGAGGCCGTCCTCACCGTCTTGGCCCGCAAAGATGCCAGATTGGGTTTGCTCTTGCTCGACATGCGTCGCGCTGTGACTGATCTGACAAAGCTAATCTAACGCGCAGGGTCATTCGGAGGCAACTGTGGCAATTCCCAAAAGCGGTTTGTATTACCCCAATAAGTTTGCCCGCATCACCATCCTGGCCATGGAAGAGGTTATGGGCAAGAATGGTCTCAACGCCATCTTTAACATGGCAAGTTTGAATCACCTGATTGACAACTACCCGCTCGACAACCTGGAGCGAGAATTTGATTTCGCCGATTATTCTTCTCTTCATTCGGCTCTCGAAGAAATGTATGGGCCTCGTGGCGGCCGCGGGTTGGCCCTGCGCGCCGGGCGGGCGGTGTTCACTTCGGCTCTCAAAAATTTTGGCGCTCTGGCCGGCGTAGGTGACATGGCTTTTAAGGTGCTCCCCCTGCCCGTCAAAATCAAAGTCGGTCTCCCGTCCGTCGCCAAAGTCTTCTCCCAGCTTTCCGATCAACACACCACTGTCGAAGAGCAAGACAACGAGTATCTCTACATTATTCACAAATGCCCGGTCTGCTGGGGCCGCAAGACAGACAAACCGGCTTGCTATACCGCCACCGGCCTGCTTCAGGAGTGTTTCAAATGGGTGTCTGGCGGCCACGAATTCCGGGTGAATGAAGAAAAGTGCATTGCTTTGGGAGATGACGTTTGCTCTTTCATCATCCAAAAAGAACCTATTAGTTGATCTACAATAATGGAGGCCGGCGAGTGGCTGAAAAACAGTCCATCCTGATTGTGGAGGACGACCTCGACCTGTCGGAAATGCTCAATGCCTATTTTCGCGTTCAAGGCTACGAGGTTTACACCGCCGCCTGGGGCGAGGATGCTATTCGCATCTCCCAGCGTTCCACGCCCGACATCGCTCTGCTCGACATTCGCCTGCCCGACATTGACGGCTACGAAGTCTGCCGCCAGCTCCGCTCGCACCGCCGCACCGAGTCCCTGCCGATCATCTTCCTCACTGAGCGCCGCGACCGGCTGGACAAGCTTCAGGGTTTGGAGCTTGGCGTTGTCGATTACATCACCAAGCCCTTTGACATCCAGGAACTGCGCCTGCGAGTCCGCAACGCCCTGCGCCGCGCCAACCAAGAAACCCTGATCAACCCGGTCACCAATCTTCCTGAGGGCAAATTGCTGGACGAGCAGTTGGAGAAACTGCTCAAGTCGAACGACTGGGTGGCGCTGGCCATGCTGGTGCGCGGGCTGGATGCTTTCCGTGACACCTATGGTTTTGTGGCCGCTGACGACGTGCTTCGGGCGGTCAGCCTGATGATCAGCAACATCGTCCGCGAGGCGGGCGGCGAGGACGATTTTGTGGGTCACGCTTCGCCCAACCAGTTCGTCGTCATCACTTCAGAGATTCGCGCTCACCAGATCGCCGAGCGGGTCCACACCCGTCTGACGCAAAGCATGGACTACTTCTACCCGCTCAAGGACCGGCAGGGCGACGGCAGTCCCCCTCGTGGCGGGCGGCTGGCCCTGATCACCAAAACCATCAGCGCCAGTGCTGGCCGCTTCACCGACATGAGTTCACTCAAAACGGCCATTCAGAACATCAATAATTCCTGAAGTGAAACGTTGATCGCCCGGGGCCGCCGCCAGCGGCTCTTTTCACCCCGAAAGACTGCCTCAACTTCTGGCCAAATGACCGGATGACAAGATGAAGAGATGAAGTGTCATTCATCATCTTGCCGCCTTGTCATCGAGTCGTCTTGCCATTCTCTGTGTCGCGTTATCGCCTCGACGTCCTCTCCGCTCTCGGTTTTCTCGTCCTGCCCTTCGCCCTCTTCTGGCCGGTCACGCTGGGCAACCGCACTTTGATTCCGGTAGACAATCTTTTTTTCTTCGAGCCGTGGGCATCCGTCCACGAGCAATTCAATGCCCTGCCGCCCGAAACGCCGCACAACGATTTGCCGCTCGACCTTCTTCTTGAAAACTATCCCTGGAAGCGATTCATCTTTCAATCCATTCAGGCCGGTGAATTGCCTCTGTGGAATCCGCATCAATTTGCGGGCGCGCCGTTCCTGGCTGCCGGGCAACACTCGGCCCTCTACCCATTCAGCATTCTTTTCTACATTCCCGGCCTCGGCCTGCTCCGCATGTTTGGCTGGTTCATCGTCTCGCAGTTTTTTTTAGCCGGGTTGTTTGCTTACATCTTTCTTCGCGCCCTCGGCCAAAGCCGTGTCGCTTCCTTCGCCGGCGGGCTGATCTACGAGTTCAGCCTGTTCATGGTCGTCAGCGTCACCTTCCCAATGATCGTCGCCGGCGCGGTCTGGCTTCCGCTCGTCCTCGCTTGCGTCGAGTGGATTCTGCGCCAGCAACCGGCGCTCGGCGGTCGGCCGGCTACCCTGCCCTGGGTCGCCCTCGGCGGCATCGCCCTCGGTTGCCAGATCCTCGCCGGCCACCCCGAAGTCGTTTACTACACGCTCCTGATTTCCGGCGCTTACTCCGTCTTTAATCTCAAATCTCAAATCTCAAATCTCAAATCTTTACTGCGCCCTTCCATCTATCTTCTTACCATGGTTGCTCTGGGCCTGGCTCTCGGCGCAGTGCAACTTGTCCCGCTGGTAGACGTTCTGCAATATAACTTCCGCGTTGGCTCGGCCACACTCGAACAGGTGCGCGGCTGGGGCTACCCGGCGCGGCACATTCTCGCCTTTTTCATTACTAACGTTTTCGGGAATCCGGCCCACCATAGCTACCTCGATCTCTTCACCTGGCAATGGACTCCCGTCACCGCCAACGCTCTGGGCCAGCCCATTGCCAAAATTGACTGGGGCCCGCCGATCACCAACTACGTCGAAGGCGCGGCTTATGTCGGCATCCTGCCAATGCTATTGGCTGCATTTGGCCTCGCCTCCATCTTCGGCCAAACAGAGCATCGCCAGCAAAAAATGTTCTTTGCCCTCCTGGCGGCCCTGGCCCTTGCCTTTGCGTTTGGCACGCCGCTTTACGCGCTGATCTACTATCTACCGGGCGTCAATCAACTACATTCGCCGTTTCGCTGGGTGTGGCCCTTTAGCCTGTGCGTCGCCGTCCTGGCCGGTTTCGGCTTTGACTATCTCTGCCAGCAGAAGTCGCGTTTATTGTTTGTCGTTTCACGTTTGACATTTCTCGGGTTGAGCCTCGCTGGGCTGGGTCTCCTCGTTGCGCTCATTCTCATTCGCCTCAACTTCACCCGCTTTGAGCCAGCCCTCACCCGCTTGCTCAACGACCTTGCTCTGGCCAACACTGCCTTTGCCGACGCGCGAATGTTTTTCTCCTATGAAGCTGTGTGGCTGGCGCGGCTTGGTGGGTTACTGCTGGCCTCGGGCGTGGTGCTGTATCTGAGTCATCGGTCTGGCCGACTCTGGCATATTCTCGCCGTCGTTCTCATCCTTGTTGACCTGCTCACCGCCAGCGCCGGGTTCAACGCCGCCGCCGACCCGGCCATTCTCAACTACACCCCGCCCGTCGTGGAGTTCCTCAAACAGGATGCTTCTCTCTGGAGATTCACCACCTTTGACCCCGACGGCCAAAAGCCCTTCAACGCCAATGCCGGCTGGTTCTTCGATCTTTACGACGTGCGCGGCTACGACTCCATCATCCCCAAACAATACGCCGAGTATATGGCCCTCATCGAGCCACAGGGCGAACTGCAATTTAACCGCATCGCCCCGATCTCCAATCTCCAATCGCTAGACTCGCCTCTGCTCGACTTGCTCAACGTCAAATACGTCATCTCGCTTGTTGACATCCCGCTCCCCAAATACAAACTCGTCTACGAGGCCGAAGTAAAGGTGTACGAAAATCTTGGCCTCTCGGCGCGCGCCTTCACCCTGCCCGAAGGTTGCGCCCTCGCCGCCGATTTTGCTGCCGCTGTTCAACAATACGACCCGCGCCACTTTGCTGTCTTCGACTTTCCCATCTCTCCTGCCACTCCTTCAGTTCCCGCCCTTCCTGCCTCTGCCTGCACTGCCATTCCCGCCGACATCATCACCTACGGCATCAACGAAGTCACCGTCAACGTCGGCCCTGTCGACCCGTCTTATCTCATCCTGGCCGACTCTTACACGAAAGACTGGCGGGCCTTCCTCCGCCCGGTTGGCGCCGATGAAAAACAGGAGCACGAAGTCCAGCTCTACAAAGTCAACGGCAACTTCCGCGCCGTGAAGCTGGATACAACTCAAAGCGGCTGGACGATTCGCTTCAAGTACAGCCCGGACGCGGTGAAGTTCGGCGGCTTCACCTCGGCCATTGCCGGGCTGGCCCTGGCCCTGGCCGTTGGCATGTGGCTGTGGCGTTACTTCTACCGCGAGAGCGCCGAAGACTCTACCGCCCGCCGCGTCGCCAAGAACAGCCTTGCGCCGATGGCCCTCACCCTGATGAACCGGGCCATCGACCTCGTCTTCGCCGCCTTCATGTTGCGCCTGCTGGGGCCGGGCGATGCAGGCAAATACTACTTCGCCGGCGTGCTCATCACCTGGTTCGAAATCTGGACGAACTTCGGCCTCAACACTTACCTCACCCGTGAAGTGGCCCGCGACCGCGCCCACGCCAACCGCTACCTCTCGAACACCACCATCTTGCGCTTCAGCCTCGGCGCGCTTTCATTCCCGGTGCTGGCTCTGGTCATGCTTTTGCTGTCGCGCTTCTCCACGCTCGACGGCGACACATCGCTGGCAATCATCTTGCTCGCCATTGGCCTTGCGCCTTCGTCCATTTCCACCGGTCTCACCGCCCTCTTCTATTCTTACGAAAAGGCCGAATATCCGGCGGCCATCACCACCGTCACCACTTTGCTCAAAGTGACGTTCGGGGCGCTGGCGTTACTGCTCGGTTATAGTTTCGTCGGCCTGGCCGCAGTGAGCATTCTGGTCAACACCGTCACGATGATCATCCTCGGCGTGCTGGTTGCCCGGCTGTTCTTCACGCCGCACTTTGAGTTTGAGCCGCCGCTTCAGCGCACTATGCTCCGCGAGTCGTGGCCGCTGATGATCAATCACCTGCTGGCAACATTATTCTTCAAAGTGGACGTGACTCTGCTCAAGCCGATCCGGGGTGATGTGGAAGTGGGTTGGTACAGCACCGCCTACAAGTTCATCGAAGCCTACAACATCATCCCCTCGTTCTTCACCTTTGCCCTCTTCCCGGTGATGAGCCGGCAGGCCAGTGAAGACCGCCCCGCCCTCGTCCGGTCGTACCAGTTGGCGGTCAAACTATTAGTGACGGTTGCCCTGCCAGTGGCCGTCCTCACCACCTTCCTGTCGTCGATCCTCATCGGCATTCTGGCCGGGGACGATTATCTGCCGCACGGCGGGATCGCCCTGACCCTCATGGTCTGGTCGATTCCGGTCGGCTGGATCAACAGTGTGACCAATTACGTGCTCATCGCCATCGGCCAGCAACGCGCCCTCACCCGCGCCTTCGTCATCGGGCTGACCTTCAACGTCGTCGCCAACCTGATCTTCCTGCCGATCTATGGGTATCCGGCCGCCGCCATCATCACCATTCTCTCGGAGATTGTCGAAGGCCTGCCGTTCTACATCACCCTCCACCGGACTCTGGCGCCCATCCCCTGGTTCAACATTTTGTGGCGGCCAGCCCTGAGCGCGGCCATCATGTTTGGCGCGACCTGGGCCGGGTGGCAAATACACCCTCTGCTTGGACTCGCGTCGGGCGGCATCATCTACATTGGGCTGATTCTGGGGCTGAGGGCTTTCAATGGCGACGAACGGGCACAACTCATTAGCATCTTACCATCAGGAATGCGGGCGCGGTTGGCGGCAGTGATAAAATAGGGGTCAGGAGAAATTGCCATGTCCACTTCTACAGCCATTACGATTGAAAAACTAGGAAGCGATCTGAAAGGCTTGCTTAACCGTCTTCGTCTCGGCGAGACTATCACACTGGTTACGCCCGACGGTGCGCCAGTAGCTATCTTGATCTCCCTTAAACCAGCACCTGCTCAACCACCTGCTCCTGACTGGCTCCTGAAATGGGAAACACTAGCCGAAGAAATCAGCCGGGCCTGGAAAAGTGACAAAAGCGCTATCGAAACCTTGACGGAAATGCGGCGATGAACTACGTAATCGATGCCAGTGTTTTTGTAGCCGCGGCCCGAACTGCCGAAACACACTACGCTGTCAGCGTAGAATTCCTGCGGCAAGCACAGGTACAGAATACTGTCATTGTCTGCCCAACTCTGATCCTGGCAGAATGTTCAGCCGCCATTGCCAGGCCGACCGGAAATCCAGCGCTAGCGGAAGCGCTTGTCGCCTTGATTGAAAACTTTCAAGGATTGAACCTGGCGACTCTCACCACGCCACTTGCCCGTCAGGCGGCAACCATTGCGGCAACTCACCTTCTGAGAGGCGCGGATTCCGTCTATGTTGCCGTTGCCCAAGAATTTGACGCAACACTGATCACGTGGGACGACGAAATGTTGAATCGTGGCGCATCAGTTGTTTCGACAATGACACCATCAGCGTGGCTCGATGCCTACAAAGCCAAAGCTTTATAAAATTACCTGGAGAACGTCTTTGACTACCATCATCCGCATCCAAGACATCGCCGCCCACGTCGGCGAAACCGTGACCCTGCAAGGCTGGCTCTACGCCCGCACCGACAAGGGCAAGTTGCAATTCCTGCAAGTGCGCGACGGAACCGGCATCGTGCAGTGCGTTGTGTTCAAGAAAGATGTATCCGAGGACGTGTTCAACGCGGCGGCCAAACTGACTCAAGAGTCGTCGGTGGAAGTGACCGGCGCGGTGCGGGCCGAGCCGCGCGCCCCCGGCACACCTGGCGGCTTTGAACTCGGTGTGGCCGACGTGCGGGTGGGACAAGTCGCTCACGAATACCCCATCTCGCCCAAAGAGCATGGCGTTGAATTTTTGATGGACTGGCGGCACTTGTGGATTCGCTCGTCGCGCCAGTGGGCCATTTTGCGAATCCGGGCCACCATTATGCGCGCCATCCGCGAGTGGCTGGACACGAATGGCTTTCTGGAAATGTCCACCCCTATCATCACCCCGTCGGCGGCAGAGGGCACCAGCACCCTGTTCGAGATTGATTACTTCGGGGAGAGCGCCTACCTGGCCCAGACCGGCCAACTCTACAACGAAGCCAACATCGGCGCGTTCGGCAAGGTGTATTGCTTCGGCCCCACCTTCCGCGCCGAAAAATCCAAGACCCG
>CAYSIV010000072.1:8400-14991 GCA_964431175.1 uncultured Anaerolineales bacterium
TGACCGAGTTTTGGATGGTGGAACCGGAGATTGCGTACTGTGATTTGGATCAGCTATTGGTGATTGAGGAGAACTTCGTCTCGCACATCGTGCAAACCTGCCTGCGCGAGCGGGCCGCCGAACTCAAGGCGCTGGGCCGCGACACCAGCGTTCTCGAAAAAATGGTCCCGCCCTTCCCGCGCATCACCTACGACGAAGCCGTCGAACGGCTGAAGAAGCTCGCCGCCGAAGAGACCGACCCTGAAAAGAAAGAGCTGTTGAAAATTGAATGGGGCGACGACTTTGGTTCGCCCCATGAAACCGAACTGACCAAGCAATTCGAGAAGCCGGTGTTCGTCGTCGGCTACCCGACGGCAATAAAGGCCTTTTACATGGAACCCTGGCCGGGCCGCCCCGAAGTGTGCAAGTCGGCTGATTTGCTCGCGCCCGAAGGCTACGGCGAGATCATCGGCGGCTCGGAACGCATCTCCGATCACGACACCCTGCTCCAGCGCATCCACGATCACAAACTGCCGGTTGAGAACTACAAATGGTATCTCGACCTGCGGAAGTATGGAACCGTGCCTCACTCCGGCTTCGGCCTGGGCGTGGAGCGCACGGTGGCCTGGATTTGCGGCACAGAGCATATCCGGGAGACGAATCCGTTTCCGAGGATGTTGCAAAGGAATTACCCTTAAACAAACTTCCCGAAGGTTCAGAACCTTCGGGAAGTTTTTAGCCCGACATCAACAACAGTTGCGCTCATCAGCGCCGCTCCGCGCTCACCGCCTCAGCGGCGCTCAGCCCGGCGGGCCAGCGCTGACTGATCTCCTCAGTCACCCGGTCAAGATCAGCCCAAATTGCTCCCAGCATTTGCGGATCGGGTTTGACAGGGACGGCGGGAATGATGCGGGCGATCACCTGCCCGCGGATCGATAGGTGTAATCTCTCTCTGCGAAAGTTTAGCGGCTAGTATGTCGCGCTCAACGGCCGGTGCATCTTTCTCCTTAGCCGTTTTCTTTACCCCCGCTCGTAGTTCGGGCGAAAGACCTCGCGCTTTGCCGTGAAATTGATTGAGGTTATACTTCTTTTCCAAAATGTAGAGTCACCTCGACAAACGAAACATGACGATAGAGCAATCTCGCCTCGAAGCTTTGCAAGGAAAGCGCGTCCGTTTGCCCGGTCACTTTGATGGGCCGGTGACGATTGAGGCCGTTCGCGCCCTGGGCCAGGGGTGGGAGGTGCGCGTTCGGCTGGCCGATGGCACGTTGGACGAAACGGTTCTCTCACCCGTCGAATTTGACGCCTTGCTACAGGAAACTGCCGCCCGACCCACAACGGCTTCCCGCCCGGTAGACCCCAATCAACTGGCGTTGCTCATCGAATCCGCCCGTATTCGCCTGGCCTACGCTTACGACCATCAATTTGCTGTCAGTCTCTCCGGCATTCGCACCCTCCCCCATCAGATTGAAGCAGTGTATCAAAAGATGCTGCCCCAGCCCCGCCTGCGCTTCCTGCTGGCCGATGATCCTGGCGCGGGGAAGACGATTATGGCTGGCTTGCTGATCAAAGAGATGAAACTGCGACAGGCTATTGAGCGCATTCTGATTGTTGTCCCGGCCTCGCTTACACTCCAATGGCAGGATGAAATGCTGAAATATTTCGGCGAAACGTTTCATATCATCGGCGCGGCTAACGACAACACTCAATTGATTGACTTGTGGCAACGTGAGCGGCAGGTCATCACCTCTCTTGACTATGCCAAACAGGACAATGTGCGCGAGCGTGTATGGCAACAGCATTGGGATTTAGTCGTCATTGATGAAGCCCACAAATGCTCGGCCTATACCCGGCACAGAACAGATCGGGCCGACGAGGCCGAGAAGACAAAGCGCTATCAGTTCGCCGAGAAACTCACCGCACAGGCCGACCACGCCCTGTTGATGACGGCTACGCCTCATCACGGCGACGACGACCGCTTCGGACACTTCTTGCGGTTGATTGACCCCGACCTTTTCCCCGAACCGCATCGCTTACAAGATGATGCTGGAGTCATCCGGCGGCAGATTCTGAGTCTGGGCCCCGACTGCCCCTGGGCCTTACGCCGGTTGAAAGAAGATTTGCGCGATGTAGACGGCAAGCGCTTATTTCCTGACCGCCACGCTGAAACTGTCACCTTTCATTTGAACGCCAACGAGTACGCCCTCTACAAATCGGTCACGGCCTATATTAATGCCTATCTGCCGTACGCCAGCGGGCGGCGCAAAGCCAGTGTGGCGCTGGCGCGCACAGTTCTGCAACGCCGGTTGGCCAGTTCCACCAACGCTATTTGCGAGTCGCTCAAGCGTCGCCTGGCGCGCCAGAACAAATTGCTCGACGAACTTGAGGCGCTCCCGCCCGCCCAGCGGGCCCACTTTCTGGATCTGTTGCGGCAACGGGTAACTGACGATGAGGTTGACGAAGATGATCTGGATGAGGCGACGCGCGATGAGTTAACCGACGAGTTCACGGTAGCGCAGGAACTTGATCAATTGCGGGCGGAAGTTGCCGCCCTGCAAGATTTAGTCGCCCGCTCGCAGGCTGTGCGCGACCAGGGTGCAGACAGCAAATTGGCGGCATTGAGAGAATGTCTCACCCGCGCCCAATTTGAAGAGCTACACGCGGAGCGTGGCCGGGGCAAGCTTCTGATCTTTACGGAGCATCGAGACACTCTGAGCTACCTGATCGAAAATCTAAAACGCTGGGGCTACACCACCGTCACCATTCATGGCGGAATGAACCCGCGCGAACGCAAGGCGGCCCAAGAAACGTTTCGCATGCAGGCTCAAATCTGTGTTGCTACCGAAGCGGCAGGCGAAGGTATCAACCTGCAATTCTGCCATTTGCTCATCAACTACGACTTGCCGTGGAACCCGACCCGCCTCGAACAACGGTTGGGCCGCATCCATCGCATCGGGCAGGAACGTGATGTGTATGCTTTCAACTTCGTCGCCGACGAGTCGGAGGCGGGCGATCCCATCATCGAGGGCAGTATCCTCAAGCGATTGCTCGACAAATTAGACCTGATGCGCAATGCCTTGGGCGGCGACCGGGTCTTCGACGTGATCGGCGAGGTGTTGTCTATCAACGACGTCAACCTACCGGAGATTTTGCGCGAGGCGATCTACGACCCGCGCCGGTTGGACGAGTATCTCGATCAGATTGACCGTATTGACCCCCGGCGACTGCGGGAGTACGAGGAGGCAACTGGCATCGCGCTGGCCCGCGCCCACGTGGACTTCTCGGCGTTCCAGCGGGCGAATTTTGAAAATGAGGAGCGCCGTTTAATGCCGGAGTACGTGGCCCGGCAGTTTTTGGCCGCCGCCGATGCAGTGGGGTTGCGGATGACGCCGCGTGCGGATGGGCTGTGGCGGATTGAGCACGTGTTACAGGAGTTGCGCTCGGAGCGGTTGGAGGCGGTTCGCCGTCTCGGCCCGGCGGAGACGGCTTACCACAAGATCACCTTCCATAAGCAGTATTTGGAACAGGATCAGCACGCCGATGCCGTTCTGCTTGGCCCCGGTCACCCACTCTATGCGGCCGTGGATGAGAAGCTCAACGCGCAACTGGCTGGCCCTTCGGCAAGCTCAGGGCAGGGCTTGATCGGTGGGGTTGCCGTCTTCACCGATGTGACAACCGCAACACCTTACCGTTTGCATTTTTTGGAATTTGAAATTCGGGGTGAAGGCGGATCAGCCCTTCACGCCGAATTGGCCGCCATTCGTGAGGACGCCGACGGTTTCTCATTGGCCCCCGCCGATGTGTTGCATGATCTGGCCCCCGCAACCGCACCTGGGGGTGCGGTCTCCTCAGTAGCCGACAGGCGGAATCCGGCACGCTTGCGCGCTGATGCCGAACCCACCCCGGCGGCACGTGGGCGTGCCGCCTTCTCAGTAGCCGACAGGCGGAGTCCGGCACGCTTGCGCGCTGATGCCGGGCAAGCGGACGCCAGCGCGGCCATTGATTCCTTGAAATCCGGTTATCAATTGGAGACGCGCCGTCGTGTGCAGGGCGAACGCCAACGGCACGCGGCTATCATCCGTGATTATTTAGCCCGTTCATTTGAGGCGCGGATCGGTGCGGTGGAAAAGCGGGTGATGGCACTGCGAGCGCGGGAGGCGGGCGGCGAAACTGAAGTGGCGCTGGCCCGCCAGCGGGCCGAGGCCGAACTGGCTGATTTGCATCGCGCACGCCGTGACCGATTGAGCGGTCTCGACCGCCTGACCATTGCCCGCAACGGCCCGGTGCGCCACTTAGCGACATTGCTGGTGCTTCCGCCAGAGATGGCTGAAATACCCATAGACGAGAGTTTCTCAGTCAGTGAAACTAGAGACCGTGAAGTGGAATTGGCGGCGATGCGGGCGGTGACGGAATATGAGCGGGCGCGCGGTTGGGAGCCAATCGATATATCACACATCAAAGGGCCGGGGTTCGATATTCGCAGTCTCGGCCCGGCAGACCCGGCTACTGGTATGAGGCCAGTGAGACGCATTGAAGTCAAGGGCCGTCAGCGCGGCCAGCCCATTCGCCTGACACGCAACGAATGGCTCAAGGCGCGACAATTGGCCGAGAGTTACTGGCTGTACGTGGTGTGGAACCCGACCGAGCCAGGCGCGTCGCCCGTGCTCATTCAGAACCCGGCCCAGCGGCTGGAACACGCGGCGCGCGAGGTGCGGGCCATCAGCCATTGGGAAGTGCCAGCGGAGGCGATTGAGCAAGTGGGGATATAATCGTGAGAGAAAAGCGTAGGAGGCGATATGGAAAAAGCACTTTCCCCGGTTCAATATCTGGTCAGCGAAGACGGCCAACGCACTGGCGTCGTGCTGGACTGGGAGTCGTATCAAGCCTTACAACAAGCCAGCAGCGCCGCCGATGCAGATAGACTGGTAGGCTTGAGCGAGTCGGAATTGCAAGCTTTAGCAACCGGCATGCTGGTTGCGTTACATCAAGAACGCCTGGAGACCCTCTTGCAACGCAACCGCGAAGGCGCGTTGACCGCCGACGAAGCGCGCGAACTGGATGGCCTGCTGGAGCGTATTGACTCGATGAACACGCTCAAGGCGCGCGCGCGTTACACCCTGCAACGTCTCGGGGTAGCGGCGTAACATGGGCGCGGCAATTCCCTCCGGGTTGCGCGCTCAGGTACGCGTACTGGATCAGGCACGTTGCCGCCTATTGTCAGTCGCCGGAAGAGTTGACCGTCACTCCCTTTGAGGTGGATCACATCGCGCCGGTCAGCGCCGAGGGCGAAACGACCCTCGATAACCTGTGTCTGGCCTGTCCGGCTTGCAACCGCCATAAAGCTGCACGCCAATCCGCGCTTGACCCGGAGACCGGCGAGGACGCGCCGTTGTATCATCCCCGCCGTGATCCCTGGTCTACCCATTTTGAGTGGAACGCCGACACGCTGGAAATGATAGGGCAAACGCCGACGGGCCGGGCCACCATCACCGCCCTGCATCTCAATCGGCCAGCCCTCGTCCGCTTGCGGCAACTGTGGGCCAAGATAGGCCTCTTTCCACGCTGAGCCAGTTGTCGGGGCGACCTTTGACAGCCTCTATCAGTTCAACGACCCATTCACGCGGGCTTTGGCCAGCGCCATCAGCGGGCCGGAGTCGGAGACGACGATCACAACCTTGCGGCCTGATCGAGTGAAAGCGGGCCGCCGCGGAGCCAGGCGGGATCAACTTTGGGGGCAAGGCCGTGAGCGTAGGCCAACGGAATCATTTCGCGCAACGACACCCCGGCCTGCTTGGCGGCGTAAGCCAGCGAGCCTTCCCCGCGCTTGAAGGCTTCGAGCGCGCGGCGGACGTGCCATTGTTTGATCCCAAGCTCCAGCACGCGCTGTCGTTCAGCCGGTTCAGCCGGTAGTTGTTGCGCCAGATCGTCCGGCACTAAAATTGAAATCGTCGTGGTTCCAGACATAATATCTCCTTCAGACTTCCGAAGTCTTGAAGACTTCGGAAGTCTGAGATTGTAACATGCTCCGAGGACTCATTACAAGAAAAGGCTCATGACTCGAACAGACCGCCGCCTCATCGAACACTACCTCCCCATCGAAGCCATCTCCGCCGAAGCGCGGCGCGAGAAGTCGGTGCGCAAGGGGCACATCAGCACCCTACACCTGTGGTGGGCGCGCCGCCCGCTGGTGGCCGCTCGCGCCGCCGTGTTTGGGGCGCTTGTGCCGCAAGACGCTGCCACGCCAGAGTTCGTGGCAAAACTCTGCACCTACCCCGGCCCAAAAGATACAATTGCCGAAGCCGGACAGTTGATTCTTAAAGCCCATGCCGGGCGATTGAGCGCAGAGCGCGGCGAAAAGGTGACGGTTGAGGATATTGAAGCTGGCCGCGCGCCCCGCCCGAAGGTGCTGGACATGTTCGCCGGGGGCGGGGCCATTCCGCTTGAAGCCTTGCGCTTGGGATGCGAAGCGTATGCCCTCGACCTCAACCCGGTCGCCCACCTCATCGAACTCTGCACGCTGGTCTATCCACAAAAGTACGGCAAGCCCGACTCTGCGGCGACAGGCTCAGCCAATGCTTCGACAGGCTCAGCCAATGCTTCGACAGGCTCAGC
>CAYSIV010000072.1:15091-21135 GCA_964431175.1 uncultured Anaerolineales bacterium
CGACAGGCTCAGCCAATGCTTCGACAGGCTCAGCCAATGCTTCGACAGGCTCAGCCAATGCTTCGACAGGCTCAGCAGGAACGTGGGCGGGGCTGGCGGCGGAAGTTGAACACTGGGGCAAGTGGGTGCTGGAAAAGGTGAGAGCCGAGATTGGAGATTTGTATCCACCCATCCCTTCGACTGCGCTCAGGGCAAGCCCGGATCCGCGCTCGAAAACCCCAACCTCAAAATCCCAAAATCCTAATCAGCAATTGGCAATGTCGGGTGACCTTGCGCCGGGGGGTGGCGAGAAGCAGAACATGCTGACCCCTGTCGCCTACCTCTGGACTCGCACCGTGCGCTGTAAGAACCCGGCCTGCGGTGGGACCGTTCCCCTGGCCCGCCAAACGTGGCTGGCGAAAAAGGAAAGGCGCTTTGTGGCTCTGAAGCCCGATGCTGAGACGAACCGAAACAAACCCGTTGGCGAGAAGACGGTGCGCTACCACGTAGTAGAAGCAACTACCGAAGATGGATTGGGTTTTGACCCTGAAGCAGGGAGTAAGGGCGGCAATGTGGCTTGCCCATTTTGTGGCACGGTGGCGGATAACGCGTATGTGAAGGCGGAGGGGAAAGCCGGGCGCATAAGCCACCAGCTAATGACGGTTGTTTGCACACAGCCCAATGCAAGCGGCAAAACCTACATTAGCACCGATATGCTCCATTCCTCGCTCTGGCCGGACGATACGGCGATCAATGCGCGCATCGAGAAACTGTGTGCAGAGACGGGATTGACCGTGCCAGATGAACCACTGCCACTCGTAGACGCACGCGGAGCGTTCTTCGTAAAACTGTATGGCTTTGAGAAATGGGGTCAACTCTTCAGCCCACGCCAACTCCTATCCTTGCTCACCTTTGCCCAGCAAGTGCGCGCCGCGTATGCCGAAATGGTGCGCCAGTTCAATGACGCGGACCGCGCCAAAGCCGTGATGGTGTATCTCGGCGTGTTGGTAGATAGACTCGCTGACTACAACAGTAGCCTTTGTAGTTGGCACAACACAGGCGAAAAAATCGGCCACACCTACTCTCGCCAAGCCTTGCCAATGGTTTGGGATTTTGTGGAATTGAATCCTTTAGGCAACGCCTCGGGCAATGCGCTCTCGGCTTTGGAATGGATTACAGGCGTCATTCAGAGCAATGGCAATCTCGGCCTGGTGGGACAAGTCTATCGCGGCTCGGCTACACAATTGCCGTTTGAGTCCGCCAGCCTCGATGTGGTCATCACCGACCCGCCTTACTACGACAACGTACCGTATTCCGACTTGTCGGACTTTTTCTACGTTTGGCTAAAGCGTTCCATCGGCTTTCTGTTTTCAGAGCATTTCTCGTCTGCTGTCTCGCCCAAAAAGAACGAAGCTATTATGGACGCTGGGCGGCATGGGCGCAACAAAGATGCGGCCAAGGATTTCTACGAGCAGATGATGGCCGACGCATTCGAAGAAGCCAATCGTGCTCTCAAGGCCAATGCGCCGCTGGTTATCGTCTATGCCCATAAAACCACACTGGGCTGGGCCACGCTCGTGGATGCGTTGCGGCGTGCAAACTTTGTTGTGACCGAAGCATGGCCGCTTGACACAGAGATGGGCTCAAGACTGCGGGCAATGGACTCATCCGCCCTCGCTTCATCCATCTTCCTCGTCGCCCGCCGCCGCGAAGGAGACGAAACCGGCTCTTACGAAGAGACAGTGAAAACGGAACTCGAAGCCATCGTCCGCGAGAGAGTCGAAACGCTCTGGGCCAAGGGCATCACCGGGGCAGATCTCGTCATCGCCTGCGTAGGTGCGGGCTTGCGGGCCTTCACCCGTTTTGCCCGCGTCGAATACGCCAACGGCGAAGAAGTCCCGGCAGATCGCTTCTTGACCGAAGTAGAAGGCGTGGTGCTCGACACCCTGCTCGAAAAACTCTTCGGCGTCCCGCGCCAGGGTGTCTCGGCGGTGGATGCCGCGACGCGCTTCTACGTGCTGTGGCGCTACGCCTATCGCGCGGCGGCCATTGACGCCGGTGAGGCCATCATCTTCGCCCTGCCGCAGGCGTGGAACTGGACGGCCCGCGCAGTTTGAGCGCCGGGCCGCGCTCGCTGATCGAAAAACAAAAGAACAAATACAACCTGCGCGATTTTTCCGCGCGCGGCGGCGATGAAAAACTCGGCCTGCCCGCCGAAGGTGGCAAACCCGCGCCGCTCATTGACATCTTGCATCGCCTGCTTCACCTTATGGAAAACAGCCCGGCGGCGATTCCGGCCTTCCTCGACGAAGCGCGGCCCAACTTCGAGCAGTTGCATCTCGTGGCGCAAACACTGGCCGGGAGCGCGTTAGCCGGAAACCCCGCCAAGGGCGGGGCAGGCGGCAACGGCGGCGGCACCCTTCGGCTTCGCTCAGGGCTGACAGCCGCCCGGGGCGCAGAGGCGGCGGCCCTACGGGTGCTGACGACAAATTGGCGGACGTTGATTGAGGCGAAGCGGGGGAGTTTGGTGTAAAGTATAGGGAATTGTTGCCTGGGAGTCCATAATGCTTGACGACCTCTTGAAATTGCCCAACGGCGCGCGTTTCTACCGCGCCGACCTGCATAACCACACACCGCGCGATCCGGCCTTTCACTGCGACGGGATGAACGTGGACACCGAGGAACAGAAGCGCGCCTTCGCCCGCGAATATGTCCGCTTTGCCCGATTGGTTCAGGGCTTGGACATCATCGGAATCACGGAGCACAACGACGTTTTGTGGCTACCGTATATTCAAACGGCCGCTGACGAACTGAACGCGGAACTTGAAGGGCAGGGTCAGCCGGAGAGATTAGTGGTGATGCCGGGAGTTGAACTCGGCGCGATGAACAGCGGGAAACGCTCTATTCATGTGCTGGCGCTACTTGATCCTGGAACAAAGGCAAGTTGGATCGACAGCTTTATTTCTACTTTAGATCTGATGCCTGATGCCAGGTTTCAAGGAGATGGGAAGCCCACAGCTGCACCGAAAAGTTTCTCTGAATTGTGTCAGGCGATTAGTAGTAAGTCTGGTATAGCAATTGCCGCGCACGTTTCGAGCAAACATGGCCTGTTCTGCGATATGGAAGGTGGGCCGCGAGTCACTGCTTACAATTGTGACAAGCTCTGGGCTGTAGAAATCCCCGGCAAGGTGGAGGACTTAGCAGAAGGGGAGCGGCGAATTGTCCAAGGGGGAGCGGAAACTTATGGCCCTAAGCGAGTGGCCTGCCTGAATGGTTCAGATGGCCGGGGACTGAAAGAGGCGCATGATGGGCGGTTGGCGATTGGCGCACGAAGCACTCGCATCAAGATGAGTCGCATCGGCGTCGAGGGACTGCGCCAGGCGTTCATAGATTTTGATTCGCGTATCCGGTTGGAAGAGGAAGTCAAAGAGGCAGACTACCCCTGTATCGTCGGCGTGGAAATTGAAGGCGGCTTTCTGGGGGGAAAGCCGGACCCGGGGGAGGCCGACGCGGCTCGCCCCCCTTTCCGCCTTCATCTGAACCCCAACCTCAACACCATCGTCGGCGGGCGCGGCGTTGGCAAGTCGGCCCTCATTGAAGCCATCAGGTACGTGTTCGATCTGGAAGCGAAGAGTGATGAGACGCGCGCCCAGGCTGAACGTTTGCTCAATACTACCCTGCGCCCTGGCGCGAAAGCCACTGTCTATTACCAACTGCCTAACGGAACGCATTATCGCATCGAGCGCATTCGCTATGAATCGCCCAAAGTGTACGACGCCGCCACCGGCGAAGAGAAACCCGGAGTTGATCCCAAAAGCATCTGGTCGGACTCAAACCCCGTCCAGATTTACAGCCAGAAAGAAATCTACGAAATCTCGAATGATCTAATGGCTCAACTTGCACTGCTTGACAATTACCTTTCCGAGACGCTCAGACCGCTGTTGGCGCAAGAGCGCGACCTGGCGCGGGTGTTGGAGAAAAATGCCGAGGACATTTTGCGGTTTAGCGAGGACGTGGCCGTGGCCGACCAGCAGTCGCAAGAACTTCCGGGCATTCTGTTGCAGATTCAACAATTGCAACAGCGCGATGCCCTCAACCAGTTTGCACGGCACGAAAGTCACCGGCGCGAAGAGCGACTACTTGATGACGCCGCTTCAGACATTGAGCGCCTCACTGCTGACTTGCAGCAATTTATGGAAGAACACCCGGCACTGGCCGCTGACCGTCTGGGTGAACATCTGCGGCAAGGCCTGCCTCATACCGACCTGCTTGCGCGCCAGGCCGCGCTGATGAATGAAATTGATCAACTGTTGGCGGCCCGGTTAGAATCGTTGATTGCTGAAGTCCAGGCGATTTGGGCCAAAGGGGCCGACGAATGCGCCCAATGGCAAGCTGATTACGTAAAGGTCAAAGCCGACTATTTCGCGCTATTGCGCGAGTTCAACGACGTGAGCGCCGACCGTCTCGGCGACTTGAATCGACGTAAAGACGCGTTGGAAAACATCCGCCGTGAAGCCGACAAGCGCCGCGCCCGCATCGTCGAATTGAAGCAGGAACGGCAGCAGAAATTGGCCGAACTACGCGCCTTGCGGCGCGAGGAAATTTTTCATTTACGGCATGAGAAGGCCCAAGAGCTCACAAATAGATTGGCCGGGGCGCTCAAAGTGAATGTTTTACTCGAAGGCCAACGCGACAAGTATCAAGACTTTCTGAAAGAGGCCTTCGCTGGCACAAAAATTCAAACGCACGTCATGGCTTCTATTGCCCAGGCACAGGAGAATAATGACACCTTCCTCGACCCCTTAGATTTGGTAGAAGCGATTCGTAAGGAACAGGAGAATCCGACTGAAGCCAATAGCACACTGGCGCAAACCTACAATGTTAGCGAGGCGTTTTGCAAACGATTGGCGGCGCTTCCGGATGAGACCTTGTATCGCTTGGAAACTTATGCTGTGCCAGACAAGATTGATATTCGCTTGAAAGTCGGAGAGCAGTACCGCTCGCTGATGCCGCCGCGCGGTGAGTTCGGGCTATCGACCGGCCAGCGTTGCACGGCCATCCTGTCACTGCTTCTTGTCGAACGGAACACGCCGCTCGTCATAGACCAGCCGGAAGACGATCTAGATAATCAATTTGTGTTTGACGAAATCGTGACCACGTTGCGGCGGGAAAAGGAACAGCGGCAATTCCTTATCGCTACTCACAACGCAAACATCCCGGTGTCGGGTGATGCAGAACAGATTATTGTGCTTGACGCCGACGAAATAGGCGGTTGGATTGCCCAACAAGGGTCTATCGATGACCCGTCGTTGCGTGACCCGGTTGAAACTATCCTCGAGGGTGGACGGATTGCTTTCCACATCCGCAAAGAGAAATACGGACTACCGGATTGAGACAACCATTTATGGACAAGCTTCAACTTTATGAACTGATAGCAGGCGGTGAAGACAGTTTCGTCGAATTTAAGCGCGACGTTAGCCAACGCAGTGACTTTGCCGCCGAAATGGTGGCATTCGCTAACACACAGGGCGGGCGCATCCTAGTTGGCGTAGATGACGATGGCACTATCTTCGGTGTGGCTGATGCGAAGAAGACAGAAGAAGCAATCCTTAATATCTCGCGAGACAATGTCGTCCCGGCCTTACAAATTACCATTGACCGGGTTAACGACAACGATAAAACGGTGTTGGTTGTCCAGGTTCCAAGACGGGCAGGACATCCCTACGAAAACAATAGTGGGCAGTGCCATATCCGCGTTGGCTCCACCAAGCGATTAGCTACTCCTCAAGAGCGCGCTCGCCTATTACAAGCGGCTGGATTGGTCCATTTCGATGAAACGCCTGTGCCAGGCACGTCTGTTGGAGATTTTGACATCGCCGCGTTTGAGGTTTTTCTCCAAAAGGCGTTAAGCACTAGCGTCGCAGAAACTAACCTGCCTTTCCAGCAACTCCTGCTCAATCGCCGTCTCATGTCCCCCGACTTAGACGACGTGCCGCGTCTTTCAGTCGGCGGGTTGCTTCTGTTCGGCAGAGACCCACAGAAACATATGCCTCAGGCCCGTATCT
>CAYSIV010000073.1:0-6692 GCA_964431175.1 uncultured Anaerolineales bacterium
TTGACCTGCAGAAGCAGTATGCGCCGCTCAAGGAGGAAATTCTTCGCGGCATTGAGCACGTGCTGGACGGCATGCAGCTATTTCTGGGTGAGAATGTGCAGGCCCTGGAGCAAGAGTTCGCACGGTTCTGCGGAGCGCGTTATGGGATCGGGGTCAGCGACGGCACGGCGGCGCTGAACATCATCCTGCGGGCGATGGACATTGGCCCTGGCGCTGAGGTGATCACGGTCTCTCACACCTTTATCGCCACGGCCGAGGCCATCCTGCTCGCCGGGGCGCGACCGGTGTTTGTGGACATCCATCCCGCCACGTATCTCATGGACATCGCCCAGATTGAAGCCAAGATCACGCCCCGCACCAAGGCTATCTTACCGGTGCATCTCTACGGTCAAGCAGTGGACATGGATCCACTGCTGAAACTTGCCTCCCGGCATGGCTTGCGCGTGATCGAAGACGCCTGCCAGGCCCACGGCGCACAGTACCAGGGGCAGAGGACGGGCGGCCTGGGCGACGCGGGCGCGTTCAGCTTCTACTTCTCAAAGAACCTGGGCGCGTACGGGGAAGGAGGCTTTATCACCACCAACGACGCTGAGCTAGCGAGCAAGATGCGCATGATCCGGGACCACGGCTCGGGGCAGAGATACCACCACGAGCGGATCGGCTTCAATGGGCGGCTGGACGAAATCCAGGCGGTGGTACTGCGGGCCAAACTGCCGCATCTGGATGAATGGAATGAGCAACGCCGGCGGCATGCCTCGCACTATAATCAACTTCTGCAAGGCACGCCTGTTGTGACGCCCGTCGAATGCCCCGGCAACCGGCATGTGTACCACCTGTACGTCATTCGGGCGCCTCGTCGCGATGAACTGCAGGCCTTCCTCAAGAGCCGGGGAATTTCCAGCGGCATTCATTACCCCATCCCGGCCCACCTTCAGAGCGCATTGAGCTTTCTGGGCTGTCAGGCCGGCGACTTGCCGGTCACCGAGCGCGTGGTGAGGGAGATCCTGTCCCTGCCCATGTACGCCGAGTTGACCGAGGCGGAAGTCGCCTGCGTGGCGGACTCGATCCGGGCTTTCTATCCGGCTAAGACTTGAGCCGAAGTTTGATGAACAAGCGCGAGTTTATCCCTGTCCTATATATTTCCCTGGGGTTGGGCAGGAGTGTTATGGCAGCGTGGACGTCAGGTTCTATGGCAACGACCTGATTTTGACCAATGAGACTGACGGCGAACGGACCTATCACCTGCTCAAGCCGGAAACTTTGAACGCGCCATCTCCCGCCTGAGCGTGAATGACCACGAATTCCCCTATCGGGTGCAAGATGGGTTGCTCACACTGGATGTGCGCCTACCGGCGGATTTCTCTGTTGAAGTCCTCATTCACTACGGAGACTAGTTTCATGTCTGCAATCCTTGCTAGAAAACTACCAAATTTTGTCTCATACACTGTGTCTGTCTTGATGGGCTTCTTGATCGGAGCAATGATCTTGCGCAGCTTGCCAATCGCCTTTATTGTGGCGATAGGTTTCACCGCGATTCTGCTAATGCTGATCGTGCGCGATGCCGAGCGCGTTTTACTTTTTGCACTAGCCCTTATCATTCCCTTTCATATCGGTGCCGGCCTACCCGCGTTTCTTACGCGATTGGATCACATCGGTCCGTGGCAATCTCTCGATGTTCAATTGATCGACATCCTGGTCGTATCATTGCTCATGTGTCGTTTGGCGCGCTTGGCAACCCACCAGACTGAAATCCGGCTTTATCCCTTTACGTCCGTTCCGGCTCTCGCCTGGCTTGTGGCCAGTGCTCTTTCAGCAGTAAATGCCAGGGAGGTGGACCTTACGGTGATGCAAATAGGTCAAATGGCCAAACTATGGTTGCTTTACATTGTCGTAGCTAATAGCATTAGGGATGAAACGGACATCAAATGGCTAGTGCGCGCGTTACTTCTGGGAGTATTGTTTCAAGGCTTATTGGGGCTCTATCAGACGATCACCGGAGGACCTTTTGGGCTCTCATTTCTTGGCGAACCATCCCAATTGTTCCACGGAAGGCCCTTGGGCACTATTGGACACCCAAATGGTTATGGTGCGTACCTATCAGCAACCGTGCCCTTAGCACTCACCGTGCTATTCTTGGAGGGGCAAACGTTCTACAAAGCTATGGCTGGTGCCGTTCTATGTGTCGGGGTTCTGGGATTAGTATTCAGCCTTTCGCGAGGCGGCTGGCTCGGCTTTTTAGTAGCTTCAATTGCGGTCCTGGTATTTGCCATTCGCAGAAGACGCCAGAACTTACACATTGCCTTTGTAGGCGCAGGTTCGATTCTCTTGGTTCTTCTCTCGCTGATTATTAGCCAGCGAGACTTGATTACAACTCGCCTTACCAGCGAGCAAGGTCAAGAATCAGCCCTCAGTCGAATCACACTGGCGAAGGGTGCAATGGCTATGATCCAGGACTATCCAATGCTAGGTGTAGGGGCAAACAACTACGCGTTGTTGATGCCAAAATATGATCCATTTGACTATGCGATCCAGCGCCGCATTGTGATCGTCCACGACATCTACCTGCTTATCGCTGCCGAAACAGGACTGGTCGGATTGGCTGCTTTTTTGTGGTTCCTGGCAAGTTTGTTTGTTCAAGCCAGGCGGCTCATCAGCCGAGCGCCGAACGATACGGTCTGGTTGGCTGGAGTCGGTGCTTTTTCAGCTTTCGCTGCACTGACTGTACACGGCATAGCGGACTATGATGTGCTAGCCAATATTACAGTATTTAGGTTACCCTGGCTGTTTGCCGCGATAGTTGCCGGCCTGAGCGCGAACCTGGGGCAAGAGCGAGTTGCAAGCGACCATTCCCAATTGCATGAAAATGATACCGGGCGCCGTTTTCATGATGATCTTTCACAAGTTGGGAGTCGAGGATCATGGGATGATTAAATCTCTGGCAAAAGTTATGCCTTCCTCTATCATCGATTTGATCACCCAACGATCTAGCCTTCGAAAGATCATCGCCAATACAGGCTGGCTATTTGCGGATCAAGCATTGGCTGTGATAGCTGGCTTTTTGGTGGGAGCCTGGGTGGCTCGCTACCTGGGTCCAACGCAATACGGAATCTACAGTTACGCGCTCGCGGTTGTTGCGCTGTTCACGCCTCTGGTGGCACTGGGGTTAAAAGATATCGTCATACGAGACATTATCCGTGTGCCTGAGGACAAAAACGAAATCCTGGGGACCACTTTTAGTCTTCAGCTCGTTGGAGGGGTATTATCTCTGGGATTGGCAATTGGTATTGCCCTGATCACTCGCTCGGGGAATGCGCTTACACGATGGCTCATCATTATCCTGGCCGGTCAACTTATCTTTCAGGTGTTCAGTGTGACCCTGAGCTATTGGTTCAACTCGCAGGTTCAAGCAAAATATATTGTCTGGGCCAACAACATCGCTTTGTTACTTTATTCCCTGGTCAGGATCGGTCTAGTTCTCGCCAAGGCGCCGCTTATTGCCTTTGCGTGGGCAGCTCTCGGCCAAGCGTTCGTGTACGCAGTTGCAGTAGGCGTTTTCCATCGTATTAGCGGACAAACGCTATTCACTTGGCAGGTCAGTTTTACCCGCGGCAAGAGGTTATTTGGGAATAGTTGGCCTTTGCTGGTCTCTAGCCTGGCGATAATGGTATATCTGAAAATTGGACAGGTTATGCTGGGAAATATGGTTGACGAGAAAACGCTAGGGATCTATTCAGCCGCAGTTCGTCTCACTGAGTTGTGGTTTTTCATACCCATGGCCATTGCCTCATCTGTCTTCCCGGCTCTTGTGCGTTCTCATGAGAAAGATGGTGATGAGGTCTACCGTAAGCGCATGCAGCTCTTTTACGATGTCATGGCTGGAATCGCTTATATGATTGTGATCCCGCTTGCGCTTCTGGCCCCGTTGCTAGTCAAGATTGTGTTTGGCCCGGCTTATGCTGAGGCAGCTCCCATGCTAAGGATTCAAGCGTTGTCCCTTCTTTTTGTATTTTTGGGTGTAGCGCGTAGTAGGTGGCTTATAGCAGAAGATATGGTTCGATTTAATATGTTCGTTACAGTGCTGGGTGCCCTAACCAATATTGCTATGAACTTCATACTCATTCCCAGGTTCGGCGGCGTGGGCGTGGCTTGGGCAGTGGTAATTAGCCAGGCAGTTTCTACTTATTTATCCAGTATTTTGTCACAGCGACTCTGGCCGGTGTTCGGTCAGCAAAGCCTTTCATTGTTGGTGCCCTTGAGGATTTTTTCGCTGAAGAAGTCAATCAACGAGATCCTTGCGGGAAGGATGTAGGCAATGAGACCGGTTATCCTTATGTATCATTCAGTTACTGATGGTGAACCAATCGACCCTTATAGTGTTTCAAGAAAGGTTTTTTCTGATCAAGTCTCCTGGCTGATTGATCAGGATTACCAATTCATGTCGCTGGCTGCTCTTGTGCAATCTAAAAAGAATAGCATGTTTGCCAAAGGTAGAAAACAAGTAGTTCTGACCTTTGATGACGGATACCGCGATTTTCTGATCAATGTACTCCCTATATTGTTGCGTCATCAATTGCCAGCTACTGTGTTCCTTGTAACCGACATGCTGGGGCAGACTGCTACTTGGAACAACAACGACCCCACGGCTCTGCTTATGTCGGAGGCGGAGGTGCGCCAACTACACGCTCACGGGATTAACCTTGGTAGCCATACACTAACTCATGCGGATTTGACCACCGTGGCGGATAAGGAGCTTCAACAACAATTGGTGACTTCACGGATAGCACTGGCTGACTTTGGAGAGACTTTTTTCTCTTTCTCCTATCCTTGGAGCAGACACACAGATCGGGAGGTGGCAGCCCTGAAAGCTGCCGGTTATGAGTGCGCAGTCACTGTAGACGGGTCCATCAACTTTTCCAAGACTGATTCGTTCCGGTTGGGCCGGCTCACAATGCACCGAGACTTGGACCTTGAATCCTTCAAGCGCATGATCGTTAGCCATACCTGGTTACAGAGGAACCGTGCTCGGTTTCGGACACTCGTGCGTCGAGTGCTAGAGAGAGTGTTCTTAACAAGATGAAATTTTTCGCCCTCGACAATGACTGCTCTGATTTCCTCTACTGGCTCTACAACCGGTGCACAGAGTTAGATAAGGAACCCCAGGAGGAGCAGATTAGGATGTGAGTTCGGGGGCTGTTTGTGCAACGGACATTAATTCCAGTGAACTGCACAAACGGGTCGTCACATTGCTAAATTAATTGGAGTTTCAAACAGCGAACGATTGCCGTTGTCTGAACAGGAAATTCGCTGGAGTCATTACACACTGATAGTGAGACTGATTTAAAAATGAGGATATCAGTATATATCACTTCTTATAACCAAAAAAACTATCTGATTGAAGCCATCGAAAGTGTACTCAATCAGACACTAAAGCCGTTCCAGATAATTATTGTAGATGACTGCTCTACGGATGGTTCGCAAGAGGTGATTGCTGGCTATACCTCTCGCTATCTTGACTTGATAACCCCCATTTATCACGCTCAGAACCAAGGTGTGTCACAAACTCGTATAGACGCTTTACAAGCCGTAACTGGCGATTACGTTAGCCGTGTCGATGGTGATGATAGGTTTCTTCCAACGAAGCTTGAAAAGGAAACAAAGTCGCTTCGGGATAACCCAAATGCCCAAATTGCCTTTTCGGACCACTATTTTATGACAGTGGATGGCATTCATACCGGTGTCTGGGCCGGAAAAGAATCACCACCCCAGAGCTATGTTTTTCGTCAAACCTTTGCACGGGATTTTCCAAGACATCAGCTTTTCAAGAGGGACCTTGTCAATTATAAAGCCTGGGTGAATATTGGCTCTTACGATCCAAATTTATCTATGTATGAAGACTTCGATATGTGCATTCGTTTAACAAAGCACCTTCAGGTTGTTTACTATGATGAACCTTTGAGTGAATCACGCATTCATCGCTCTGGGCTATCCAGTGCAAAAGCTGCCAAGCATCTGGCGGCCCTGGAATATATTTACCGAAAGAATAAGCCCCTTCTGGACGACCTTAGTGTTTTTGAACGCAGAGATGTTGAACAAAAACTTGAAGGCCGGATGGCAGAGATTGCCATACAGGTTGCATCTGATGCTATAAGAGATGATCAAAATCAGGGAGGTCGTACTGCACGGGTCTTTAAGTACTATCTCCAGTGTTTAAAATCCCAACCCCACTATTTTCTTCACTATAAATCGATGCTTAGGATGCTCTTGCCACACAATGTCTATGGATGGTTGAGGAAAATAGCTCACATGCAGGTCTGGAGGAATAATGGTGCATGAAAAGATACTTAAACTTTTAGCAAACTATTACAGAAAGTTTGCCTTCCGGGTGATACCCTTTGCGTTGTCTATCACGGTATTTGCTTTAGCGCTGTGGTCGATCTACACACTAATTGTGTTATTCGTGGAGGGCGCCCAAGCAAGGATTACTACTGATATCTTGTCCAGAGAATTGATTGTAAGTGGAGCCGGGATTATTTTTACATTACCTGCAACTATAGCCATATTCTATTTGGAGTCGCATGTGCACCTTACCACACCTCGTTACGCTCTTGGGGTTTTGTGGGTTTTAATTGTATCCGTGATATGGTGGAAAGTAACACAGTTTGCCCTGACACTCGCCGGGTTGGTCGGGACTG
>CAYSIV010000073.1:6702-21128 GCA_964431175.1 uncultured Anaerolineales bacterium
ACGTATGATTTGCTTCTAATGGGTTGGGTTAGCATTCCTATCGTAGGGCTGTTGTTCTACATGACATACCTCATCAGGAATTATGTGGCATTAAAGATCGAAGCCCATCGTAAAAGAGCCTTCGAGTTGCACCCAAAAGCTCTTGCTGCAAGTGATCAATTGGATGTCTTTGAAATCATAGCAAGCCTAGATGGACTAAGGCGGGCATATGGAGAATCTCAATGTAATGGGGATGGTCTTTTGGAGTCTCTGCAATATGAGCTTTGTCTCTCATTAGATCCCAGATACAACTTTCCAATGCCGCTGCCGGTTGCTCTAGAGTTTCTCCACCGGGAAATTGAGCTGAGGCGCAAGGATAAAACCCGATCCGTGGCAATAAAAATGAAACCGGAAGATTCCTTCCCCAAGGAGTTTGTCGTTGAACCAGCAGTGCTGTGCGCAGCTGGGGCATTTATAGCCGAGTATGGGTTTTATCATGGAATGACAGATTTAGTGCTATCCATCATTTTCCAAGAGTCGCCTCTACCCTGTATCGAAATACAGACAAATATGAAATCAGGAGATCTTTGGTTTGTTCTTGATGATCGTAGCCCAGCACAAAAAGCCAAAAATCGCTTAGTTGAAACTCTTAACCGCTACACTTCCAAGGGAACAATATTCGCCAGCACGCAGGATTCACATGGTCGCTTGTTGTTCCGGGTTTCGGTCCGGTGCGATTCTGCTACGGAAGCAAGATGGGAGGATATAGAACAAACACTGGGGCACGACACACAGCTCTTAGCACAGTGCAATTGGTCGGAAGGTAGCAATCGTGTATACGAGAATGGTGATTTGATTTACAAGATTCAGCTTATTGGTCGGGGTAATTCAAAACCGCTGATACTTGCGGAAGAGTATAACGTTCTTCGACGGCTGGAAGGCATCGAAGGTGTGCCACACTCTCCATGCTACAAACAATACGCGAACTTTGCAGTGCTTTCATATAAAAAAGTTCATGGAATCCCAATAAAAGAATACCTGGCGCAAAGCAACTTCGATCGCAAAGCATGGTTCCGTTGTATAACAGAACTATCCGCTCTCTTGAATAGCATCCATACCCGGGGTGTAATACATCGGGATCTTAACCTCAACAATATTTTTGTTCAAGAGGATGGTCGGGTTTGTCTACTCGACTTTGATCAAGCGGTGGCAGGAGCATATGGAGCTCAAGAAGTTGACAATAACGGTAAACGCTTTGGCATCATCCCGCCATGTGTCTCGATACAGCAACTGATTGACCGACTCGGCTTGAGGGATGAGTATATGGTGGTTGCAAAGGAACTTAAATCAGCCTGGAATCTTGGAGCCCGGAGCAACGCCAGTTCACCGGGACACAACCTTGCCTACTACCGTTGGGTCTTCGGTGATGTGGAGTTGCCTGGTGAACGCGATTGGTTCAGCCGTTGGGACCTGATTTACAAGGCTCTTCGGCAATTTCTCCCCGGTGCTCACGTACTTGATTTGGGCTGCAACATGGGATTGGTGGCAAGCCATTGCATGCTGTATGGCGCTGAGCATGTTACTGCCGTCGATATACATGACGATATACTTGAGGCAGGAGGCAAATTAGCAAGAGCAGCAGGCCTGAGCATTGACTTTCTGAAGGGCGATCTGAACTCACCTAACTTCATCAATTTTCTTCTCGGAAGGCAATATGATCTTGTGATTGCACTCTCCGTGGTGCATTGGTTAAAGAATCCGGATGAAGCATTACGACTTCTAGCGATCGCGCCGATGGTTTTGTTCGAAGGTCATAATCCGCCATCAGTTGAGATCAACTTGCTGCGTGGTTTGGGCTTTGAAGAGGTAAAACTCATCGGGTACTCTGAGAGATTGCGTGGACTTTATTTGGCTTGCCGAAGAGTCTAACCAACCACTGGTTGGTGTTTTCGTGCTAGGATAACTAAGTCTTACCCTCAGAAAAGAAGGAAGAAATCGAGCATGCATGTAGGTCTGGTGACCCGAGGCGATGTTGCTTATACGCTTGACTTGGCGAATCTGCTTTATGAGGCAGGTTTGTCCGTAAGCTTGTATTTGTCCTATGAACATACCGTACGAGAGGTAGGCACTCGCGACCGGCCAATAGAGCGTCTCTATGAACTTGGGCTCTTACCTTCAGAATGCAGGGTGCATCTAATAAAACCACCCCGGATGCGTAATCCATTTTCCCTTGCAGCATACATTAGTTTGAGCAAAACTATACAAAATGATGGAGTAGATGTAGCGCATATTCTGGCTGGGCCCCATGAAGTATGGCTGGCCATACTTGCCTGTCTCTTGCGTGCAATTCCTGTGACAGGCACCATGATTGTACCAAAACCGAATATAGGAGACAATATTCCGCCATTTCTTAGTAGGTTAATCAATAAAATTCTTGCCTACGGCTCTGATATGATAATCGTAAATGGAGAAGATCAAGTCAAGTTCGTGCAAAATCTGTACGGACTGCCAGCCAACCGAGTAGCCTTTGTGCCACTGAATGCACGTACAACGGCTGTTAAGTGGTCTGTACAGAGAAACGCTGAAGAGCCCGGCACGGTCCTTTTCTTTGGGCGTGCAGAGCTTCATAAGGGGCTCGAATACCTTGTTCAGGCCCAGCCGCTCGTCAATCGCCTGGTTCCCCACGCGCGCATTCTGATCTCGGCCCACGGCAAAGACTTGGAACGCTGCCGGCAGATGATCCGCGATCAAAGCAAGTTCGTGATTACGGAGGGCGTTGTCCCTGGTGACGTGATGGCTGCGTTGTTTCAAAGGGCGGCTCTGGTCGCTCTGCCGTATCTCACAGCTTCCACCAGTGGAGTCCTGATGACCGCCTACAGCTTTGCCAAGCCTGTGGTTGCCTCGCGCGTCGGCTGTTTGGGTGAGTATGTCAAGGATGGCGTTACAGGTCTCTTGGTGACCCCCGGCGACGTAGAGCAGTTAGCGGATGCAATAGTCCGGCTCCTGTCAAATAATACCCTGCGGCAAAAGATGGGAGAGAACGCGGCACGCTGGGTTGAGGAGAGGCAGGAGAAGATTGCTGCGCAGACGTTGGCAGTCTACGAAAAAGCAATCGGCATGCGCAAAGATCTTGGAACGTAGTCTGCACGGACTGCATCCGATGGCAAAAGGCAAACATTGATTCTCGGTATACCAGGAGGCTAATAACCGTGAAATGCGCTTTAGTATGCGGTGCCGGTGGCTTTATCGCTGGTCATTTGGTGAAAAGACTTAAACGGGAAGGTTACTGGGTGAGAGGGGTGGACATTAAACCCCACGAATTTGCTCCGACCGAGGCGGATGAGTTTCTGTTGCTGGATTTGAGAGCAGGGAAGAATTGCGAAGCCGCACTTTCACTGTCGCATGGAACGTTTGATGAGGTGTACCAGTTGGCAGCTGATATGGGGGGCATGGGCTACATTCCCTTTGCCGAGTCTGAGATCATGCGTAACAATGCCTTGATCAATATCAATATGACCCATGCGTCAGCTATTCTGCGCATGCCACGGTACTTCTTCTCATCGTCTGTCTGCGTCTATCGGGATATGGAGCGCGGGGAGCCAGAGATGACAGAGGATCAAGCCATCCCCGCTAATCCGGACAACGAGTACGGCTGGGAGAAACTCTACGCCGAGCGCGTGGCGATGGCCTGCGGGCGGCATTACGACATGGCAGTGAGAATCGCTCGCTTCCAGAATTGCTACGGCCCTGAGGGAACCTGGACCGGTGGACGCGAAAAGGCGCCAGCCGCGATTTGCCGCAAGGTCGCTGAAGTGCAAGACGGTGGTACGATTGAGGTATGGGGCGACGGCACAGCTGTGCGGTCCTATACCTACGTAGATGATATGATCGAGGGAATTTACATGCTGATGCAGTCGGACCTCGAAGTACCGGTTAATATCGGCTCCCCAGAGTATGTTTCGGTGACGGAATTAGTGGACGTGGTAGCAGACGTGGCGAGAAAGAAGATCAGCATCAAGTATGTAAATGGTCCGGTGGGAGTTAAATCAAGGAATTTTAGCAATGCGCGCATCTACTCCATCGGTTGGCAGGCAAGGGTCTTCCTAAGAGAGGGCATTGAGCGCACTTATCCGTGGGTCCAACAGCAGCTGAGTAAGGCCAAAGGCGCAAAGCAGGTAGAGTGAGGTCTTCATGGTACGTTCTCACTTTCATTAGGGTCACCCTCCAATCATTGCAAGTCGAGAACACCTGGATCCCAGTAGGTCTTTGGCGGCTAATCTGCTAACAAGACGCATTCCCGGGAGGTGGTAAGTTGTGCTCCCCCCTAGTTAGTGTCCTCATTGTAACGTGGAATCGGAAGAATGACGTGTTGGACACGATCCAGTCCGTCTATGATCAGGGTTACACGAATTTTGAAGTCGTTGTCGTTGACAATGGCTCGACCGACGGGACAGTCGAGGCGTTGCGCCAGGCTTATCCCGTGGTCAAGCTTATCGCTCTCGAACGGAATACCGGTATCGCGGGGCGCAATGCTGGGATCGTTGCGGCACAAGGAGATATCGTTTTCTGCCTGGACAGCGATGCCACCCCGGGTCATGACACGATATCGAATCTGGTCCGCAGGTTCCAGGCTGACCCAGAAATAGGCGTCATCAATAGTAAGATCGTCAATGCCTACACAAAAAATATAGACCACATCGGGGGGTGGGTATACACAGAAAAGGACAAAGCCGACCAGGATATGGAATTCCTTAGCTTCAGTTTCTCCGAGGGGGGATGTGCGATCCGTAAGGAAGTCTTTGACAAGGTGGGGCTATTCTGGGAACTCCTTTTTTTCGGTTGCGAGGGGCTGGATTTTAGCTTGCGGGTATGGGATGCCGGCTACAAGGTACTCTATTATCCGGAGGCAGTCGTCTATCATCGAGCGTCGCCCGTGAGCCGGGTAACCGGTAGTGAACGAGACTGTCTCTTCCTCCGGAATACGCTTTACATCTATCTGGTATGTTATCCATTGTGGATGCTGATTATTTTTGCGCCCTTAAAAATAGCGGCTACACTGGTCCGAGGTGCGAGACGGGGTTACTTGCCGCAAACGCTCCGGGCCTTGATCGAGGTCGTGCGGAAACTTCCGACCCTCTATAAACAAAGACGCCCTATCAGGAACGAGACTGCTCGCGCCTATCTCGGGCTCCTACGACAGCATGGTCCGTTGAGGTGGGGCTTGGTCTCCTGGGCCAAATCCAAGACTTGAAGGGACACACTCCAAAGTCAATGAGAGGACGAGCAGGCCAGGGTTCAGTCCCACAACGCCTATGACCCAAAGATCGACCCTCAAAAGGCTCGCACGCCGAGCCGTCTCCTCAGCCGCCTTCTTCGGCGGTTACTGCTTCCTGTCTAGCTTGACCAAGGCCGGCCGCGGTGTCCGCATCCTGTGTTACCACAGCATAAGTGATCTGCCTGCCAACTCATTCGCGGTTTCCACGTCAGATTTTGCCAGGCAGATGCGTTTCCTCGCGGAACGACATACGATCATATCCTTAGATCAGGTAGCCGATCTTATCCGCGGGGGGCGGCCTATCCCTCCCCGGACTGTTGCAGTTACCGTCGACGATGGTTACAGCGATGCTTACACTCATGCCTATCCAATCTTGAAGAGATTCGCTATTCCCGCCACGATTTTTCTTCCAGTCGAGTTCATCGGAGCCGGCTCTTCCGACAGAGTGACAAGCAAATTGCCCCAAACCGACTTCCTCTCATGGGATCAGGTCCGCGAGATGAGCCCAAACGGCATTACCTTTGGCTCACATACTCTGACACACGATTCGCTGACCAAGTTGACCCGCCAAGCTACGCAGTACCAACTGGAACATTCCAAGGCCAGGTTGGAGATGGAAATCGGCAAGGCTGTGACTGGATTCTCCTATCCCTACGGCAGGCTTCGCGACTTCAACCCCGAAGTAGGGCGACTCGTGTCAGCCGCAGGTTATGGGTATGCTGTCACAGGGATGAGCGGCGTCAATGATCACCAGACTGATCTGTTTGCCTTACGGCGGACGAAAGTAGAAAGAGACGATCACGCGTACGTTTTTGAGAAGGCGATGAGAGGCGCGCTAGACCCCTGGGTCGTTGTGGACAGATTTGGCGGGTTTCTTCAGGGAAGTCATAGGTAGAGTGAGGACGCATACATGAGGAAAACAAGAAGGGCTGTTGCTTGCCGCGCAAGACCCGGATTGATCAGAGTATGTATGGTCGTCCACAAGTACTATTTTCGTGACACCCGAGTCCGCCGTTATGCCGAGGCCCTCGCTGGTACGGGCGCACAAGTCGATGTCCTCAGTCTGCACGGTGAAACCGAGACACCTCCTGAACAAAAAGAGGGGATAAGAGTTTACGCGATCCCCTTGCATCGGGGCTACGAGGGCCGCGGGAATTATCTACTCGAATATGGGGCCGCGTTTGTTTTGTTCACCGTGTTCTTGCTGGTGTTGTATATCAAAAACCGCTATCAGATAATCCATGTCCATAATATGCCCGATTTTCTGGTATTCACAGCCCTAATTCCAAGACTCTTGGGGGCCCAGTTGGTTCTTGACATCCACGATCCTATGCCGGAAGTCTACATGTCGAAATATCAATGTCAGACCGATAACCTCATCATCCGGCTGATAGAGCTACAGGAGAGGCTCTCCGGCATGTTCGCCTGCACGATCATCACAGCCAACTCCAGCTTCAAGAATAATCTGGTCAGGCGGGGTGTGCCGGTTGACAAGATCACAGTTGTGAACAATGTGCCAGACGCGAGAGTCTTCAACCGCGACAAATACCACCCGGGAGGCCACTGCGCAAGCGGATACTTTACGCTGATTTATCCGGGTACTATAGCGCCTCGATATGGCCTCGACGTGCCGATCCGGGCGCTTCCTCAGTTGGTAACACAGATTCCTCGACTACGCCTGGTTATCATAGGGCCACCTACAGAGCACGCGAAGGAGTTGGCCGCATTGGCGGAGCATCTCAAGGTATCTTCGTATGTCGAATTCAGGCCCCCTGTCCCCACCGAAGAGGTTCCGCATCAAATTGCCTATGCCGACGTGGGTATTTATACAGCAATCCCCGACCCGCACATGAGCATTGCTACGCCCACCAAAGTGCTGGAGTATGCCGTCATGGGCATTCCTATCATCGCCCCCAGGCTGGAAGTGCTTGAGGCGCTATTCCTTGACTCGGCTATTATGTTCTTTGAGCCAGGAAACGTGGGCCAATTTGCATGTTGCGTACTGGAGCTGTTCAGCAATCCTTCACGCCGGGCTGAGTTGGTGCAAAAGGCGGACAGCAGTTACGTGCGGACAGTATCTTGGAGCTATGAGCGGCGAATGTACTTCAACGTATTGAATCGTCTGTTGGCAATAGGAAAGGCTTCGTTGGCATTAGACGCAGAGGATTAGGACCCGGTGAGTGCATGAGCTAAGGAAGAGCAGTAGATCGCCGTATGAAATGGATCCCTGCCATTCGTTAGAGCAGTTTCCGAGTCGGTTTACGTATTTTTGCTCGCGGCGGATTGTCAAATCCGCCGCTGGATTTGACAATCCAGCGGGAGCAGGCCGTAAACGAAAGTGGAATTTGCTCTAGGGTGGCCCAAAAACCACAGGAAGGTATGAGCGCAGCCCGTTGAGAATCACGGTCGCCGACACGTTCTGTAGAGGCGTTGGGCTGTTGTCAATTCTAGCTGTGTTGGTGACGGCCATCCGCTGGTTTGTACCGACCCATGTGGAGATCTGAATGACACAGGCAACGCTGGCCTGCGGCGCGCCGGAATAGGTAACCTGCCGTAGGATCCCATCATATCGTTCGTGCGCGCGTCGGCGGGCAAGGCGGTTTTGCATGAAACAGGGAGCTCATAGGCCCCGATATCATAGCTCACCCCCTGAGGACGAGGATTGCCGGCGAAATCATCCGTGATATTTGCCAGAGTTACCCCTGCATCAACCGCGGGAGAACAGGATTGGAGGTGAAAGTCGCCGCTGGCCGGATCTGCAAACATTGGGTTGATCTGCCAGAGATCATGTGGATAAGGAGAACCGCTCGGCGTTCGTCCGTCGCTCCGGTAAATTAGATTGTACCCAACGTCCAACCCCTGCGCCGAGACACTATCGGCAACCCAAACGCTAGGGGCCAGGAAATCGTAGAATATGTTGTTTTTGACAACGGCATTTTGAGTCTGGGACAGGCCTACACCGGGCGGGCCGGAAGAGAGGGGAAAGGACAGATCGCTGGCAAAGGTATTGTTTACAATCGTCAGGTTTTGACCTCCAACAACGTTGATGCCCCTGAATACCCAGAGAATGTTGTTTCTGATGATCAAGTTACTGGCGCCTTCAAGCATAAAGCCCTGTGCATTTTCATTAGCTGGCTGAACGTGTAAATTCCGGCAAACGTTCTGCTCGAAAATGATGTCGTGTCCTGCCGGCTGATTTGCATCATTCCAGGTCTGGAAACAATCAATGTGCGGGTTAACGTTTTCCGGGTCCAGGTAGCTAATATCGTGAATGTAGTTTTTCCTGATCACATGTCCGGCGCCAAAGAACCTCATTCCGTCCGCATCCACATAACTCGGCGGATTGATCCACTGGGGATGATACTGGATCGTGCCCCAGATTTCGTTTCCCTCAATCAGGTTGTCCTGCCCATAGACTTCGATGCCGGCCATAGCGTTGCGGTAGAGGCGGTTATTCCTTACGGTGCAATGATTGGTCTTTGTTTCATTTCCCGGCCTGGCCCATATGTTTATTCCACCTCGAGTAGCGTAATGGACGTAATTCCCTTCAATATCACAATAACTTCCCTCCACAAAAATTCCCCAGCCTTCCTTCCAGTTATCATCTGTATTGGAGATATCAAACCCAACAATCGTGATGTAGTCCGCTTGCACGGTAAATCCTTTCATCGTTACAGTGCCTTCAGCTTGATAGGTAATCGAGGCTCCCGATGTTCCAGACCCGGTGATCTGAACCCTTTCGTTATAGTCGCCGGAGAGAACTGTGGTTGAATCCCCAGCCACCATGGTATTGGCTGCTTTCTGGATTGTTTGCCAGGGTTGATTCCGGGAGGTCCCAGAGTTTGAGTCGGAGCCGTTGATGCTATCCACATAGTAACAGTGGTCGCACGTCTTAGAGCCGGTATTGGTAAAGCTAGGGGTTAGAGTGGCCGAGGGTGAGCCAGTATTGGTAAAGCTAGGGGTTGGAGTGGCCGAGGGTGAGCCAGTATTAGTAGAGCTAGGGGTTGGAGTAAAAGTGGATGTTGGAGATAAAGTAGCAGTGGGCAGAGTTATAGAGTTAGAGGGCAGAGAGGGTCGGAGGGTAGGCTTGCTTGTGGGTTGCGTCTCGCTCCCTGCCACTTCTGCTATTGAGGTTGCCGTCGCTGTGCCAGCTTTACCTCGTTGGTTGGTAAAGGTTGCAACAAGACCTACACATAAGCAGAGGCCGCATACTACAGCAAGCCCACCTGTGCCAAGTCCTAAGATGGTCTGTCGCTTTGTGGTTCTCTTGCCCATGCCGCCCTCCCCCCTCATTCTAAACCTCTTTTCCCTCAGTTGTTTTTAGGCATTTGTCACGATTTCTGTATTGGTCAACGACAAGGTGGACACCGCTCAATTTGTCAATCCAGCGGCTTTTGGGGCGGACGTGACCATCCGCCGCGATCAGTGTAGTGTCTACTATGTGGCTGCCCAATACAGTTTCTCGAACATTGCCCTGGCGCCATTGCTGATCACTTTTTTCGTCACCATCGGGTTCAGACTCATGGCCCTCATCCGTTAGTCATCAGCAGACCACATTTTGACGGCGGCCAACACGGCAAAGCTGATGTTGGCCGCCGTTGCGTTTAATCGCTCAACCTGTTGTAAACTTTGCCCGAACCGGAGACATGACATGCCCTCAACCTTCCGCTCCCTCGGCGACTTCCAACTTCTTACCGACCACGACGACCGGGTCGTGGCCACCGCCTCTCGCGGGGCCATCGAGATCGCCCCCGCCCCCGGCGGGGCTTTGCGGGTGCGTCTCAGCAGGCGCAAGCGACTGCCAGCCTATCAGTCGCTCGCAGTTCTCCCCTCCCCTGCCGCCGCCCCTTCGACTGCCGCTTCGGCTCCGCTCAGCGTCCGCTCAGGGTGCGGCGGCGGGGACGGGGGTAGAAGCCGCCCGCCGGGCGCTGGAGCTGGCGGATGAGACGGCCAACGATCCAAGGTTCGTCTACCCGGTGCGCGACTACGTGCGCGCCCACTGGCTCCTGGGCGCGGCCCATCGCGCGAGTGGCAATTACGATGAGGCCGAGCGCCATCTGAACGAGAGCCTCACCCGCTGTCGGAGCATCAACATGGTAGATCACGAAGCCGACATTTTGATTGACCTGGCCCGACTGCGCGCGGCAACGGGCGAGGCCGAGGAGGCGGCGCGGCTGGCGCAGGAGGCGCTCACCATCGCCGGGCGCTGCGGCTACGCCCTGCAGGGCGCGGACGCGCATTTGGAGTTGGCGAAACTGGCGCTCCAAGACCCTTCGGGTGCTTCGCAAAACCCGAAGGGTCTGGCGCTCCAACACACCCGCGCCGCCCGGCAACTGGCCACCTGCGACGGCGAGCCATACGTCTATCGCGTGGCGTATGATGAGGCGGGGGCGTTGTTGGCGCGGTTGGGGGAAGGGGTGGAACCTGCATAGCACGGATTTGCGGAATGAACGGATTGGAATCCGCCCATTCTGGAGATCCGTGCTATTTGGGCCAGACATATGACTTCAAACCTTCGACCTCTCGGCGACTTCCAACTTCTTACCGACCACGACGACCGCGTCGTGGCCACCGCCTCTCGCGGGGCCATCGAGATCGCCCCCGCCCCCGGCGGGGCTTTGCGCGTGCGTCTCAGCAGGCGCAAGCGACTGCCCAAGTATCACTCGCTCGCAGTTCTCCCCTCCCCTGCCGCCGCCTCTTCGACTGCCGCTTCGGCTTCCGCTTCGGCTCCGCTCAGCGTCCGCTCAGCGTCCGCTCAGGGTGCGGCGGCGCGCAAGCGGGGGCGGGGTGGGAGCTTCTCTGTGGTGAATGAAAATCTAAAAGCCCAACTTCAGTTCGATCCGCTCGCCCTCAGCTTCTCATTCAAACACGGCCCGGCGTTTGCGGTGGACGTGGCGCTGGGCGCGCGCGGCGAGCAAATTGTCGTTCGCAAAATGCTGAGGCCCGGTGAGCACATTTACGGGCTGGGCGAGAAGACCGGCTGGCTCGACAAGCGAGGACGCCGCTACCAAATGCGCAACAGCGACGTGTGGCTGGAGCACCCGGCCGGAATCGGCAACGCCACCGACCCACTCTACGCCAGCTTCCCGGTCTTTGTCGCGCATAGCGCCAAAGGCACTTATGGCATCTTCGTGGACAACCCCGAGTTCGTCGAGTTCGATTTCACAGCCGAAAATTGGTACGAGTTCTCCGCGCCTGCCGACGTGCTAAACTACTACGTCCTCCCCGGCTCGACTCTGCCGGATGTTTTGCGCCAGTACACCGGCCTCACCGGGCGCATGCCCCTGCCCGCCTTGTGGACGTTGGGCTATCACCAGTGCCGCTGGAGCTATGCCAGCGAAGCCGAGGTCCGGCGCATCACCACCGAGTTGCGCCAGCGGAGCATCCCTGCCGACGGCATCTGGTTCGACATTGATTACATGGACGGCTACCGGGTGTTCACCTGGGATAAGACAAGATTCCCGCAACCCAAACAGTTGGCGGCTGACCTGAGCGCCGACGGCTTCCACCCGATCACCATCGTCGATCCCGGAGTCAAGGTGGACGAGGGATACAAAATCTATGCCGAAGGTCGCGCGGGCGATCACTTCATTAAAGGCGCGAACGGCGAGGAATACAACGGCAAGGTGTGGCCGGGCCGGAGCGCCTTCCCCGATTTTCACCGCGCCGAGACGCGGGCGTGGTGGGCGGGGCGTGTGCGCGGGTGGCTGGCCGACTTTGGCCTGAGCGGCCTCTGGAATGACATGAACGAACCGGCTAGCACCGACCTCACCGGCCCGATCCTGAATGCGCGGCACGACGGCGGCAAATTGCCCCATGCGTCGGCGCGCAACACCTACGCTCTGCAAATGGCGCGCGCCACTTACGACGGCATGTTGCAACATGATCCCGACTCGCGCCCGTTCATACTCACCCGGGCCGCGTTCAGCGGCGCGCAAACCGTGGCCGCCTTATGGTGCGGCGACAATCATTCGCATTGGGAACATCTCGCGGCCAGCCTGCCCATGCTGATGAACCTGGGCCTGTCGGGGATGCCGTTTGTGGGCGTGGACATTGGCGGTTTCGGCGGCGACTCGACCGGCGAACTGCTGGCCCGCTGGACTCAAGCTGGCGCATTCTATCCGTTCTGCCGCAATCACGCCGCAATCGGAACTAGAGCGCAGGAACCGTGGGCGTTCGGCCCGGAGGTCGAAGCCATTTGCCGCAAGTACCTCAATCTGCGCTATCAACTCCTGCCCTATCTCTACAACTTGTTTTACCAAGCCTCACAGACCGGCGCGCCCATCATGCGCCCGCTCGTCTGGCACTACCCGAAAGACCCGGTCACCTTCAACCTCAACGACCAATTCATGCTCGGCCCCGATCTTCTCATCGCGCCCATCCTCGCCCCCGGCCTGACCGCCCGCGCCGTGTACTTGCCGAAGGGGCGTTGGTATCGTTGGCAACCTCCCGAAGGTTCAGAACCTTCGGGAGGTTTCGACGGCCCCACCCACCTCATCGCCGACGCGCCACTGGACGAACTGCCCCTCTTCGTCCGGGCCGGGGCCATCATTCCCATGTGGCCGCCCGCCCAACACACGGGCGCGATTGATCGCGATGACGTGACTCTGCACATCTGGCCGGGGGACGGTGGGCTGGATTTTTATGAGGATGATGGAGCGACTCGCGGGGGCAATTATCGCCTGACCCGGTTCAAAGTTACAGCCGACTCCGGCGGGGCAACCGTTCACTGGGGCAGGCCCAAAGGCACACGACGGCCCGGAAGGTCGTCTCTAGGGTTCACGTTTCACGGGCTACCCATTGCCGCCGCCCGCCTCGACGGCAAGCCAATCGTCGTCCAGCAAAACACAGTTCGGGTCAAGGACGATGGGCAGAAACACAACCTCGTTGTGAGATAAATCAGGCTCTCCCTGCTTTGGCGGGAAAATTAACCACGAATCGCTTCGCGCGAATGACACGAATTTGGCTTAATCCCTTCGTGAAATTCGCGCGAAGCGATTCGTGGTAGAGAAGGCAGTTTCCCGTTAAACCCGGTAGAGCCATAAATCAAAAAACAGGAGTTACGCGCTTGAGATCTGACGCCCTGCCATTTCCTGCTACTCAAAAACAAAACAACCTCGACCTGTCAGGCCGAGGTTGTTTTGTTTAGGCCGCTCATCAGAAGCTGACAAACATCGGTTCGACTCATGATAAACGCCCGTAGGCTGTTTGCCAAAACAGGTATACACTCACCAAAGCTATCCCTGCCGAAATGCCATTTTTACATCGGGGAGGTTAACATGGATGCGCTTGCCGAGTTGCTGAAATATGTGCCGGCACTATTGATTGTGATCGGCGCTGTTTTCCTGTTGCTGGCCTTCGGGGCTACTGTCTTGAGAATCATGGTAGCGCCATTCAAGGCCCGGGTGGCGACTGGCATCATCGGCGCAGTGTTGTTATTGCTGGGCATTGTTCTCTACCTCAGCCCACCGCCTCCCCCGCCCCCGCCAACACCGTCGCCCACTGAAACGCCAACCGCCAACACCCCGATTCCAACCGCAACCGACACGCCTGCTTCAACCCCAATACCCATAGCCGGGTTTGAAGTTGTCGCTCTTACGTCCGAGGTCAAGGCCGGTGAGTTCGCCAGCGTCACCATCCACACAGCGGCTAAAGCCAACTGCTACCTGAGTTACGTGACACCCTCGGGCGCAGAGAGCACAGCCGATGGCCTGGAGGCAAAAGTTGCCGACGACGATGGTCTGTGCTCATGGTCGTGGAAAATCGTGGCGCAAACAAAACCGGGCGTTGGCGCGCTGAAGATCACATCTAACGATGTCACCCAAAGTTTTGCTATCGTGATCAAGTGAGAGATCGCGCCCGACGCGAGACAATTAAGTCTCTCCCGTTTTTGACGGGATTTATGGGTGTCACCCTGAGCGAAGCGAAGGGTCTCTGGCTGGTTGCGCCGAGATTCTTCGCTTCGCTCAGAATGACAGAGGCGCTTTCCAGTTAAAGCTGGAAGAGCCACAATTAATTTACCGGCCGGCACTCCCGCGCAAACTTCGAGAGGTCAGTCACCAGCCGGGCCGGGTCGCTCGCCAGGGCATCAAACAGCAAGCCAGAATGCCCGGCCCCAGTGAGAGATCGCGCCCGACGCGAGACAATTAAGTCTCTCCCGTTTTTGACGGGA
>CAYSIV010000074.1:0-20843 GCA_964431175.1 uncultured Anaerolineales bacterium
CCCGGCTCCACGACTTGAAAGTGCGTCTCCAGCCCCATCTCCCGGCAACGGGCTTCCACCCAGCGGGCGGCGGCCTCTTCCCCGAGTCCTTCGTCGGGCCGCCACATGCTGGGAATGCGGGTCAAGTCTTGAACCCAGCGGATCAGTTCGGCGTCGTCTATGCAATTAAGGGCGTCTTGTTCGAGAGAGGAAATCACGAAACTTATTTCATGTTATTCCAAGCGAAGCGAGGAATCTCCAGGCAAGCGCAGAGATCCTTCGCTTCGCTCAGGATGACACTCTGACTTGTTCACAATCCTGTAATCCCAATCAACGCTAGCAAGTCACGCAGGGCAGGCCAACGGAACCACACCACGAATACCGCAAACACCAGCGTGGCCGCCACCACCCCATAATCGCGCCAGCCGCTCTTCAACACCACAAATTTTGTGCGCGTGTCACCGCCCATATAACAGCGAGCTTCCATCGCCCACACCAAGTCCTCGGCGCGGCGCAGGCCATTCAGGAAGAGGGGCACGATCAGGGGCAAGTAGGCTCTGGCCGCCTTGTCGGGCCGCCAAATTCGTTGCCCGCCAATATCACCCCCCCGGCTAGCCTGAGCCTTCATCACCCGTTCCATCTCTTCGGCTAGTGTCGGCACAAAGCGCAAGGCAATCATGTTAATTAATGCCAGTTCATGTGACGGCACGCCAAACCGCCTAAAGGGTTTCAACAAGCTCTCCACCCCGTGAGTCAGTTCGGTGATCGTGGCTGTCATCGTCACCAGGCTGGTAAGGAAGATGAAGCAAATAATCCGTACCACGCCTACGCCAATCAATTGCAAGCTGAAACGTGTGATTCGGAACCAGCCCAACGCAAAGTAAATTTTGCCTGCCGGTTCGGCCCGCCCCTGAAAGATGAACTGCAGGGTAAACACCAGCACCAGCACCGGAAAGCCCAGAACAATACCGCGCAAAATGTAGCTGGCCGGGATCCGCGACACTTGGGCGATCAACAAGATTGCGATCAGCAAAATAGCAATAGGGACAACTTTACTGCTGAACGACACGGCGAGCAGGATGCACAAGAACGCCAAAATTTTGGCGCGAGGGTCGAGGTGGTGAACGGCAGAGCCGGTAGGAATATATTGCCCGATGGTGACGTTTCTCAACAATTCGAAGTTCTCGCTCATTGCAACACCTTCGCCAGCATCTCAGCCGCCTGCGGCACAGTCAAGGCCACACCCGCCTCGCGAATCACGCCTTGGCCCTGTAACTTCGACACCACATCGGTGACACCTGGCACGCCCAGCCCCATCTCGTGCAGGAATTGCGCCCGGCCAAACACCTCGCTGGGCGTGCCGGTCATCACCACCTTGCCGCCGCTGATCACGCACACCCGGTTGCACACCCGCGCCAACTCTTCCATGTTGTGCGAAATAATCACCAGGGTCAGGCCGCGCTCTTGATGCAGAGCCAGAATCTTTTCGAACAACTGCTCGCGCCCGCGCGGGTCGAGGCCAGAGGTCGGCTCGTCCAGCACCAGCACTTCCGGCTCCAGGGCCAGCACGCCGGCCAACGCCACCCGCCGCATCTGCCCGCCGCTCAAGGCAAACGTCAGCCGGTCTTTGTACTCTTCAAAACCCAGGCCCACGGCCTCCATCGCTCGCCGCACCCGCTCGCGCACTTCTTCGCGCGACAGCTTCAAATTGCGCGGGCCGTAAGCAACGTCGTCGCCCACGTAATGCTCAAACAACTGCGCTTCCGGTTGTTGAAACACCAGGCCCACCCGCCGCCGGATCGTCTTCACGTCGGGGCTGGCCGAGCGCATATTTTCGCCGAAGATCGTCACCTCGCCCTCGTGCGGGCGCATCAGCCCATTGAAGTGCTGAATGATGGTGGACTTGCCGGAGCCGGTGTGGCCGATGACGCCCAGCACTTCGCCGGCAAATACTTCAATATTCACGCCCTCAATCGCCTTGACTTCGAGGGGCGTGCCGCGCATGTAGAAGTGACCCAGACCCTTGATCGCGATCACGGCTTCCCCGTGAGAGGCGGCCTCAGCCACCGAAGTCGGTTCAACGGTTGAGCCGTCTCTGTTTGTCGCCCTTTGCTCTACGGCCGACACCAACTCACTCACGGTGAACAAATCATGAGGAAAACCGGAGGCGCGCTGACTCAACGCCAGGGCCAATTGCGTCACCTGCGGCACATCCATTTGCAGTTCGCGCAAGCGCCCGGCTTGGCCGAAGATTTCGCGCGGGGTGCCCTGCAAAACAATGCGGCCCGCTTCCATCACCAGGATCCGGTCGGCCTCCACGGCCTCTTCCATGTGATGGGTGATGGCGACGACAGTGACGCCTTCCTCTTTGTTCAGCCGGTGGGCAACTTCCAGCACCTCACGGCGGCCCAGCGGGTCGAGCAGGGCCGTCGCTTCGTCCAGCACCAGCACTTGCGGCTTCATCGCCAGCGTTCCGGCGATGCAAATTCTCTGCTTCTGCCCGCCCGAAAGCAAATGCGGCGCGCGGTAGCGGAAAGACAGCATCCCTACCCGCCCCAGCGACCAGTCCACCCGTTGCACAATTTCGTCATGCGGAATGCCCAGATTTTCCGGGCCGAAGGCCACATCTTCTTCAACAATGGTGGCCACGATCTGATTGTCGGGCGTTTGAAAGACCATGCCTACGGTTGAGCGGACATCGCGCAAGTGCGCCCTGTCTTTCGTGTTCCACTCTTTCACCCATACCTCGCCACTGGTGGGCGGCAGGAGCGCGTTCAGGTGCCTGGCCAGCGTAGATTTGCCAGAGCCGTTGTGGCCGAGAATAACCAGATACTCGCCCTGCTCCACCGTCAGGTCAATACCAAACAACGCTGGAACCGGCTGGCCGTTTTCAGGCTGGTAAGTGTAATGAAGGTTCTCGATCCGAATTATCGGGGCCATTCAGAAAGGATGAAGGAGAATTCGTAATTTACAGAGGCGGCGTGAACCGGCCATCTGCCGCCGTCCAGCCGCCATCCACCGTGATAATCGCACCCGTCACATACGAGCTTGCCTCGGAGGCCAGGAACACCACCGCGCCCACCATCTCTTGCGGTTGCGCCCAACGTTTGAGAATGCTCTTGTTGGCATAGGCCTCATACCAGTCCGTCTTGCTCTTGATCGGCGCCGTGAGGGGTGTTTCCACCACGCCCGGCGCAATCAAGTTGACGCGCACACCTTTTGGCCCCAGTTCCGCCGCCAGCGCCCGGCACATTTGCCGCGCCCCGGCCTTGGTAGCCGCGTACACGCCCTGGCCCGGCTCCACCACTTCAGCCCGGATGCTGGAGAAGACCATGATGCTCCCGCGCCCGCGCTCGGCCATGCCTCTGGCCACCTGCTTCAGGAGCATGAACGTGCCTTTCAGGTTCAGGCCGATCACCCGGTCAAATTCTTCGTCGGTAATGTCCAGCAAGGGCTTGCGAACATTGATGCTCGGCGCGCTCACCAGAATATCGGCCGGGATGTCTTTAAGCGCCTCAGCCATCGCCTTCGAGTCGCGCATATCGAGCAAAAGGGATTGCGCCTGCCCGCCTTGTTCGCGGGCCATCTTCGCCGTCTCCTCGGCGCCGGCCAGGTTCACATCGGCGCAATAAGTGTTGGCACCAAAGGCGGCCACCCCCACCGCCGACGCTTGCCCAATGCCGCTGGCCGCGCCCACCACCAGCGCTGTTTTGCCGCGAAGATCAAACATGGTACGATAATCAAACATTGAACACCTCTTCGGGAAAGGCCATTTAGCTTAGTTGCTTTGCCAGCACAACAAACACGACACGAACCGTCTGGTTTCGCTGTCGAGCGTGAATATTTGTGGCCCTCGCCAATTGTATACTACAACACGAGTGCCCGTCAAAGTTTTGGCTCTCCGGCGATTGAAATCGCGGCACGCTTCGCGCAAGGCAAAGCCTGCCTACGCAGGCTAAAACTGCTAAAACCGCAATCGCCGGAGTCCACGAAGGGCCTGTCCTGAGCTTGCCGAAGGGTGGACTTTGCCTTTTGTAGGCGCGGTTTCCCCACAGGGGCGCTGTGCGCAACCGCCAGCCAGAGGCTGCCCAAAATCTTGACGGGCACTCCTACAACACTTCCGGCAGGGTTTTGTTGCGGTTGTTTGATAGAATGAGTAGAGACAAAAGACGTAACGGCTCATGGCTCTCGTGAGCGAGTTCGTCAAGTAAAAGGTTTGATTTAAGTGGAAAGCAAACTTAAAGTCGGCGACCGAGCGCCGAACAGCAGTCTATTGGATGTCAACGGCCAGCAAGTGTCGCTAGCCGAGGCCTGGCGCGAAGGACCGGTTCTGCTAACATTTTTGCGGCACTTTGGCTGATTGCATTGCCGGGCGATGCTTGCTCAGTTGGAGCAACACAAAGACGAAATCAGAGCCGCCGGTTTGAAAATCGTCGCCGTTGGCATTGGTGAACCCGAACACGCCGCGGACTTTTGTGGCAAGCTCGCGCCCGGCGCGACCTGCCTGGTGAACAAAACAACCGCTGTTCACTTCACTTACGGCCTCAAGCGCGGAGGGCTTGGTCAGCTACTTAATCCAAAGCTGTATGCGGCCAGCGCCCGCGCCACTCGGGCCGGGTTCAAGCAGGGCAAAGCCACCGGCGATATCGCCATGCTGGGCGGAATCTTCGTCGTCGATCAACAAGGTCTCATTCGCTACGCTTATGCCAGTGGCTACGCGGGCGACTATCCAGAGATTGCTGATATTCTCAAAACGGTGACGGCGAAATGACAGTAGGGCCCCGCAGTGCGATTCGCTAATCCAGTTGCGGTTCGCGCCAGAATTCTACTGCGGCGCGAACCGTAACTCAACAAGAACTGGCTCTAGAGCAGATTCCTGATTGGTTTATGGCTTTTGGAGTCGAGCCTTTAGGCGGTCCCGGCTGAAGCCTCGACTCCGTTGCCGTAAACGGATGTGGAATCTGCTCTAATGCCCGAAACTTTTATCCGCTAACTTGGTCTAACCCGATAGGGTGAAAGGGGTTGGTGGTTGAACATACGCGAAGGGGAACTGGTGCGGCGGGCGCAAAGCGGTGACGCCGACGCATTTGCCGAATTGGTGGCCGAACACCAGCAGTTTATTTATAACCTGGCCCTGCGGACGATTAATGATCCGTACGAAGCCGAAGACCTGGCCCAGGAAGCATTCGTCCGGGCCTGGATGGCTCTGCCTAATTTTCGCGGCCAGTCGCAGTTTCGCACCTGGCTTTACCGGATCGTGACCAACCTGTGTTATAACAGGTTGCCAAGGCTGAGGCGGGAGATTGCGGCGATTGGGGATGAAGAGATGGTCAACGTTCCCGACGACTCGTTGCCCGAGCCGGGGCGTGATATTGAGACGAGCGAACAGCAGACCTTTCTGCATAAGCAGATTGAAGCCCTACCCGAAAGTTATCGGCTATTGGTAACATTGCGCTATCAACAAGAACTGTCGTACGAGGAAATCGCCAGTGTGGTCAGTCTGCCGCTTGGCACGGTGAAGACGGGATTGTTCCGGGCCAAAGCGCGACTGCGAGATGCGCTCCGCCAGTTTGAGGAAGGACGAGAATGGGTGAATTAGACGAAGATCGCGAAGTAGAAAATGCCCTGCGAACGTATCCGTTGGCGCCTGCCACGCCGACTCTGGCCCCCACCGTGATGGCTCGCATCCGGAAAATCGCGCCCTTGCCCCGCTTCCGCCTCTCGTGGGTGGATTTAGTGGCCAGTGCGTTTGTGGCCGGCATGGCCGGCCTGGGGTTCATCTTGTGGCAAATCCTCCCGCCCCAATTGACGGCTAGAATTCAACTTCAATTCCTGCAATTGACACATCAAACCAACTTGGCCCTCTTCTGGCCTGCGGTGTTGGGTGGAGGGGGTCTGGCCGTCTTGGCCCTGCTGTTAGCCGCCGTCGTCTTTGCCCGGGGCCGATCCTCGTCAGCCCCCTAACACCTGCTCCAACACCTTCACCGAGAACTGCCGCCCTATCACCGACGCCACCCGCAAGGTGCGCTTTACATCTTCAGGCAAGCGGTCGATGCGGGCCAGTAGCAGCCCCTGAAGATTATCAGGGATCTCCACGTTGCCAATCTCTTTGCCGGCGGCCCAACCCTGACCCTGCCGCAGAATCGCCCCACGGTCAATCAACATCCGAATCACTTCTTCGACGGAGCGGTGAGAGAGGAAGTAAGTGGCATTGGCGATGGTACTTCGCTATTTATGCGCGGCGGGCGGCGGCGAAACCGGGCAAGGCGCGTTCCAGCATATCATCGTTGGCGGTTAGCGAGATGCGGAAGTAACCCGGTGCTTCGGCTACTATGCCGGGCAGACACAAAATGTTGTGCTCGGCTAGCCGCTCCACAAACGCCCAATCGTCGGCCAGCGGCGAGCGGGGGAGCAGATAGAACGTACCCTCCGGGAGATGTACATCGTAGCCCGCCTCGCGGAGCGCGTGCACTAAAGTATCGCGTTTGCGTTGCAAGTGAGCGAGGTCAATCGAGAGGCCTTCCAGTTCGGGCAGAGCGTATTGTAAGAGCGCATTCGGAAAGGCATAACCGGTGGTCAATTGCGAGGCGGTGAGGGCGGGCCGCAACGCCTCCCGGTCGGGCATGGTGGGCGGCAGGGCAATATAGCCCATACGCTGGCCGGGCGTCAACAGCGTCTTGCCATAGGTGTACATCAAAAAAGTATTGGGGTAGTAAGCCGTCGGGCTGTGAAACGGACGACCATCAAACAGGATGCGACTGTAGGCCTCATCGGAGAGCAGAAAAATGGGGCGGCCCTGCCGGGTGCTGTGGTCGCTCAACAATTGCGCCAACGCTTGCAGGGTGGCCGGGGGATAAATTTTCCCGGTGGGGTTGTTGGGTGAGTTAATGATGATGGCGCGAGTGCGCGGGGTCATCGCGGCCTCAATGGCCGAAAGGTCAAGGTCAAACGTGACCGGGTCAGACTTCACCCGTACGGCGCGCGCACCATAGGCAGCAATTATCGCCTCGTAAAAAAACCAGGGCGGGCTAATGAAAACAACCTCATCACCCGGATCAACGATGACGCCCAAAATCACTGCCAGGGCGGCAAAGGCTCCATTGGTCAGGAAAATGTCCTCAGCCTCAAAGGGCAAGCCCTGGCGCACACGCAATGTAGCGACCACGGCTTCTTGCGCGGTTGGCTCGCTCATTTTGTAGGCGTACCAATCTTTATTTTGCGGAATGTTCCAGCGCCCGAGCGCGTTCGTGAAGCCATCCAACGGCATCTCATGCGGGTTGCCAAACACAAAGTTGCAGATATCCGGCTTTGCGGCGTGATGGGTATACCAGTCGCCGGTGACGAAGCGAATGATGGGAGCGCTGGCGGTAAGCACCGCTTGAATGCGTTGAGAAAGAAAGGTTGTCATTTGGGCCTCGATAGGTTTATGGTCTTTACTTACGCGGCGCGTCCTTCCATCTTGGCTTTGAGCGCCGCAAATGCTTTGTTCATCGCCGGTCTGCCGATCAACGGATTGATAAACGTTCGGAAGGCGAACGCCACTAGCGGCGGCAAGTTAACGGTCACGATGCGTTCCATCAGGGTTCCGCCATTTTGAGGCTTGAAGGTGAACTCATGCTCGACATCTTTGAAGTCGGGGTCTTTGGAGACAAAGACGAAGCGCGTGGGTGGCTCATAGCCTGTCACCCGCAATTCATTGGGGCGCTCTTTTTGTCCGGGCACTTCGCCGTGAGAGCGGTATTGACTGCCAACGCCTACGGAACCGGCGGACACGATCTCCACTTTGAGGCCGCTGCTCCATTCACCATGGCGGGTCAAATCCGAGACATAAGCGAACACTGCCTCCGGTTGGGCGTTAATCAAAACACGAAATATATTGGTCACGGTAGTCATTGTAGTTCTCCCTTTCTAAACTATGGAACCTGTCCTGGTAGTTGGTCAACAGGGTGAGTCGCAAAGCATTATAGACCAAACTCGACTCATCTTATCCACTTTTAGAAAAAAACGGCTCTTCCTGCTCTAACGGGAAAGCGCCCCTGTCATTCTGAGCGAAGCGAAGAATCTCGGCGCAACCAGCCAGAAACCCTTCGCTTCGCTCAGGGTGACACCCATAAATCCCGTCAAAAACGGAAGAGCCAAAAAAACAGCCCGACTGAAGCCAAGCAACAGTCGGGCTATTTGGGTTTGGAGAAGGGCCATCCCGCTGGCCCTTGAGCGCTTCGGCCACGAGACTACGCCGGAAAAAGCAGCGCTATTTTCCTCGATTACGGGTTGCAACATCAAATATCACAGCCGCCGCCAGCACAGCGGCTTTAACGATGTACTGGATGGAGATGTCAATGCCCATCAAGTTCATGCCGCTCGATAGCGACCCCATCACCAACGCGCCGACGATTGAGCCGATAACCTTGCCGATGCCGCCCGCCGGTGATACGCCGCCGATAAAAGCCGCCGCGATGGCGTCCAATTCAAACAGAGTTCCGGCCGTCGTGGTAGCGGACTTAAAGCGGGATGCGTACAAGATGCCCGACAACGCAGACAGCATGCCCATCGAGCCAAAAACCACATAGGTTATTTTCTTTACACTGATGCCGCTCAACTGAGCCGCCTCTGGATTTCCACCGATAGCGTAAATATGTCTGCCGAGCACCGTCTGTGACGTAACAAAATCGTAGATACCAACCACAGCCAATACGATCACGACCGTCCATGAGAGGCCTTTGTATCCTGCCATGATCCAGGTGATGCCGCCGACCACAGCTGATACGAACACCAACTTAAGAATGAACATTTCCGTCGACAACACTTCGAAGTTGTAGGCCTGCTTTTTTCTGCGGTCATTGATCTGGCTGATGATAAGCAGAACGATGGCCAGTAATCCGAGGATAAGTGTTAATTTATGTACTCCCGGTAAAAACCCGGTTTCGGGAGGAAAAATATCGGGGATAAAACCGTTACTCAGGGCGTTAAATGTCTCGTCAGCAATGATGATCGTGCCAGAACCTGCAGTTACAAGCTGCAATGCGCCTCGGTAACCCAACCAACCGGCCAGCGTGGCCACAAAGGCCGGGATTCCCAGTTGCGCCACCAGGAAAGCGGTGAACATCCCGCCCAGAATCCCGAGGACCAGCACCAGCGGTATGACTACATATACCGGCAGGTTCAATCCGGCTTGAATGAGCTTCGGATCGGCCATCGCGATTGCGGCAAGCGCGCCCAGGAAGCCTGAGAGAAAACCGACCGACAGATCAATATGCCGGATGACAATGACCAACGTCATCCCAACCGCCAAGACAGCGATATAGCCCGTCTGATTGATCAGATTGCTGATATTTCTCGACGAAATGAAGATGCCTTTCGTCGTGGCGGTAAAAATCGCCATGATCACGAACAGGGCGATATACATGCCGTATTCACGAATGTTCTGTCCCAGTAACTTCTGTAAATCTTTGAAAAACGACATTTTGAGTCTCCTCAATAATTCGTTGCTAATTGCATAATCTTTTCCTGCGTCGCTTCCTCAATCGGCAGTTCGCCGGTAATTTTGCCGGAGGAAACAATGTAGACTCTGTCGCTCATTCCCAGGACCTCGGGCAATTCGGACGATATCATGATGATGCTCATGCCCTGCTCCACCAGCCTGGTCATAATCGTGTAGATTTCATATTTTGCGCCGACGTCAATGCCTCGCGTCGGCTCATCCAGGATTAACACATCGGGCCTGACAAACAACCATTTCGCCACCGACACTTTCTGCTGGTTGCCGCCGCTTAAATTTAATACCTTCTGCTCAATGCTCGGGGTTTTGATGTTGAGATTGGTCTTGTATTCATTCGCGACTTTCACCTCGGCATTATTGTTGACGACGCCTCGATTGGCTATTTCCTGCAAATTGGCCAGGGTGATGTTCTGCTTCACATCCTGGATCAGAATCAGGCCGTCACCTTTTCTGTCCTCGGTCACATAGGCCACGCCCGCGTTTATCGCGTCGTGCGGATGGGTGAAGTGCTTCTTCCCGCCTTTGACAAACATTTCGCCCTTAATTTGATAGCCGTCCGGATTTCCAAATAAGCTCAAGGCGAGTTCCGTGCGGCCTGACCCCATCAAGCCGGCAAAGCCGACAATTTCGCCTTTCTTGACGTTGAAAGAAATATCCTTGAGAACACTCCGGCCCAATTTTGGGTCGTAGGCATTCCAGTTTTTCAGTTCGAGCAAGATTTCTGCCGATCGCTTGTGTTCTCGCTTAGGATAAATATTGTCGATCTCACGTCCCACCATGTGCTTGATGAGCGCGTTTTCAGAAACCTCGCCCTTCTTCGCCTCCAGGGTGCAAATGGTCTGCCCGTCGCGCAAAATAGTGACCGAATCGGCAATCTTTATAACTTCCCTGAGCTTGTGTGAAATCAATATACAAGTAACGTTGTGCTTTTTAAGTTCACGCAGCAACTCCAACAAGTTGTCGCAGTCATCCTCGTTCAAGGCCGAGGTAGGCTCATCCAGGATCAGTAGTTTGACCTCTCTGCTTAGCGCTTTGGCGATTTCGACCAATTGCTGCTTTCCCACGCCTAAATCCTTGACTTTTACAGCCGGGTTTACATCGAGCCTTACTTTCTTGAGGGCTGCGGTTGCTCTTTTGACGGTTTCGTTCCAGTCAATCGTAAAGCCATTGGCACTTTTAACTTCATTGCCGAGGAATATGTTTTCATATACCGCCATTTCGGGGACAAGCGCCAATTCCTGATAGATAATGGCAATCCCGGCCTTTTCACTGTCGCTGATGCCTCCGAATTTTTGCACTTTTCCGCCGAAAAGGATGTCGCCAGTATATGTGCCGTGCGGATAAACTCCGCTCAACACCTTCATCAGAGTGGATTTGCCGGCGCCATTTTCCCCGACCAGGCAGTGAATTTCACCCTCGGCGACTTTAAAACTGACGTTGTTCAATGCCTTCACGCCAGGAAATTCCTTGGTAATATTTTTCATTTCCAAGATGGGAGTATTCATAAGCGGCCCCGGTTTCAAAAATGCAAAAGGTTGGCAGGAATTATACAAGAATAGTGGTGAGTAGCGCCACTACGATTCCTGTATTAAGAGCCTATCTAAAAGACCCGTCGGGCGCTTCGCGGAAGCCCGGCGGGTCTTGGCCAGTTTTAGGATAGGCCTTTACTGCAATAGACTTTATCCAAAATAACCGGCTAGACCGACGCGGTCTATGAATGGCCTTGAATTTGAGACACTTGCCTAAGACCGCGTCGGTCTCCTATCCCTAATTTCTTACGGCAAACCGGTGAAGTCACTGGCGGGGTAGTAGCCCGAGTCAATGACGGCGGCTTTGACATTGTCTTTGGTGACAGTAACAATCGCCGACGGCTTGGCCGGGACCTCGATCTTGCCGTTGTTGTAGGTGTTGGTCTGCGCAGGCGTCTTGCCTTCGAGATAGGCAACTGCGGCCGTGATGGCATCCGCCACCAGGGTGCGGACGTCTTTCAGGACGGTCATCGACTGCTTGCCGTCGATGATGTACTGGACCGATGCCTTCTCGGCATCCTGCCCGGTGACGTAGTACTTCTTGACGTCGGTGTCAGCCGCAAACGCATCGGCAATCGCCCGGGCGGTGCCATCGTTCGGAGCCACGATGAACACCGTGCCCTTGTCGGCGGCGGGCGCGGCCGTCAGGTTCGCTTCCGCCAGATTCTTGGCGACGGTGAAGTCCCAGTTGGTCGTCACCTGGCCGATGATCTTGGCTTGCTCGTCGCGGGTCAGGGTCGCCTTGCCTTGCAGGGCCACCGCTTCGCTGGAGTTCTTGATCACGAACGTGCCATCGGCAATCTTGGGTTGAAGCTTATTCCAGGCGCCTTCGAAGAACAGGAAGGCGTTGTTGTCGGAGGCTGCGCCAGCGTACAGGTACAGGTTATTGCCTTTGCCGGTGGCGCTGTCAATCAGGTACTGGCCCCAGGCTTCACCGACGGCAACACTGTCGAAGGTCACATAGTAGTCGACCGCATCCGTGTCACGAATCAATCGGTCGTAGGAAATGACCTTGACCCCCGCGGCCCGAGCTTCTTCGGCGGCGGCGGCGGCGGCGGTGCCGTCCTGCGGGGTGATGATCAGAACCTGGATGCCCTTGGCGATCAAGGCTTCAACATTCGCTTTTTCCTTGGCCGAATCACCCTGGCTGAACAGAATCTCAACCTCGTAACCGGCGGCGGTCAGCGCTTCCTTGAAGCGGGCTTCGTCCTGTAACCAGCGCGGTTCGTCCTTCGTCGGCAGAACAATGCCGACTTTGCCGGTTATAGCCGGCGCTCCACCTTCAAGGCCGGTGAAATCGCTGGCGGGGTAGTAGCCCGAGTCAATGACGGCGGCTTTGACATTGTCTTTGGTGACAGTAACAATCGCCGACGGCTTGGCCGGGACCTCGATCTTGCCGTTGTTGTAGGTGTTGGTCTGCGCAGGCGTCTTGCCTTCGAGATAGGCAACTGCGGCCGTGATGGCATCCGCCACCAGGGTGCGGACGTCTTTCAGGACGGTCATCGACTGCTTGCCGTCGATGATGTACTGGACCGATGCCTTCTCGGCATCCTGCCCGGTGACGTAGTACTTCTTGACGTCGGTGTCAGCCGCAAACGCATCGGCAATCGCCCGGGCGGTGCCATCGTTCGGAGCCACGATGAACACCGTGCCCTTGTCGGCGGCGGGCGCGGCCGTCAGGTTCGCTTCCGCCAGATTCTTGGCGACGGTGAAGTCCCAGTTGGTCGTCACCTGGCCGATGATCTTGGCTTGCTCGTCGCGGGTCAGGGTCGCCTTGCCTTGCAGGGCCACCGCTTCGCTGGAGTTCTTGATCACGAACGTGCCATCGGCAATCTTGGGTTGAAGCTTATTCCAGGCGCCTTCGAAGAACAGGAAGGCGTTGTTGTCGGAGGCTGCGCCAGCGTACAGGTACAGGTTATTGCCTTTGCCGGTGGCGCTGTCAATCAGGTACTGGCCCCAGGCTTCACCGACGGCAACACTGTCGAAGGTCACATAGTAGTCGACCGCATCCGTGTCACGAATCAATCGGTCGTAGGAAATGACCTTGACCCCCGCGGCCCGAGCTTCTTCGGCGGCGGCGGCGGCGGCGGTGCCGTCCTGCGGGGTGATGATCAGAACCTGGATGCCCTTGGCGATCAAGGCTTCAACATTCGCTTTTTCCTTGGCCGAATCACCCTGGCTGAACAGAATCTCAACCTCGTAACCGGCGGCGGTCAGCGCTTCCTTGAAGCGGGCTTCGTCCTGTAACCAGCGCGGTTCGTCCTTCGTCGGCAGAACAATGCCGACTTTGCCAGTTATAGCCGGCGCAGTAGTGGCCGCTGGGGCAGCCGTTGGGGCGACCGTTGGGGTGGCCGTTGGGCTGCTGCAAGCGGCGAGCATCAGAGCACCAATAGTTAGAAGGCTCAATACATTAATGAGCCGATTTTTCGAGCGAGACATGTTTCTCCTCCATAAAGTGAGTGGGTAAACTAAAGTATCGATTCGGGTAAAGTGGTTTTGAGTGAAGTACCGGGATCAGGCATCAGCTCCTTTCGGGATGGTTTTCGATTGGATGGGCGGTGATGAATGGGCGTGTCGAGGCGGGGGCGGCTTAGCATGTCGTGCAGAACGAGCGCGACTCCACCCATCACGCAACTATCAAAGCGGTGCGCCGCTGCCAGAATTTGGGCCGCCTCTCGCGGCCAGGGCATCGATCGCTCAGCCACCACGCGCCGGATGGCCGGGAGCAGAAAATCTGCCGCCTGGCTTAACGCCCCGCCAAACACAACCAGGCTGGGATTAAACGTATTGATCAGGTTCGCAATTCCAATGCCCAGATAGGATCCGGTCTCGTCAAGAGCGCGCAACACAAGAGCATCGCCAGCATTGGCCGCTTCAACAATCATGGACATCGACACATCAACGAGCTTGCCATCGGATACCGGCAGGCAAGTCGGGCCGCCTGCAGCAACCGCCGCCTGCAACCGATCCACCACGGCCTGTTGACTGACCAGAGTCTCCCAACAGCCACGATTGCCACAACGACAGAGGAGGCCATCGGGAATAATGGTAGTATGCCCAACTTCTCCGGCAATGCCGGTTGCCCCGCGGTATATCTGGCCGCCAAGCCAAATGCCCACGCCCAGGCCGATGTTGGCAATTATATACACAAAATTATCCACCTGTCGGGCAACCCCAAAGTAGTGTTCGCCAATCGCCGAAGCTTTCGCGTCGTTATCAACAAAGATCGGAAATGGAAAAGCCTCTTCCAAGCGGCGACGGATGGGAACATCGCGCCAGCCAAAGTTAGGGCCAAATAGCAATACACCAGAGCGCACATCTACCAGGCCATGCAGGCCCAGGCCAAAGCCAAAAATTTTGTGGCCGGACTGTTCGGCGATTTCGACGGCTTCGCGAACCAAATCAATTAGCTGGTCCAAAGCCGAGTCTGGAGTTTGGCCGGGCCGGAGAAGAACCTCCTGCCGCCACAAGACAGTAGCCCGAAAATCGGTCAGAGCGATTTTGATGAACCAGACACCAAGTTCAGCGCCGATGATATAGCCTGCATTCGGATTGAGTTCCAAAAGTACCGCCGGCCGTCCCCCGTCCGAGGTGGCCTGCCCGATCTCACGGGCCAGCCCGGCGGAAATCAGGTCGGTTACCAGGCTCGATACCGTGGTTTTGTTCAGCCCGGTGGCAACCGCCAGGTCGGCACGCGATTGAGGAGAGTGCGTGCGCAACAAATTGAGCAGGATTGCGCGATTGAGTTCACGAACAAGAGATTGATCGCCGGTGCGGAAGCTTTTGGGCATTGGTATTAGGAGTTAGTTTATTGGGGCAACCAACTAAGTATGAGGATAGCATATCTTTGGTGGTGTTGTCAAGCATTTTTAACAAAATTCGCGCATGGCCCACGCCCCAGAAGCGTTTGCCATGCGCGAATCAGAAAGTTGAGGGGTTTTACAGTTGTGGGCTAGCCTCGCATCCGCTCCAACATCAATGTCATCACAATGCTCGACAACAACAGCCCTTCGTCGGCTTCAGAAAACTCGCCCCGTTTCTCAACCGTAAACTTGCCTTCCAGGAACGCAGGTTGTTTCTTGAGGTACAGAACTGTCTGGCCGCGTAAGTCAACCAGATAAGCCGGGTTGAACATGTAGCCTGAGAAAATACCGACGATCGGAAGTTCGCCAAGCAAAGCGTCCAGCACCTTGATCCAGCCGTTCTCTTCGTGAATCAGCCCAACTTCTGCGCCGCCAGCATCCACGAAATTGTACGTCGCTTTGAATATTGAGCGCATGCCTTGTCGCTTGACTGCGCCTACCGACGCCCCACTGGCGGCAGTAATGTTGTATTGCGCCGAGAAGTCGATAATCTTGTTGGCCTTCAGTTGATACAACTGGCGCTGTTGGCCTTCATCGGCAAAGATTTTGATGTCCTCTTTCAAGGCCAAGGCTTTCTGCTTGACATACAGAACGGTTTGGCCGGAAGCGTCCGTCACTTTTACTTGCGGATTGAAGGCGACGATCTTGAAAGAGAAGTTGAGCGGGTAGTTCAGCATAGTTTCCTCCGTGAGAAATGGGATGATGCGATAACTTTAGCCTCAAGTCGGCTTTGAGTCAACTCCCGCCGAGTCACCAGCACATAAGCCGCAAAGCAGGCCGAGGAACAACCGCCCCGGAGCGAGGCCCCAGGCATAAAGGTCAAAGGCGTTCGCCACCAGCAAGCAAAGCGCCAGGGCCACGCCGACGGCGGCGGCCAGGTCTGCCCGCGCCCGCCAGGCAAGCCATATCACTCGCGTATACAGCCCGACCACCAGCACACCGCCCATCAGCCCCAACTCACTGAGCGCCATCGCCATTGTGTTGTGCACTGGCGCCTTCACCTGCCCCGACAAATGCCCAGCCGCGCCCTGCATGTAATTACCAAGCCCCACTCCGAGCGCCGGTTGCGCCCGAAACAATTCCCACGCCCCCTCTGCCACTAAGGCCTGATCCTGCAAAGACTTGATCTCCACCCACGTCGCCTCTGACAGGGCAATGCGCTGGGCGATCCACGGCCCGAACCCCAAATAGAAAAGCGGCGCCAGCGCCGTCATCAGCCCGGCCGCCGCCGCAACTCGTCCTCGGCCTTCGCCCAGACCGCAGACGAGCACATAGGCCGCCGCCAGGCCAAATGCGATCCAGCCGCCGCGCGAAAATGTAGTACCCAGCAGCAGCACGCTTAGCGCCAGCCCTCCTCCCGCCCACCAGCGTCCGGCCTGGCTTTTAGGCCCGGCCAACCCCACGCCTAAAAGAATAAGCGCCAGCACACCTGCGAAACCGGCGAGATGATTCGGATGCTGCAACTCCTGCTGAACCCACTCGAACTCCGCCTGAAAATGCTCGGGCGCGATGGGATCGAGCAGATTCCGAATTTGGTTATCGCTCGGAATCTGCTCCACTTTGAATAAACTCTGCGCATTGTCGCGCCCTTTGCGCTTGTGCATATCTCGCTGATACGCTAAAAATGAGGGCGACTGCGTGAAAAACACCGAAAAGGCGCTCAAGGCCGCCTCCCCGATCGTGTACCGCGTATTGTTGTTAGGTTTACGGTGGTCGGGCAACACCTGCCAACGGTCACGCAAATGACCCATCACCTCGCTCAATTTCAAGGGCTTGGCTATGGTTCAATCTCCTTTTGTGTTTGATCTCCCCACCTTAGCACATTTGGTGCCTATTTTGACCGCTCTTTTTCAGATTGAGAATTGCTGGTCTCCTTGCAAAGGTCTTGACTTCGAAAAAAAATCGTTTACAATCCTATTGTAAACGATTTCTCTTCGCATTCTCCTAAACAAGATTTAGACCCAATAGCAGGCAACTCAGTGGCTCGGCGAATAACTACTATCAAAGAAGTCGCTAAGCACGCCGGTGTATCTATCGCCACCGTGTCGCGAGTGTTGAACGATCAGCCTAATGTCACAGCCGACGCGCGGGCCAAAGTGATGGCCGCGGTTCAGGCGCTTGACTATCGCCCCAGCCGCGTGGCCCGCCGCCTGCGGACGAAAAGCACGCATGTCATCGGTCTTATCATCACTGATATCCAAAACCTTTTTTATACCTCGGTCACGCGCGGTATTGAAGACGTTGCCTCGCGGAACGGCTATTCGCTCATTCTGTGTAACACCGACGAAGACGCCGACCGCGAACGGCTGTACCTCGAAGTGATGCACGACGAGAACGTGGCCGGCATCATTCTGGCCTCAGCCACCGAAACGGGCCATGATCCTAAATTGCTCAACGGCCATATTCCGGTTGTGGCGTTAGATCGTTTGATAACGGACGTAAAAGTGGATACGGTATTGGTGGACAACGTTGGCGGGGCCAAGAAAGCGGTATCTCACTTGTTGTCACTGGGCCACCGTCGCATCGGCCTCATCCGGGGCCAACAAGAGATCACGACCAGCCTCGAGCGGCAAGCGGGCTACGAGCAAGCCCTGAAAGAATATGGCCTGCCGATTGATCCGGCTCTTATTCGTCAGGCCGATTTAAGACAAGTGGCCGACAGCCGCCAACAGGCGCTTGACCTGTTGGCATTGCCAGAGCGCAGCCGTCAACAGACTCTTGACCTGTTAGCATCGCCAGAGCGCCCGACCGCATTGTTTACTGCTAACACCATGATCACCCTCGGGACGCTGACGGCCATTCATGAAATAGGGCTTCGCATCCCGGATGATATTGCCCTCGTCTCTTTCGACGACATCCCCTGGTCCGCCCTACTCAATCCGCCGTTGACGGCTGTTCCGCAACCCACTTACGAAATTGGCACAACTGCCGCCGACATGTTGCTGGCGCGCCTCGCTGAACCAGACCGCCCGCCGACCCAAGTCCGGCTCGATGTGCAATTGGTGATCCGGGAATCGTGCGGTGCGCGGCAGGCTGGCCGGTTGGCCGCTACTATGTTGCCTAATCAGTCTCAAAAAAAGGAGGTGGTCCGTTAGCCCTAAATTGCCGCGGCTTTGAACCGTAGTCACCCAGTCGGAAATCGGCGTAACTTTTCTCATATTTTGAAAAGGAGAAGAAAAAGATGAAACAGTACGTTGCCAGAACCCTGGCCGTGTTGACGGCCCTTACCGTGGTGTTGGCGGCTTGCGCCACCCCCACCCCCCAGACGGTTGTTCAGACCCAAGTGGTCACCCAAATCGTCGCCGGCACTCCCGTAGAGACAATCGTTGAAGTCACCGCCCCGGCGCCCACCGAGGCGCCCCTGAAGTATGCCGGAGTGACGGTGAACGTCCTCACCTTCACCGGCCCGCAAATCGCTGAGCCGCTTCAGCGCCACGGCCCCGAATTCACCGCATTGACCGGCGCAACCATCAACGTCATCACCGTGCCGTTCGGCGACCTCTACCAGAAAGCGCTGACCGACTTCTCCACCAGCACGAACAGCTACGACCTGGTCGTGTTCGACCCGCAGTGGATGGGCGACTACGTGGCCGGCGGCTATCTGGAAGACCTGACCTCTAAGGTCGCAGCCAGCGAAGAAATAGCGTGGGACGACATCGGCCCCTTCTTCCGCGACTTCAGCGCCACCTATCAAGGCAAGGTATACACCGTCCCGCTCGACGGCGACTTCCAGATGGTGTATTACCGCAGTGACTTCATCAAGACCCCGCCGAACACGTGGGATGAGCTCGTTGCCACCGCTGGAGAGTATCACGACAAAGACTTGAATGGTGACGGCCAGGGCGATTACGGCGTGTGCCTCGCCATGAAGCGCAGCGCTCAATCGTACTGGATGTTCACGTCCATCGCCTCCGCCTACCTTCAGAGCCAGGGCACCGGCCAGGGCGCGTTCTTCGACACCGGCAATATGCAGCCCCTTTACGGCGAGAATGAAGCCATGGCTAAAGCGCTGGATGTTTACAAGCAACTCTCCACGCTCGGCCCGCCCGATCAATTGAACCTCGACGTGGGCGACACGCGCGGCTTGTTCACCGCCGGCCGTTGCGCGTTCTCGATTGACTGGGGCGACATCGGCACGCTCGCCATCGACCCGGCCACCTCGGTGGTGCAGGACAAGGTTGGCGCGGTGATCCTGCCCGGCAGCACGGAAGTGCTCGACCGCGCGACCGGCACGCTCGTCGCCTGCGACGCCACCACCTGCCCCTATGCAGATGCTCAGGGCGTGAACCACGCGCCGTTTGCCGCCTTCGGCGGATGGTCGGGCGCGATCAACGCCGCCTCCAAACCGGAAGTGAAGGATGCGGCTTTCGCGTACCTCGCCTACGTCAGCGCCCCGGCGCAGTCGAATGCGGACGTGACCATCGGCCAGACCGGTTTCAACCCGTATCGCGCGTCACAGTTCCTCAACCGCGAGCAGTGGGTGAAGGCCGGTATGAGCCCGGCGGCAGCCAGCAACTACCTGGGCGCCATCGAAGCCAGCCTGGCCAGCCCCAACATGGCGCTTGATCTGCGCATCCCGCAGAACGCGTACTATCAGGGCACCGTTCTCGACACGGGCCTGGCCCAGTTCCTCGCCGGTGAACTCACCGCTGAAAAAACGATGAAGCAGATCGCCGACGGTTGGAATGCGAAGACGGATGAGCTTGGCCGCGATGCCCAGCTTGCCGCTTACAAAGCCACACTCGGCGTCACGAAGTAGAGTCATGTCGCTCTCTGCAAGAACTCAAGGCCCGGCCCGCGAGCCGGGCCTTGAGCCCCCCTCCCTCGTCACCCGCACCCAAGCGCGGCTGGATAGTATCGCGACCTCGGCCTTCCTCATGCCAGCCGTGTTGGTCGTGCTTTTCCTTTCGGTTTTTCCGCTCATTGTTTCTCTCTACATTTCGATGGCTCGCCTCAAGTTTGCTAAAGGCGGGTTTCAACTCACTTTCGTCGGCCTCAGCAACTACGCCAAATTGGTCGTGGGCATTGACCGCGAACATTTCCTCGGCGTGTTCGCAAATCCTTCGCTGATTGGCTGGCTGGCGTTTGGCGTCGTCGCCGCGTGGCTGGCGATGTCAATCGTCCGCTACCTCCGCAGTGCAGAGTTTTCGTTGGGGGGATTAATCGGGCGGCTGATCAGCGCCGGCATCGCCGCCGCCGGCGCGTGGCTCATTGCCCATACGCTGAGTCCAGAGGGCCGGCCTGGCACAATGGTCGTCACGTTGATCTACGTGTTCGTCGGCATTGCCTTTCAATACGTGATCGGATTGGGCTTGGCGCTGTTGTGCGTCCAGCACATTCCGGGACGCCGATTCTTCCGCGTCGTCTTTCTTCTGCCGATGATGATCACGCCGGTGGGCGTGGCCTACCTCTTCCGCATGCTCACCGACACCAGCAAAGGCCCGTTCTATCCGATCTGGAATGCGGTCGGGCTGGCGAACACCTCGTGGGTGACCAACCCGTGGGGCGCGCGGTGGGCGGTGATGATCAGCGATATTTGGCAGTGGACGCCGTTCATGTTCATCGTGTTGTTGGCCGCGCTCGAAAGCCAGCCGACCGAACCCATTGAAGCCGCCGTGGTGGATGGCGCGAACCGTTGGCAGATATTCTGGGAGATCACTCTGCCTTCCATTCTGTCGGTGAGCAGTACGCTCATTCTGATTCGCTTGATCGAAGCGTTCAAGATCGTGGACTTGCCGAACGTGTTGACTAGCGGCGGGCCGGGCACAGCTACCGAATCGCTCACACTGCACGCTTACTCCATCTGGCGTACGCTCGACATCGGCGGCTCGGCGGCGGTGGCGTACATGCTGTTATTCGTCGTCACGTTTATCGGTGTGTCGTACGCGAATTTTGTCCGCCGGCGAGTGGTCGAGGCGTAATCGTAGCGGCGGGCTTTCTAGCCCGTTGGCCCACACTTTCCGCACGAATCAG
>CAYSIV010000075.1:0-20842 GCA_964431175.1 uncultured Anaerolineales bacterium
TTCTTCGCTTCGCTCAGAATGACAGGGCGCTTTCCCGTTAAAGCCGGAAGAGCCAAAAAACCGAAGCAAAGCGCATTGGAGAGTCAGTGGGCTGACCTGATTCAGCGCGCCTGGGAAGAACGACCAAACCCATCCTTGAAAGTGCGGCAGAAATCAGAACTGAATATCAAATCAAAACGAAGGCCGCACTCGTTGTGCGGCCTTCGTTTTTGTTAGTTATTCAGCCTCCGCTTGCCTTCTCATGGCACCTGCTCAATAAACTTCTGGGCGAAATTGATGGGGCGGATCTCGCTGATCTTGCCGGTCACTTCGGTATTGAAGAAGGCTTGGGTCGGGACGCCGATCAATTCGCCTTGCGCGTTAATCGCCATGCCGCCGGAGTTGCCGGGGTTAATCTCAGCGTCGGTCTTGATCCAGCCGCGCTCCAAATTGAGGTGCTCGTCAAGCAGGAAGCCGGAGACCGTGCCCCGGGTGAAGGTGGGCGTGTCGCCGCCGAGGCCGGGGAAACCCATGATAGCAATCGGGTCGCCAATCTTCAAGGCGTCTGAGTCGCCAATTGACAGAAACGGAAATTTCAAGTCGGCCGGCAAGTTGTCGCCATTGCCCGTCGAAACGACATGAAGCAGGGCGAGGTCCAAATCCTTGTCGGCCATCACGATCTCACTGCGGTAAAACGTGTCAGGGGCCTGGTCGGGGCTTTGCCAGTTGAGGCCAATGACGGCCCAGCCTTCGTTGTTGTGATATTGCCCGGTGTCGGGGTCGCCCACGACGTGAAAGTTGGTCAGCACATAACCGTCGGCGCTCAACAGACTGCCGGAGCCGGTTGAGGCGTCCTGGGTGGTGTTCGGGTCGCCTACCGGCACAATGATTTGAACCAGAGCGCGCAGGGCGCGTTGCTCGGCGTCGGCCTGTTGCGTTGCGGACAGCGGGGCCGTGTTATCGATGACAACCGTTGATGGCGTTGGCGGCGGAGCGGCGGTGGGGGCAATGAAGTCGCGATAGCCCAGGTAACCCAGCACGGCCACGATCATCACTGCCAGGCCTGCAACCGTGAAGGTGAGCAGGCCGCCGCCCAACAACAACCCCCAACTAAACCGGCTTTGTGGTTTAGGTTGCGGCGCAGCGTCGAGGTTCGGCAGGGGCCTGGAACCCACCCGCAACCGAAAGACGCTGTTCCCCAGCAAAACCTTGTCGCCATGTTTGAGGAGAATCGGGGCGGCGATTCGTTTGCCGTTCACCCAGGTTCCGTTACTGCTCGCCAGATCGTGAATGACGGCCTGCCCGGCCACCACTTCGATTCGAGCGTGTTGTTGCGAGGCGCTGGCGTCGCCGGTCAACACCAAGTCATTGTCGTCACTCCGCCCCACCCGGAGCGTGCGATTGAGGCCAAACTCGGCCTTGTCGCCGCGCACCAGAATCATCGGCTCGGCAGATTGATAGTGCATCGTCAGGCCGTCCTGCGGTTTGGCTGGCGGCGCGGGTTCATCGCGTGCCGCCGGCGGCGGATCTGAAGCAGGCCTGCCAGTAGCGGCAAAGAAGATCATCGTTGTGCCGCTGATGCGAATCAAGTCGCCATCGCGCAGTTCAACCGGCTCGGTCAAGCGCTGGTCGTTGACCCACGTGCCATTGCTGCTACCCAAGTCGCGCAGGATGACGCGCGCTTCCACAACTTCGATGGCCGCATGTTTGCGCGACGCGCCGCCGTCGTCGAGCTTGATCGGATTTTCGATGGAGCGGCCAATTGTCATCTGGCCGCTCAACGCATATTCCTGCCCATTGGGCAGTGTCAGGTGGGGAGGAATGTAATCGCTCATAGTTTGAATTATACCTGTCCACGACCGAGTTATAGCTTTTCAAGTAAAATATTACATCCTATGCCCGATGAGACATTCTTCCCCCTTCCTAAGACCTCGCCGCCAGCCCCACTAACTTTTTCCCGCCTGCTTATTGGGTCGCTCATCATAACTGTGCTTGTCATCGGTCTAACTGCACCGTTTCTCGACGTGCCACTGCAACGTGATCAGGGGGTGTACGCGGCTTGCGGCAGTATTTTGTTGCACGGCGGCGCGCCCTACCGTGACTGCTGGGATACCAAAGGGCCCCTCACCCACTACACCTACGCCCTGGCCCAGGCCATTTTCGGCATCAACTTCCGCGGGCCGGTGATTCTCAGCAGTGTCATGGCCGCGCTCACGTCCATCATCTTGTGGCGGATAGCCCGGCCGTGGTTTGGCGAAGCCATGGCCTGGGCCATTGGGCTGATTTATGGCTGGTTGGTCGTTGCTATCCCGTTTGATATGAACGCTCAGTCAGAAGGATTTGCCAACCTGTTCATTGCCCTCGGCTTATGGAGCGCGTTGCAAGAGCTGGAGCGCAACTCGACCTGGCGGCTGATCGGCGCAGGCGCAACCCTGGCCATCGCCGTATTGTACAAATACACCATTGCTCTGCCAGTGTTAGCGCTCCTGTTCGGGTGCATTGCTTTTTCTGTGCGCCGCAACCCACGACCCCGCCCCGGGCCTTGCGTTTTACATTTTATTCTCTATATCCTCATCGGCGCTCTCGCCACACTCCTGGCTTTCACCCTTTATCTTGCAACACGAGGCGCGCTTGATTACGCGATTGAGCACATCGCCTTCATGCTGACCGAGTTCCCGAAAGTGACGGTCAACCCGACCCTGTTATTATTTCCCGGCGAGGCCGGGCCGCCGCTATTTTACTGGCAACGTACCCTGGAGCAATTGGGGCGTCTGCCCGTATTTTATACGTTGGCCGGGGCGGGCTGTGCGCTGGCAATCTGGCGGCGGCGAGAGTGGGGTTGGCTGATCACCATTTGGCTGGCCGCCGCGCTGATTTCAGTGTACCCGCAAAAAGTGATGACGCTTTATCACTGGACGCTCGCAATTCCGGCATTGGCCTTGAGCGTTGGCGCATTCGCCTGGGAAGTGCGCGCGCGCCGCTGGGCGCTCGTCGCCATTGTCATCGCCGCAACCGCCAACATTGGCTATCGTGTCTACGCCGATCAATGGCTGGTCTCCGGCCCGTATCTCACCGGCAAACAAACGCGGGCTGAGTTTTTTGCCTCGCAAGCCGTGCAGGACGAAATTGAAGTCGCCGAATACATCCGCGACCGCACTACCCCCAACGACCTGATCTGGGTGTGGGGCAATCATTCCATCATCTACTACTGGGCTGATCGGCGCAGTCCCACACGGTTTATTTTCAACTCGCCGCTCATGGCCGCGATTGGCGACAACACTTTCCAACCGCGCTGGAAAGAGGAAGTGTTGGCCGCGCTCTACGCCCATCCGCCGACCTACCTCGTCATCACCTGGTATGACCGGACGTGGTTCGACTTTCAAAATCCGGTAGATCAATTCGCCGCCATTCCCGGCTATCAGAATTTTCTGGATCGCTACTATCGCCGCGAAATATTCATGAGCCGATTCGCCATTCACCGCCTGACTCCCTGGTGGAGCCGCCTCAACCCATCCGGCCCTTCGGCAAGCTTCGGGTCAGGGCCAAGCCTGCTCGACTCAGTGACGGCCATTGATTTGCTCAAAGAATTGCCCCGCGCCGAACTCGCGCCTGCGCCAAACCAGCCCATCGAACTGCGCTCTTTTGAATTGCCTGGCGAACTACCTTATCCGGCCCTGCTCATGCACCCGGAAGGCCGCGCCACCTTCAATGTCGCCTTGCCATCAGGGGTGGTGTGCTTTCGCGCCGACCTTGCGCTTGATCCACAAAGCTGGGGCTGGGGCGGCGATGGAGCCTCATTTGCGCTGGCAGTGAACGGCAAAAAAACCTTCGAGCAAACCGTTGGCAACACCACAGCCGATCGTCAGTGGCATCCGGTAATATTGGATCTGTCGGCGTGGGCCGGGCAGTCGGTCGCCCTCACCCTGACCACCGGGGCAGGACCCAACAGCGATTTCACCGGCGACCTGGCTGGATGGGGCATGCCGCGCATCGTCGCGCCACCAGCAGGGGCGGCCTCTTGCAACGCCAACGTGGTCTATCAACCATGAAACTCCGCCCGGCGCATCTCGCCCTCGGGGCCACGATGCTGGCGGCCTTTCTGCGATTCTTTCATCTCGCCACGCTCGCCCCCGAAGCGTGGTTCGACGAAGTATGGTTCGCCCTGCGCGCCCGCGACCTAATCGCCAATCCGCAGTTCATCGTCTTCTATCGGACGCCCTGGGGCGGCGGCAACGCCCTGATGGTCTACCTGACCGCCGCCGCGCAACTGCTTGGCTTCACCGGCATCTCGTCATCGCGCATCGCCTCGGCGGCTCTGGGCGTCATCGCTGTGCCGCTGGCCTACGCCTGCTTTAATGAGATATTGCGGGGAAGCGATTCGCTCGGCGAACCGCGATTGCGCCGCTGGATGGCCGCCCTGGCCGCCTTCAGCCTCTCGTATCTGCTCTACTGGGTCATCGTCAGCCGCGTGGGCACCGAACCCAGCCTGGCCCCGGCCGCCGCCCTCTTCTGCGTCTGGCAACTCAAACGGGCCAAACGAAAACTCGCCGCAAAGGGCGCAGAGAACATAAACAGGTTTTTCTCTGCGAACTCGGCGGTGAGCTACTTGCTTGCGGGAGCCATCGCCGGCATCGCCCAATACAACGGCCCCCATGCCCGCTTTATCTTGCCTCTCGTCGGCTTCATCGCCCTCCACGATCTCCTCACCGCCCAGGCCCCTCAGCGCCTCCATCTTTTGCTTGGCTACAGCCTCTCGGCCCTCGCCGGTCTCGTCGTCATTGCCCCGCTCGCCCTTTTCTTCATTCGCGAACCTGAATGGCTCCTGGCCCGCGCCCAACTTACCACCCGGGTCTCGTTCAACAATCCGAAGATATTGCTGGAAAATTTGCGCTTCACATTGATCGCCTTCAACTTCATCGGCAGTTTTGATCCGCTGACCAATTACCCGGGTCTGCCTATTTTCGACCTCATTCAGTCCGTTGGCTTCTTTGTCGGTCACGTCTGGGTGCTCTGGAACTTGCGACGCTCTCCGACCGCTCGTGAACTGCTCTTCTGGGAAGGCCTGATGGCTTTGCCAAGCTTAATCACCGGCGATGCCCCGAACTTTCAAAGAATGATCGGCTTCGGCGCTCCAGCGGCGGCAGTGATTGGAATCGGATGGGTGATGATCGCTCGCCGGGCCGTTGCTTTTCACCTCAACACTCTTCCGCCAGACCCGGCGCGATACCAACCGGGGCTGGAAAGAGCTCCTCCCGCTTTTAGAGAACGGTGGCGGGGATTGATGGGCGCAGGCTTCCTTCTGGTCAGTCTCGGCTATCAATCGTTTAGCCTCCTCATCCGCTACCCCGCCCTCAGCATCCTGCCTGTCTCGTACACAACTGGGCCAGTGAATGTTGGCCGCGAACTGGTCAGCCGCGCCGAAGCCGGTGAGCGCGTTTTTGTCTCACTTCACCCCGAGGATGTGGCCGAGAGCGACGATGTAATCGCGTTTGAATTTCTCTTTCCGGATACACCCGTCAAGCGTCTGGACTTCCGGCAATGCTTGCCCTACACTGACAACCGCTCGGCGCGCACCAATTATTTTGTATTAACCCGGCGCGATAAGCAGTCAGTGGTCACGTTGTACGACATGTACCAACCTTCTCTGGTGGTAACAGCGTACGACTTGTGGCGGCAGAGCGGCACCCTGCTCGAGATACCGCCGGGCACGCCAGGGCCCCGGCCGCCCAACCCCGGCTACGCTTCCTTCGACCCCGGCCTCACGTTCGTTGGCTACGAGTGGTCGGGCAACAAAGTGCAAGCCGGGCAAAGCCTGTTCGTCACCCTGTACTGGAAGGTCGAAAACGATCTCAGCTTTGATTACACGTCATTTCTTCACGTAGGCACCGGGTTGGACGGACACCCGATCGTCGCCCAACGCGACGGCCAACCCTGCCAGGGACTCTTCACCACCTCACAATGGCGAGCAGGTGATCTCATCCTCGACTCGTTCGCCATCACCGTGCCGCCCAGCGCCCCTCCCGGCGATTATCCGCTCGTCATCGGCTGGTATACCTTCCCCGACTTCACCCGCCTGCCCCTTCTCGCCGCCGACCATGCGCTTCCTGACAATCGGGCTATAATCGCTACTATTACGGTGACACGATAGTAGTTGAATGGAACCACAGATTTCACTGATTACACTGATTTTTTTCGTAAATCTGTGAAATCCGTGCGCTTCGCGTCTGTGGTTACATCTTTTACAGGAGCCTTGATGCGCCCTCTCACCCTCGCCGACATTTTCGACACCAAAGTTCTCAACAACGCCCAGGTCTCGCCCGACGGCAAACAAGTGGCCTTCGTGGTGGCCGATGCTTACAAAGAAGGAACGGCGCAAATTTGGATGGTGAACAGTGATGGGAGCGACTGCCGCACATTCACCAGCGGCAAACACGACCGCAACCCGCGCTGGTCGCCCGATGGTGAGTGGCTGGCCTTCCTGTCCGATCGCAAAAGTGACGACGGGCGCAACGAACTCTTCATCATCTCCCGGCACGGCGGCGAGGCCCGACGGGTGTTTGAGGCCAAAAGCAGTGTGGGCGGCGATGGCCGGGGCGAGTTAATCGCCTGGTCGCCCGACGGCCAGCACATTGCCTTCCTCATGGAAGACCCGGAGACCGGAGAAGAAAAGAAGTTGAAGGATCAGAAAATCGATCCGATCTTGTTCGAGCGCGATCACAAATTTATGCGGGTATGGGTGGCCGACATTTCGAGCGGGGAGATTCGACAGGTCACGACCGACCCGGTTCAAGTATGGGAATTCGCCTGGTCAGCCGACGGCTCACAGTTCGCCCTCGTCATCTCCGACGAGCCTTACGAATGGTCGTGGTATCACTGTAAGCTGGCGACTGTTCCGGCGGTGGGCGGTTCCATTACTACCATTTACGATCCGGCGCCCCGGCAGGCCGCCCTGCCCTGTTGGTCACCGGATGGCACGCAACTTGCATTCCTGCAAAGCGTGTGGAGTGATCGCGGCTCGGTCGGCGGCGACTTGAATCTGATTCCGGCCACTGGCGGCGCGCCGCGAAGCCTCACTACTCACCATCCGGCCAGTGCAGCCTGGATGACCTGGATGCCGGACGGAGAAAGTTTGATCACGTTGGCCACCACGAAAGACGGCGTAGCCGTCGAAGAATGGGAAGCCGGGCCGGGAGCAAGCCGGCGGTTATGGGCCGGGCCGGTCGCCATCGCCGACGCCTTCTGGAACACTTTTAGCCATGACCGCACTTTACGTACGTTGGCCTTCGCCCGTGAGTCGGCCGACGAGCCGCGCCAGGTGTGGGTCGCCAAACGCGACCACGAGTCGCTGACGTGGACGCAATTGACTCACTTCCACGCCGACAAAGCCGAGATTACGCCGACGCAGTCGAAGTCCATCACCTGGACAGGCGCCGACGGTTGGGAGATGCAAGGGTTCTTGCTTTTGCCGGACGGTTACGACGCGAACAAGAGTTATCCGCTGTTCACCTGGGTCCACGGCGGGCCAACGTCATTGTACGTTCACCGTTATTGGGGTGCGATGACGCAGGCTTACTTTACGACCCGAGGCTTCGCCGTGTTTCTGCCCAATCCACGTGGAAGCACCGGGCGCGGCCTCAAATTTGCCGAAGCCAACGTGGGCGACATGGGTGGGCAGGATTTTCATGACATCATGGCCGGAATCGAGTCACTCATCGAGCAGGGTGTAGCCGACCCCGACAAGCTGGCAATTGGCGGTTGGAGCTATGGCGGCTTTATGACGGCCTGGGCCGTGGCCCAGACCGATCGCTTCAAGGCGGCGGTGATGGGCGCCGGCATTTGCAACTGGTTGAGCTTCCACGGCACCAGCAAGTTGTGCGAGTGGGATCGTATTCACTACGACGCGAATCCTTACGAACTGCACTCGAAGTTTGAGCAGTTCTCAGCCATCAATCTCGTCAGCCGCGTGCGCACGCCAACGCTGATTATTCACGGTGAAAAGGATCGCAACGTCCCCGTCTCCCAAGGCTACGAATTTTTCCGCGCCCTCAAGCAGAACGGCGTGCCAACCGAATTACGAGTCTACCCGCGCCAGGGGCACGGCTTCAACGAGAAGGCCCACCAACGCGATTGGGTGGAGTATGCGGGCTTGTGGCTGGAGAAGTGGCTGGCATAGAATCTCACCGCAAAGGCATGAGGCATGCAAAGTTCTCTGGCAAAGATTCTCTTAGCGTCCTTTGCGCCTTTGCGGTTCATTTGAATTGAGGCAAGCGTATGAATCGCAAGCAAACACTCCTTCTTTCCTTCGCCGTTCTCATCATGGCAACTCTGGCTTGTAGCGCGCCCGGCGCAACCGGCCAGGCGGGCGATCTCACGGCCACGTTTGCCGCCGCGCTCACGCAGGCCTTCGGCACGGCTCAGGCCAAAGCGTCTGGCACGCCGATTGCCGTTGTCACCGGGCCGGGCAACGTCACCCCCACCCTGCCCGCCATCGTCACCGCCACTTCGAGCGTCATCTCCACGGCCACACTCACGCCGATTCCCAGCCCCACCACCTGCGCCGACAATGCCAAGTTTGTTGCCGACGTGACGATTCCCGATGGCACGGTCTTCAACACGCCCACCGCGTTCACCAAAACGTGGCGGGTGCAAAACACCGGAACCTGCAACTGGGACTCAACTTACACGTTGCGTTACACAGGCGGCGCCCAACTCGACGGGCCGAGCACAGTGGCCTTCCCCGGCGCAATCACTCCCGGCGGCACAATGGATATTTCCGTGAACTTGAAATCACCTGCCGCCGTCGGAACCTACACCGGCAAGTGGCAGTTGACCAACGCCGCCGGACAGGGCTTCGGCACCAACGGCAAACCACTCACCGTTGTTATTGTTGTGCCTGGCACGCCCACAGCCACCCCCACGGCTACAGCAACTGCCACTTACACAGCCACTGCCACCGGCACCGCAACCAGCACGCCCACGGCCACGGCGACACCGACCTTCACCACCACCCCGCCCGGAGCCGCCGCCAGCGATTACGCCGGAAACTGGTATAACAACGACCCGGCCACCAGCGGCGTGACTCAGTTGGTGATTAGCGCCAACTCATCCAACCAGGTGACGGTAACAGGCTGGGGGTGGTGCAGTCCCACCGACTGCGTGTGGGGAACCGGAAACGGCAACGTCGTCGGCAACTCGGTGACGGTGGCGAACTTCTCATCTGCGTCTGGAGTCACCCTGGTGCTGAGCATCCCGGTTCCCGGAATCTTGCGCGCCAATTACAACGCCTTTACTTACGACTTTCACATTGGCCCGGTTGCCAATGACTGGGTTGGCACATGGACGAACGCCAACTCCAGCACCAACAACGTGACCCGGATCATCATCACCAGCGCCAACGGCCAGCTAACGCTTCACCCTTTTGGCAAATGTACGCCCACCGACTGCGACTGGGGCACGCAGACGTTTGCGTATGCCAACCCGCTGGTCACCACCGGCTTCCCGCACGCGCTGGTGGTCACTTTCATCAAGGCCAACGAGATGAAGGTACAGGACACGAGTGTGAGTCTGACGGAAGATTTCAGGCGGTGAACTTAGACTTCCGAAGTCTCGCCGGTCGCTTCGCGTGGCGCTTCGGAAGTCTGAGGTGCAGAATCTACGGCACCGAAATCTCAAAGTTGTCGAAGCCAATCGTCACCGCCCGGCCATCCAACACAAAGCCGACGGCCCCGGCGTCATACGGCACGCCGGTCACCGTGTTCACCTTGGTGTTGTTGATATACAGGTCTATGGTCGAGCCGTTATCAGTGGCCACTGCCCGCAGGTTGTTGGTTTTACTGCCGCCCCGGATACTGCCTTCAAAGGACTCGGCCACCAGATTCCAGTTGCCGTCCGTGCTACGTTCCCAGATGCGGAAGGACTGGTTGTAAACGCTCAAACCAAAATAGAGCAGATAGTCGCCCTCGTTGGCAAAACCGTCGCCGTCGTTGTCAATGAAACGCAGGATCAGGCCGAACAGCCGACTGCTCACGCCGTCCACGTAAGCCACGTCCACCTTCATATCATAATTGCTCAAGTAGCCGCAGACGATGCACAGGCTGAAGCAACCAAAGGGCGTGGTTGAATCAATGTCGGAGCACTCGTCGAACGGGCCAAGATAGAACACCCCGTTGGCAATTCCGGCTTTATCAGGGATGGTTGTCCAGCCGCCATAGTCGGACGAGAAGTCGTCAACGACGCCAGTGAACACGTCTTCAGGAACGGGCGTGTCGGTGGGCAAAGCCGGAACTTCGGTGGGGGCAACGATCGGCGGTTTGGTGGGCGGGCGCTCGGTCGCGCTAGAGGGCGGCGCCTCGGTAGGTGGTTCTGGCGGCGGCGCGGTTTCGGTGGGCGTTCCGGTCCCCCCCAACCCACCGCAGGTACAGGCCAGGGCCAGCAGAGTTACGAACGACACCAACGGCACCAGGATTCTTCTCAGTTTATGGCTCATCGCGTTGTCCCTTTCTTATTCAAATCGTGTAAAGTTGATGCGCCCATTATATAAGCAGTGGGGAATTTTCCAAAATCTCACAACAATAGTAAAATCAGTACCATGACCATTAATGTCCTGATCGCTGATCCCAATACGGCCTTCGCCACAATGATCCAACAAGTGCTCGAAGAGACAACACGCTTCAAAGTGACGGTCGTCGGCTCCGGCGCCGATGCGGTCAATGCCTTCAGCCGGGGCGATTACGATCTGGCTATTCTTGAAGCAATGCTCGAAGACTTTTCGCTTCGCGACATCATTGCCGTGCTTCGCGCCCGCCAATCCGCGTTGCCGATCATGGTTGTTCAATCACCCGGTGTGGACATTTCCGGGCTTGACCTGCAAGGTCACCTGGCCCGTCCGTTTTACATCCCCGAACTTCAAGGGGTGATCGAAGAAACCCTGCGGCAACCCGTCAACGGCATTGCCCCCAGGCCGCGCCCCAAAACCGGCCCCCTGCCGCCCATAGGTGGCGGGCCCGAGGCGGCGGCTCCGGCCACCCCTAACACCGCGCCAACACCCATCACCCGGCGTGCCAGCCCGCCGCCGCCCGCTCCCGCCTGGCTCGACGAAGTGGGTCGCGCCGCCCAGTACCTGACCAGCCTCACCCTCGAATCATCTGCCGCCGCCGCTCTGCTCATGCGCGGCCAGAAACTCATCGCCTATGCCGGCCAGTTCGATCAGGAACGCGTCGAGGAACTCTCGCGTATCGTAGCTGACTATTGGGCCAAAGACGCCAGTGGCGGCCAGGCCGCGCAGGCCCGCTTCATCCGGTTGTCCAGCGGCTCGGATTATCTTGTGTACTCGACGATGGCCGCCGCCGAGGTGGTGCTGTCTATGGCTTTCCAGGCTGAGACGCCGCTGAGCATGATCCGCAAACAAGCCAAGCGGGCCACCGAGGCGTTGTTCAAGACGCCCGGCGCCACGGACACGACGACGACGGTGGAAACAGAGCAGGCTGAACCGGCCCGGACTCTTAAACCCCTGGCTGTCAGCCCGATCCCGGAATGGACAACCGCCGCTCCCCTCCCGGAGCTGGTTCCCCCTCAACCCACCGCCGACTCCACCCGAAGCATCGCCTCTCGTTTTACTTCCTCGCCCACAGTTGACTCTTTTGCTCTTCAGCCCGTGCCTTTCCCGGATGTGCGCCGCACACCGCACGGCCTGTTCGCCCTTTCTTACACCTTCCTCTTTCTCCCCAAACTGCCAAGCATTCCACTCACAGGCGAGATCAGTGAGCGGCTTGAAGAGTCCGTCAAACGGCTGGCCGCCGCCCACGACTGGCGCGTGGCGGCGCTGTCCGTCGAAGCAACACATATCGAAGTCAGCCTGGACTGCGCCCCGTCCGAGTCGCCGGAGAATGTGATCAAGACCATCATCGAACGTACCTCAGAGAAAGTGCTGGCCGAATTCCCGCATCTGGCCGAGGAGCACGCCCGCCGCCCCGGCAGTTTTTGGGCCAGCGGTTACTACGTCGTCGTGCCAGGCCGCAAACTTTCAGTTGAAGAGATCAATCGCTTTGTCGAGTATCAGCGCAAAGAGCAGAGCGGGAAGTAGCTTAGAGAGTGTCTTAGAAGTCGCTCCAAGCCCGCGTCCTCGCGGGCCCCTTCGGGCAACCGCAAGGACGCGGTTGGAGAGCAGTTTTAAGGCAGGCTCTTAGCTGGACTTTATCCATTTGAGAAATACGAAAAGGCAGGGTAAGCTATGGCAAATCTCCGTGACGAGGAATGCCGATGCCAACCCTGCCCGCCGAATATCTTAACCTGATTCAGGTTTTTGCGCCGCTCTTTTCCAATCTCGTCTGGCAACACGCTCAGGTCTTGCTCGTCGGAGCGATCCTCACTCCGGGCCAGCGCACGGTGGCCGCCGCCTTGCGCATTATGGGCCTTAGCGCTGAGCCGCATTTTCAAACCTACCATCGCGTCCTCAATCGCGCCGCCTGGTCGAGTTTGCAAGTCAGTCGTCGCTTGTTGGCGTTGTTGGTCACGACCTTTGCCACCTTCGGCCCGATTCTCCTCGGCATCGACGATACCATTGAGCGCCGCCGAGGTCTCAAAATTAAAGCCCGCGGTACACTTCGCGTCGCGACCCGGTCCGCTCCAGCCATGGCCATTTCGTGAAAGCCAGCGGCTTGCGGTGGTTGAGTGTGATGTTGTTGGTGCCGATCCCTTGGGCTCAACGAGTCTGGGCCTTGCCGTTTCTGACAGTGCTGGCTCCGTCGGAACGCTTCTATCAAGGAAAGAAGCGCAGTCATAAAAAGCTGACCGTGTGGGCGCGACAGGTGTTGCGCCAGGTGCGCCGCTGGTTGCCCGACCGCCAGATCGTGGCCGTCGCCGACGCTGGTTTTGCTGTAATTTCCCTGCTGTGGCAACTGAGCCACCGGCTGGTCGAGCCGATTTGTGTGATCACCCGCTTGCGCCTGGACGCTGGGCTGTATGCCCCGGCCCCGGTTCGCCAGCCGGGACAACGCGGTCGGTCGCGAGTCAAGGGTGAACGCTTGCCGACTCTGGAACAGCGGGTAGCCAATCGCAAAACGCGCTGGCAGCGGGTGACGATTCCCGATTGGTATGGCCAAGGCCGCCGCACCATCGAGATCGTCTCCGACACCGCCGTGTGGTATCACGCTGGCGAATCGCCGTTGCCGATTCGCTGGGTGCTGATCCGCGACCCGAAAAAGGAGTTCAGGACTCAGGCGTTGTTGTGCACCGACTTGAATGTCAAACCGGCCCAGATCGTCAAGTGGTTTGTTTTGCGTTGGCAACTGGAGGTGACTTATCATGAAGTTCGAGATCATCTAGGGGTGGAGACGCAACGGCAATGGTCGGACCTGGCCATTGCCCGGACCACACCGGCCTTGCTGGGCTTGTTCTCGCTGGTGACGTTGTTGGCCCACACCCATCGGCGGCGAGGCAAGTTGTCGGTGCGTCAAGCAGCCTGGTATCAGAAGCCGCATCCAACGTTTTCTGATGCCCTGGCGATTGTCCGGCAGCAGTTGTGGTGCCAGATTGGATTTCAGCTGTCTGAAAATTGCCAGGACCACACGAAAATTCCATCCATTTTGCTGGAGCGCTTTGCTGAAGCCCTGTGTTTTACACCCTGACCACATCAGCAGTGGACAAAGTCTAGCTTAGACGAGTCGGAAGCGCCGCGCCTTCGGCGCTCTTATGCTTTTTGCGGCCCCGAAGGTCTGGAAAAGCAAAGGGGAATCAAATGACCAACCAATGGCCCGCCGAAACAATCAGCCAGGAAGCATTCGCCGCCGCTTTGCAAGCGATCGGCGTACCGGAAGCCAACATCGTCGCACTCGTCCCACCAAGCCAATCAGGGCTGGTTTTTCCTGACAAGGCTCAACTCCTGGAAGATTTCATCAAGGCGGTGGCCACGCCGAAACAACGCCAAACGTTGTCTAAAGCCGCAGGCTGTGCTTATGAGGAGTTGACGAACTGGGTCATCCGGGCCGACCTTCTTCGCATTGAGGGCCTTGACGCCCAAGTAGCCGCATTGATGGTCTCAGTTGGGGTGAAAGGTGCCCACGACCTGGCGGCCTGCTGTGAGCATCCGCAACGGCTCAGTAAATTGCAGAGCGACCTGAAGCATCGCCTGGAGGAGCCTCAACTCAAGGGCCTGGGCGCAACAGCCCGGAAGCTGGATTCCAGGGTAGTAGCCGACGTGTCGGTCATCCTCGTCGTCAAGGGTGGAGGCGAGCAAAAGCCCGACGAGACACTGGATGTCTTCGTCAATGGTTTTTGGCCGGCCGTGAAGTCAATTGACGCTGAAGCAACTATTTCAAAACGCCGTGACATTTTTCCATCTGATTATCGTTCGTCCGCCTACGATAAAGAACCGCTGAATCACGTCACCGAAATTTGCAGTGGCGAGCGCCGCATCTGGATCAAAGAGCCGTGCTGGGAAGCCGCTTTTGTTCCCGACAGCCCTCTCAATGCTCTCTCCAAAGAGTGGCGCATGGCAACATACGCTTTTGGCAGCGGCGTACACGAAATTTTCTTTGATCCCGATACTCGTGAACGCCTACGCCAAAGAAGCTTCTGGCGCTACTACTTCGCCTTTGTCTCGATCTACTTTGCGATCTTTTTGCACATTGGCCTGGCGGTTTTTGCCTGGAATTTCATGAGGTGGGTTTATACGCTGGGGCGCTTAGAGTCGAGTGCCTGGCGGCTTTTCGCTCTGTCGTTAATCACTGAAATCATTCTGGCTCTTCTCCTCGCCATTTTGCCAGCCGTCGAAACTAGAAACCGGCTAAAAATTCATGATGAAGGAAACGGACGGCTAGAGGCGCTGCCCGGCGTAGCAGGCATTGTCGTAATGTTTCTCATCCTTGCCTTTCTCTACAGCCCGTGGGGCTACATTGTTGGGCTATTATTCTGGGTCGTGATCGAACTGGCCCTGTTACGAGCCAGAGCCATTGCCTGGCCTCGCCGGGAAATTAGCAATAGCGACTCTGCTACCGAATACTATTACTCGGTGGCTGGCGAGAAGGAAAAAGACGGGAGCCTGAAAGTTTATAAATTTGTGTCGGCTCGGCGGCGGCGAGCCTTTATTCTGGTCTATCGTTACATTGTAGTTTTGAGCCTGCCCATCACCTTCTTAGGTCTAAGCATCGCCCGTCTACTGAAATGGACGCGCCTGCTGGGTGGTATCGGCGAGGGGCTGGAGAAGACACTGAGTCTGATTTTGAGCGGCTTTCTAGGAGATGTGGTCACCTACGCGATGAACCCGGCTCAGGCGCATCGGGTTCGCAGTGTCGTCCAGACCGATCTAATGTTCTTCCACGATCAGCCTGAAGTGTCGGACATTCACGTGTTTGCCCACTCTCAAGGAACGCCCATTACGTTTGAAGTCCTTTTCCATCATTTATCCCAAGCCTATCGCTCCAAAATTAAAACCTACGCCACTATCGGCAGTGTATTGAGCTACTATAATCAGGCGAACCCCGTCCTGGACCCGTATTACATCCAACGCTTTCCAGTACGCCCTTATCCGGATTTTGCCAACGGCTTTAAGTGGATGAACTTCTGGAATTTGATTGACCCAATTACTGAGTTTTATGGACTGGATGAGTATAATGTGGTTACCGAAGCGCCAATGGCCAAACTCAAGCCAGACGGAAAGGTCGATCTTGACTCAGTCAAAAAAACTTTCAGAGATGCCGAGCGGCACCCGGTCAGTCCGACTAACATCAAAACTCGCGCCACACTCGAAAATCACAGCGAGTACTGGAGCAATCAGGAACAGGTGCATGTCCCGCTCGCCTTACGCGTGCTTGGCGTATTGCGCCCCGAACAATGGAACTCGGAGCGGCAGGAAACTTTCATCCCTGAGGAGCACATAAGTCTCGTCTCCAGGCACTGGGGAATCTTGTCGGCAATCTTTCTGCTGTTGTTCCTCCTCGATACTTGGGTTACAGCATTTCTGGTGAACTTGAGCCTCCCTGTCGTACAGCAGTTGGCCAGCCTCATTCCGGCGGCGTTGAAAGGCATACTTGACTCTCAAAGTTATCTTGCAAGCAACGTGTTTTCGGCGTTGATATGGCTTGCCCACGCGCTGGCGGTGCGATACGGTCGAGAGGCATTTGCCATCATCACTATGCTCAGCGTGCCGGCCATTATCACCTTGCTTTTAGCGCTCATTGCATGGCTCGGCAAAAGCATCATCTGCCTCGTCGGAGAAACTACAAATACAGTGAAACGGCATTTAACCAAGAAGCAAGCCGGGGCTTGATCTGAAGTTATCACCTTCGTCCTCCCATGAAAACCCTTTACCTCATTGACGGCCACGCTCTGGCCTACCGCGCCTACTTCGCCCTCACCGCCGCCGGTACCGACACCTCGCGCTGGGTCACCCGGGCCGGTGAGCCGACTGCCGGAACTTACGGCTTCACCGCCATCCTTTTCCGCATCATTGAGCAAGACCAGCCCGACTATCTGGCCGTGAGCTTCGATGTAGGCGCGACATTTCGCGACGCGCTCTTCCCCGATTACAAGGGCACGCGAGCCAAGATGCCCGACGACCTGCGAACGCAAATTGAGCGGATGCGCGAAGTGGTAGACGCCTTCAACATCCCCATCCTCGAAGCTGAGGGCTTCGAAGCCGACGACGTGCTGGGCACGGTGGCCAGGCAAGCGGCCTCACCCGGCGTGGAAGTGATTATTGCCACTGGCGACCGCGACCTGCTTCAACTGGCCGATAAGCGCGTTCGCATCAGCCTGGCCGGGCAAAAATTGTCTGAGGCCGTGCTGTACGGCCCGGCCGAGGTGAAGGCCAAGTACGGCGTCACGCCCAGAGAATATATTGATTACAAGGCTCTGGTCGGCGACACCAGCGACAACATCCCCGGCGTGGCCGGCGTGGGCGAGAAGACAGCCACCGGCCTCTTGCAGGAATATGGCTCGCTCGACAACATCTACAAGCACCTCGACAAGATTCCGGCCCGCTTCAAGAGCAAACTCGAAGCCGGAAAAGACAACGCTTATCTTTCGCAAAAGTTGGCCACCATCGTCACCGATGTGCCCCTCACCTTCAACCTCGAAGCCTGCCAGTCGCCGCGCCTGAAAGCGCCGCTCAACTTTGATCGCCAGCGCGTCTTTGAACTCTTTCGGACACTTGAGTTTCGCAGTCTGCTCGCCAAACTTCCCGAAGGTCCTCAACCTTCGGGAAGTTACGACAAAGACTCGGCGCGCGAATCCGCCGCCCCGCAGATGACACTCTTTGGCGAAGAGGCGCTCAAAGTCGAAGGCCAAATTCCCCCACCGCCCCTCCTCCCTCGCTCCGGCCCCACCCGCCCCATTCTTATCACCACCGCCGACGATCTCAAGGCGCTGGCCGCCACGCTCGCCAAAGCCGGCCTCATCGCCGTTGACACCGAAACCACCAGCACCGACGCCAATGCCGCCGCCCTGGTCGGCATTTCCCTCAGCATCAAAGAGGGCGAAGGCTACTACATTCCGGTAGGACACCAACTCCCAAATCCCAAAGACCAACTCCCAATGGCCGATGTGCTGGCCGCATTGAACCCCGCGCTCACCAACCCCAAGATTCCCAAAATCGGCCACAACATCGGCTACGACTACACCGTGCTCAAGCGTCACGGCCTCGCCATTTCGCCTCTCAGCTTCGACACCATGCTGGCCGAGTGGGTGTGCGACCCCGGCTCGCGCAGCCTGGGTCTGAAGAACCTGGCCTTCATCCGCCTCGGCGTAGAGATGACGGAGATCAAGGAATTGATCGGCATCGGCAAGAAGCAGATCACGTTTGATCAAGTTCCTCTGGCTGCCGCCGCCCCTTACGCGGTGGCCGACGTGGACATGACCCTGCGCCTTCTGCCGATCCTGAAACGCGAGCTTGAAGAAAAGGGGCAACTCAAACTGCTGGAAGAGATTGAGCTTCCCTTCATCACCGTCCTGGCCGAGATGGAAATGGCCGGGGTGATGATTGACACCGACTTTCTGGCCGGGATGTCGAAAGACCTTGAGAAGAGACTCTCAGCCCTCGAAAAGAAAATCTACAAAGCCGTCGGCTACGAGTTCAACATCAACTCCACCCAACAACTGGCCAAGGCCCTGTTTGAGGACCTCAAGTTGGAGCCGCCCGACAAGTCGCGCAAAACATCGTCGGGCAAATACTCCACCGCCGCCGATGTGCTCGAAGAAATGCGCGGCCAGAATCCGGTGCTCGATCAGATTCTGGAGCACCGCGAGATTTCAAAGCTCAAAGGGACGTACGTGGATGCCCTGCCGTTGGCGGTCAACCCGGAGACGGGCCGCATCCATACCTCGTTCAATCAAGCCGGATCAGTGACAGGTCGTCTCGCCTCGTCCAACCCCAATCTGCAAAACATCCCCATCCGCAGTGAACTGGGCCGCGAGGTGCGCAAGGCCTTCATTGCCCCGCGCGGCCGCCGCCTGGTGGCCGCCGACTACTCACAAGTGGAACTGCGTATCGCCGCTCACTTTGCCCAGGATAAATTCTGGATTGAGGCGTTCAAGCGCGGCGACGACATTCACGCCGCCACGGCTTCGGCAGTGTTCGGCGTGCCGCTGGACAAGGTGACGAAGGATGAGCGCCGCAACGCCAAAGCCATCAACTTCGGTTTGCTGTACGGCATGGGCGCGTTCAGCCTGGCGCGGAGCACCGGCCTGACCCTGGGCGAGGCCGAAGAGTTCATCGCCAAGTATTTTGCCGAACTGCCGGGCGTGAAGCAATATATTGACGAGACCAAACGCAAAGCGGCGACCGAGGGTTACGTGGAAACATTATTGGGCCGCCGCCGCTACTTCCCCATTCTCACCCGGCCCGGCTCCACCCGCGAGGATCATGTCACCCGCGCCCGCGCCGAACGCGAGGCCATCAACTCGCCGGTTCAGGGTACCGCGTCCGATATTATCAAGCTGGCGATGTTGCGGCTGGCGAAAGAATTGCCCAAGAAGATTCCGGGCGCGCGGATGCTTCTGCAAGTTCACGACGAGTTGGTGTTCGAGTGCGACACCGACGATGTGGAGCAAGTGGCCGCCCTGGCCCGCAAGATCATGGAAGGCGCGTTCAAGCTCGACGCGCCGCTGGCGGTGGACGTGCGGGCCGGGAAGAATTGGGAGGAGATGAAAGCAATTGGATAGAGGTTCCCATGAAATCGCTTCAACAACACATCATCCGCTTGGCCCTCAGCCTCATCGTACTTCTCAACATCGCCCCGCCCACGGCAGCGCAGACCCAGCAGCCACCGCCCGACCCGCGCTTCGGGGCGGTGGAAGCTTACATGGCCCCGCAGTTGGCGGCTGACCTGCGCGTGGGCTGGGATCGGATGATTATCCATTGGTACGACCGCCAACCTGACAAGCTTGATCAGTGGAATGTTTCCGGCGCTGAAATTGATCGAATTGCCACCGCCGAGACGGCCGGACGGGAGATCGTGGCCCTGCTCATGGGCACGCCGCCCTGGGCCACCGACGGCACGCCCATCGGCGGCGTCCCGCGCGGTTTATACCTGCCAGTGAGCGATCCGGGCAATTTGTGGGCCACCTTTGTGCGCCGGGCCGTGGGCGAGTACAAAGGCCGAATCAATCGCTGGATCATCTGGAACGAGCCGGACATTGCCATGACTGATCCGGGCGCGCAGTTTGAGGGGACGGTTCAGGACTACTATCAACTGCTCAAGGTCGCGTATCTGGCCGCCAAAGAAGTCAACCCTAAAGCCGTCATCCATCTCGCCGGGCTGACGTACTGGCACGACGTTGTCTACAATCGCCCCTCTTACTTGAAGCGCCTGCTCGACGTTGCTAGGCAGGATAAGACGGCGCGAGCTAACAACTATTACTTTGATGTCTTCACGGCCCACATCTATTTCCGCTCGGAGACGGTCTACGAGATCATTGCCTCTTACCGGAAGTTGTTGCGACAATATGGATTGCGCCAACCCATTTGGCTAAACGAAACAAATGCCGCGCCGACCGATGACCCGCAATACCCGGCCAGCCCGCTGGTGCTGGTGACGATGGATCAGCAGGCGGCCTTCATTATTCAGGCCAACGCATTGGCCCTTGCCGCAGGCGCGGATCGGATCGCCATTTACAAGTTCTATGATGAAACCGCCCCGCCGCCTGGCGGCGAATCCTACGGTTTGTTCCGCCCGGATGGTTCCGCTCGCCCGGCGGCAGAGGCCTATCGCCTCGTCACCACCCATTTCGCCAAAATACAGCAAGTGACGGACAACTCAGCCGCAACTTATCACCTGATTACCCTGAAGCGGGATAAAGCGATGACTCGGGTGGCCTGGGCCAGGCGCGGCCAAAGCGTGACCTTGCAGTTGCGAGCGACTCCCAAGATGACCCACGTGGCGCTCTACGATCATTTGGGCAAAGCTTACCCTGTCGCCGCCGACAAGAAGGGCGTCTTCACCCTCACTCTGCCCCCTGCGACTTGCAACGCCACAAATGATTGCCCGGTCGGCGGGTCGCCCTGGATTCTGGTGGAGACTCCGTAAGGTTGTTGTCTGCGGCATCGTCAGCCAACCCACTTCACCTTTTGTAACCCGAACTTATGCGACCCTATGACGCTGGTACAACAAGGCGATAGCCGAGTCGGGTGCATGCAGAGTTGGGCGGCGCTATGGCTATGAACCGCTCAATCAAGTGCGGATTGCATAATGCTCTCGATACCATTCAATCGTCTGTCGGATTGCTTCACGATGCGGTGTGGCACGCACACCAAAAGCGCGTTCAAACTTACTGCTATCCACGATGAACGGCTTTTCAAACTCATACATCATTTCTACCGTTTCCCGCGCGCCGACAATGAAGATGCCGCCAATTCTCATCATCAATTTGC
>CAYSIV010000076.1:0-11187 GCA_964431175.1 uncultured Anaerolineales bacterium
AGAAGGATGAAGGACGAAAGCAAAAGGGGGGAGCGGGGGAGCAGGGGAGCAGGGGAGCGGGGGAGCAGGGGAGAGATTAGCCAGAGAAGACGATCCAGCATACGGCCAAGCAACAGGGCCGCAATCGGCGTAAGGGCCAGCAGATAACGATCCCAGACGTTGAAGGCAAGAAGCCAGTAGCTGGTGAGGAAGACGAGGGCGAAAGTGGCAAGGATGAAATCGTAGACAGCGGTGAGGGAGCGGCGTTGCCCGAAGAGGAGCAAAAGGGGCAGGCCTAGAATCAGGGTGAGGTCGGCGAGGCGGGAGCCACTGAGATATTGCAAGAGATCGAGCCAGCCGGAGAGCCGGGGCCAGATTTCGTTCGAGCGCACCAGTCGCCCCGGGCTGTTGTCGGCATAGCCTTGAATCCAAAATGAGATGGGCGCGTGGCGGATGAAGTCCCAGAGGAAGATGAGGGCGGCGCAGATGATGAAAGGCAAGATGAATTGCGCAAGGGAGCGGGGGAGCCGGGGAGCAGGAGGGCGATTAGAAAAATATTGAACTGCGCCAAGAACAATGATGAGCGGCAAGAAGAAGAGTGCGGTTTGTTTGCAGGCGAAGGCGAGGCCGAAGGCCAAACCACTCCAGGCCCAACGCCCGCGGGCGGCCATGAGCAGGCTCCACAGCAGGAAGGCGACGAGCAAGGTGTCAGTGAAGAGGGTGGTGGCAAACAGGATTGCCAGGGGTGAGAGCGCAAGGATCAGGGCGGCGAGGCTCCCGGTGAGGCGATTGTAGAGTGCGTGGCCGAGTTGGTAGAGGAGGGCGATACTGGCCACACCGGCCAACAGAAACGGCAAGCGGGCGGCAAACTCATTTGCTCCAAAAAGGCTCATGCTGGCTGCCGTTAGGTAAAACGGCAGAGGCGGTTTGTCAACCACGACGGTGGAGAGTAGCGGGTCGCGGCCAGAAACGATGAGGCGGGCGAAAGTGGCGTAGAGAGCTTCGTCCGGGTGAAATCGATTCTGGGTGAGCGGCGCGACGCGCAAAGCGAAGCCGAAAAGCAGGATAGCAAGAAAAATGAGCATAAAGGACTATGGTCGATCATATCATGGCGGCTGTCCTTGATGAATCGCGCGTGCTATAATCGCGCCAGTTTGATTGCCTGGAGGCAAAATAGCAATGGTTAATCGCCCGCCTGCATCTCCACAACGCCCCGCTGGCAATCCGCCGCGCCCGGCAACAGCGCCACTTGTCCCGCCGCGCGGGGCCGCCGGGGCCGTGGCGGCTTCTGTTCCCCGTTTCCTTCCTTTGCCGATCACTAAAATCGAAGACACGGGCCTGAACCCGCTCGAACTGCAAAACCTGATATTGAAAATTTTGTACTTCGGCGGTTATTTGTCCGGTTTTCAAATTGCCGAGCGCATTTGCCTGCCGTTTGCCGGTGTGATCGACAACCTGTTGACGACGCTCAAGCGAGACAAGTTCATAGAAGTGCAAACCAGCACAGTGGCCACGGGCTTTGGCGAAGGCTCGTATCAATATACCATCACCGGGGCCGGTATCACCCGCGCCCGGGAGGCCCTGGAGCGCAGTCAATACGCCGGGCCGGCGCCGGTGCCGATTGCAGTTTACAACAATGCGATCCGCAAACAATCGCTGGGCCGCCCGGCCGTGCATCAGCGCATTTTGCGGCAACTGCTCGCTTCCATGGTGCTTTCGGATAAGATTCTCAATCGCATCGGTCCGGCCATTAATTCTGGCACTTCAATGTTCATGTACGGGCCGCCTGGCAACGGCAAGACCACCGTGGCCCGCGCCATTGGCAACCTGATCTTGTCGGAAGATATGTTTATCCCTTATGCGCTTGATATTGGAGGGCAGGTCGTCAAGCTGTATGATAGCGTGAATCACGAACTGGCAAAAAGCGATGACGCTTCGGACACGCAACGGACGGGCAAAGTTGACCCGCGCTGGGTGCGAATCAAGCGGCCCTTTATCGTCGTCGGCGGCGAGTTGACTCTGGCTGGATTAGACTTGGTGTTTGACGACGTGAACAAGTTCTACGAAGCGCCGTTCCAGGTGAAGGCGAATGGCGGCATGTTCCTGATCGACGATTTTGGCCGCCAGCAAGTTCGCCCGCGCGACCTGCTCAACCGCTGGATCGTGCCGCTCGAAAACCGGATCGATTACCTCACTCTGCACACCGGCCGCAAGGTGGATATGCCGTTCGACGTGCTGGTGGTGTTCTCTACCAACTTGCCGCCTAAAGACTTAGTGGACGAAGCGTTCTTGCGCCGCCTGCGCCACAAAGTTGAGATTGGCGACCCCAGTTTTGAAGAGTTCGCCGAAATTTTCCGCCGAGTGTGCGCAACCAAGCGGATCAAATTCTCCCAGCAGGGGCTGGCGTATCTTTTGCAGGAGTGGTACATCAAACGCAATCGCAAACTGCGCGCCGTGCACCCGCGCGACTTGTGCGACCAGATTCTAGACATTTCGTCTTACATGGGCGGTGAGCCAGAGATGACCAAAGAATTGCTCGACATGGCGGCGCAGGCGTATTTTGTGGAACTCTGATTAGGACAGCAAGCTTTGGCCGCGAATTACGCGAATTGCCGCGAATTTCAGACACCAGAAACAATTCGCGTAGATTAGCGTAATTCGCGGCTGTTTTTTTCTGACACTGGAAGAGCCAAATTTTGATCTCTCTGGATTATCTCTACCCTCACCCTCCGGCCATCATTGCCCATCGCGGCGCATCGGGGGTTGCTCCTGAAAATACAGTAGTCGCCTTTAAGTTAGCGGTTGATCTCAAGGCCGAGGCCGTTGAGCTGGACGTGAAGCTTTCTAAAGATGGCGCGCCGATCATCATGCACGATGCCACTGTTGACCGAACCACCGACGGCCACGGCCGAGTGCGTGATTTGACCCTGGCTGATCTGAAAAACCTGGATGCTGGCGCGAAGAAAGATGCGAAGTACGCGGGCGAAAGAGTGCCCACCCTGGCTGAGGTGTTTGAAGCAGTGGCGGCCCAAATCTGGATCAATGTGGAATTGACGAATTACACCACGCGCGGCGACGGGCTGGAAGCGGCGGTGGTGAGGGTGATCCAGAAGATGAACTTGCAGAGGCGGGTTCTGCTGTCATCGTTTGATCCGTTTGCCATTCGCAACGCCAAGCGGATCGATCCGTCTCTGCCTGTGGCCCAGTTGACGGCCCAGGGCATGCCGATCTATTTGCGCGAGGCCTGGCTGGCGCGCTTCATTCCGCACGAAGCCCGCCACCCCGATTACGTTCAACTCAAGCAGAGGGGCGTGGCGCATTACAAGCAGCGCGGCTACCGCGTGAACGTGTGGACGGTGAACGACCCGGCCGACTTGCGCGAGTTTGCCCGGCAGGGCGCGGATGGGCTGATTACGGATGTGCCGGACGCAGCGCGGCGGGCGGTTTTTGGTTGAGAGACAGAGATGACAAACCCGGCTCAAAAGTCTCTACTCGAGCAAATGCACATCGACGGCGTCGAAATTGCCCGTCGCAAGGACTTGCTGGGGTTTACTCAGGAGGATGCAGATTTGCTAGCCCGGGCTCACTCCTTCATTTCGCTCGAATTGGATAAAATCGTTGACACGTTCTACCAACAACAGACGACCATCGAAGAAATCGCTCTGATTATTGGAGACAACGAAACCCTTCGCCGCCTTTACATCTCACAAAAGAAATACATCAATGACCTGTTCTCAGGCTTCTACGACGAGAATTACGTCAACCACCGCCTGAGAATTGGACTGGTGCATAAGCGCATTGGCGTGGAACCCAAGTATTACCTGTCCGCGATCCAAGTATTGAAGAACATTTTGCGGAAGGTTATAGAGGCCAACATCGACCACCCAGATACTAAGCTAGCCACGCTTGAGGCCCTGGATAAGATATTCTTGTTCGATATTGAATTTGTCTTTGATATCTACATTCGCAGTTTGGTTTCCGAGATTGAAGCCGCCAAGGACAAGGCTGTGCAATATGCGGCTATTCTGGAAGAGAAGGTCGCCGCCAGGACTCGCGAACTTGAGCTAATATCCAGGACAGACTCTTTGACGAACATCCTGAACCGGCGAGCATTCCATGATGAATTGCGAAAAGAGCTTGCGCGGGCTCAGAGACAGTCCATAAAAATATCGTTGATATACTTTGACATTGATGATTTCAAGAAGCTGAATGACACCGAAGGCCATTACCGGGGTGATGAAGTCCTAAGAACGATCGGCCGGGTTCTTCTGGAAATCAGAAGAGAGACGGATATTATCGCCCGCTACGGTGGCGATGAATTTTGCGTAGTGCTTCCCGATACAGATTTAGAAGGCGCCCGCAAATTTTGCGATCGGCTGACAGAATCCTTGCGTCAAACAAAAACTTGCGAGCACTTCACGTTGAGTATAGGAATTGTCGAAACCGGGCCGGAGCATTATGTTGAGGTCAACGATTTTATCAAAGAAGCCGACCGATTGATGTACGAGACGAAACAGAAACACCATAGCCAGATATAAGTGCGGCTATGCATGGGTGCGTGAAGAGTCAAAGGAGTGCAGCAGTGGAATTGCTTGAGTTGGTGCAAAGCAAACGCGAAGCGATTCTGCAAATGGCCGCCCGCCGTGGCGCCCGTAATGTCCGGCTCTTTGGGTCGGTGGCCCGAGGCGAGGCCGGGCCGGACAGCGACATGGACTTCCTGGTGGACCTTGAGCCAGGCCGGAGTCTGCTCGATCTCGGCGGCTTGCTCATGGACTTGCAGGCTCTTTTAGGGCGCAAGGTGGATATCGTGACAGAGGCCGGACTGCGCCCGCGCATTCGCCCCCGGGTGCTGAAGGAGGCGCGAGCATTATGAGGGACGATATGACCGACTTCACTGTTGACGAACTCATTTCCGTTTGCATTGCGCGTCAGATTCGGGATGGCGACGTGGTGGCCCAGGGCATCGCCACGCCATTGGTGGCCGCCGGTTACATTCTGGCCAAGCGCACTCATGCGCCCAATCTCATGTTTGCGTCGGCCATCGGGCAAGGCGTGTGTCAGGACTGGGCGCCGCTGGGGCTGGCGAAGATCGAATCGCTGTGGCTCGACAAAGCCGTCACCAGTTTTGGCTTCGCCCGCGCCGCCACTGAACTACTGCCCCGGCTCGCGCCCAAAGAGTTTTTCCGCCCCGGCCAGATCGATCAGCACGGCAACTTCAACAACATTGCCATCGGGGCCGACTACCGCCACCCGCGCATGCGCCTCCCTGGAACCGGCGGCATCCCCGACGTGACGACCTTATCGGACGAAATTTATCTCTACGTCCCCCGTCACTCACGCGTCACCTTCGTCCCCAAGTTGGACTTTCTCTCCGGCCTGGGTCACAACCCGGCCCGAACAAGTGGCCAAGGGCCGCACTATCTCATCACCGACCTGGGCCAGTTTGATTTTGCCGATGGGCTGATGCGCCTCACCTCAATTCACCCCGGAGAGACTCTGGAGCGGATCAGGGCCAAGACTGGCTTCCCTCTTGGGGTGGCCGCCGACTGCCGCGAGACCGAGCCGCCTTCTGCAGAAGAGCTTCGCCTTCTGCGCGAGGAAATTGATCCGCTGGGCGTGCGGCGGCTGGAATTGTTGGGCGGGTCGGCGCGTAAAGAGGCGATGCGCGAAATTCTGGCAAAAGAGGGGGCGTTATGAAATATGACTGCGAAGGTCTACAAAGACCTTCGTGGTTTTGTTAACCCTATTGACTCAGACTACCAACCTCCGTCATAATCATTGTGTGGTTCGCGCGATGATCCTCTATCTCATCCCATCAAACTCTAGAAGAGGAGTAAAAAATGGATAAGCCCTGGCTCAAGAGTTATGACCCTCAAGTTCCCCAATCGTTAGCGCCTTACCCCAACATCCCGCTGTTTCAATTCCTGGATGAGGCCGCTGAGAAATACGCCGATCGCCCTTGCACCATCTTCAAAGGGGCCACGATTACTTATCGGCAGATGAAAGACCTGACTGACCAACTTGCGGCGGGGCTGGCCAGCCTGGGCGTGAAGAAAGGGCAACCGGTTGGCATTCTCATGCCCAACATCCCGCAGTTCATCGTCTCGTACTTTGCCATTTTGAAGGCGGGCGGGGTGGTGGTAGCGATGAACCCGACGTACACGCCGCGCGAGATCGAGAAGCCGCTCAACGATGCCGGCGTCGAAGTCGTGCTGGCGATGAGCAAGTTCTACGGCAATCTCAACGAGGCCCGGCCCAAGAGCAAGCTCAAGACAGTTGTCGTCACCAACATCAAAGAAGCGCTCCCCCCAGTTCTCGGCTTTCTGTTCTCGCTGACGAAAGAGAAGAAGGATGGCCATCACGTTGAGCTTCAGCCGGGCGATGTGTGGTTCAAGGATTTGCTGGCAAAGTTCAAGCCGTCGGATCGGCCCAAGATTGAGATCACGGGCGATGACCGCGCCCTGTTCCAATACAGTGGCGGCACCACCGGCGAACCAAAGGCGGCGGTGGCCCTGCATCGCAACCTGGTCGCCAACATTTTGCAGATGCGGGCCTGGTTGCACGACTGCAAAGATGGGCAGGAAGTGACGCTGGTGGCGATGCCGCTCTTCCATGTGTACGCGATGGTGGCCGGAATGGGGTTTGCCATCAAAGGCGGTAATACCAACGTCCTGGTTCCCGACCCGCGCGACATGAAAGATTTGTTTGCCAATATTAACAAACATAGCCCCACGATCTTCCCCGGTGTGCCCCGGTTGTATAACGCCATCAACAACCACCCGGACGTGCAGGCGGGCAAGGTCAAACTTGGCTCCATCCGGGCTTGCGTCTCTGGCTCGGCTCCGTTGTTGCTGGACATCAAGCAGAAGTTTGAGTCGCTGTCGGGTGGCAAGGTGTTCGAGGGTTTTGGCATGTCCGAGTGTCCCACTGCCTCGCACTGCAACCCGTTCCTGGGCAAGAACAAGGAAGGCTCGATTGGCCTGCCGCTTTCAGATATGGAAGCGAAAGTGATCAGCCTGGATGACGGCACGACCGAACTTGGCGTGGGCGAAGTGGGCGAATTGGTTCTGCGCGGCCCGCAGATCATGTGGGGCTATCATCAAGACCCGACCGGTACGGCCAACGTTCTGCGTGATCTGGGCGACGGTGGTGAGCGCTGGCTCTTTACCGGTGACATCGTGCGCATGGATGACGAAGGCTATTTTTACATTGTCGATCGCAAGAAGGAGTTAATCAAGGCGGGCGGCTTCCAGGTGTGGCCGCGCGACATTGAAGAAGTGCTGGCGGCGCACCCGAAGGTGTTGGAAGTGGGCGTGGCCGGTGTGCCGCACCCGCAGTACGGCGAGACGGTGAAGGCCTGGGTGGTGTTCAAACCGGGCGAGAAGGCGACGGTGGACGAACTCAAAGCGTGGTGCAAAGACAAGTTGACCGACTATAAGATTCCGCGCGAGATCGAATTCCGCGACGAACTACCCAAGACGCAGATCGGCAAGATTCTACGGCGCGAGTTGGTGCGGCAACATAAGGAGAAGGCAGGAGTGAAATAAAAAAAATCCCACGCTTCGCGTCCAAATTCCAAAAACCCAAAAGCCGCCGGGTGAATAGCCCGGCGGTTCTTTCGTCAGGTGAAGATGAATGGTCAAAACTTAAACACATAAAACAAGAACCCTGGCGATGAACCAGGGTTCCTGTTTGCTAATATTTTTATACGCCGCTTGGCATCGGCACTGGCCAACCATCCGACGGAGCAGGGGATTCGGGAGTGGGGCGCGGCGGGCGCGGGGCGGTGGAGGTAGAGTCGCCGCTTTCGCTGGGCGGCTCTTGCCCGGTAAATACTGCCTCAAAACCGGCGGCATCCAACGTTTCCACTTCCATCAGTTTCTTGGCCACCGCATCAAGCTGGACGCGATGCTTTCTCAGAATTTCCAGCGCGGTTTCGTGGGCCTCTTGCACCAGGCGGCGCACTTCTCCATCAATCTCCTGCGCCACCGAGTCGGAATAGTCACGTTGCTCGCCCAACTCTTTACCTAAGAAGACCAGCTCTTCTTTCTTGCCAAAGGTCATTGGGCCAAGTTTTTCGCTCATACCCCAGCGTGTCACCATCGTCCGGGCGATGTCGGTGATCTGGGCGATGTCGCTGCTGGCCCCGGTGGTGATGTCGCCGAAGGCAAGCTCTTCGGCGGCGCGGCCACCCATGGCCGAGGCCAGCGTGGTTTTCAGCTTGGTGCGCGTCGTCAGGGTTGAATCCTCGGGCAGATACCAGGTGACGCCGCCGGCCACGCCACGCGGGATGATAGTGACCTTGCGAACCGGGTCGTGTTCCGGCATGGCCCGGGCGGTCACGGCGTGACCCGCTTCGTGAAAAGCTACGACTTCTTTTTCTTTGGGTGTAATCAGTTTGCTCTTGCGCTCGGGGCCAAGCATGACGCGCTCGATGCTGTTTTCCAACTCATCCATGCCGATGGATTTCTTGTTGCGGCGGGCGGCCAGGATGGCCGATTCGTTAACCAGGTTTTCAATATCGGCGCCGACAAAACCGGGGGTGCTCTTGGCCAGGGCCGAGACGTTGACATCGGAGGCCAATGGCTTGCCGCGCATGTGAACCTTGAGGATAGCTTCACGGCCCTTCACGTCCGGGCGGTCGAGGACCACCCGGCGGTCAAACCGTCCGGGGCGCATCAGGGCTGGGTCGAGAATGTCGGGGCGGTTGGTGGCGGCGACGACGATCACGTTGGTGTCGGTGTCAAAGCCGTCCATCTCCACCAGAATCTGGTTGAGGGTTTGCTCGCGCTCGTCGTGGCTCCCGCCCAGGCCGGCGCCACGGTGGCGGCCCACGGCATCAATTTCGTCCACGAAGACAATGCACGGGCTGTGGCGTTTGGCCTGGTCGAACAGGTCGCGCACTCGGCTGGCGCCCACGCCGACAAACATTTCGACGAACTCGGAGCCAGAGATTGAAAAGAAAGGCACGCCAGCTTCACCCGACACGGCTTTGGCGAGCAGGGTTTTGCCAGTGCCCGGCGAGCCGATGAGCAGAACACCTTTTGGAATGCGCGCCCCGAGGGAGATGAACTTCTCTGGCTCTTTGAGGAATTCGACGATTTCTTTCAAATCTTCTTTGGCTTCCTCGGCGCCGGCCACGTCTTCAAAGGTCACGGTCGGTTGATCGCCGGTGAACATGCGGGCCCGGCTTTTGCCGAACGAAAGCGCCTGGTTGTTGCTTCCCTGCGCCTGGCGGAGCATGAAGTAGATCAGGCCCATGACGAAGATAGCGGGCAGAGTGTAGCCGAGGAGAGGGATAAGGTTGGCCCACTCGCTTGGGCGGGCAACGTCCACTTCGATGCCAGACAAAATGTCAGAGGAAACACCCAGGGCCACTAACTGTTCGGTGGCGGTTGAAGTAGGTTCTTTGCGGGCAACGGCGATGGAACCGTCTCTTCTGGTAACAGTGATGTCATCACCCGAAACAGAAATCTTCTCAACTTCACCGCGCTTCAGAGCTTGAGCCAGTTCGCTCAGCGTCAGGGGCTTGGACTGCTGGGTTTGCGATCGCACCGACCACAGGATGGCGACGATGGCCAGCAGAATCAAGACATATACAAAAATGTTTCTTACACGGGGGTTGTTCACAATGGGCCTCCAATCTTTCAGCCACTTTACTACACAGTATGTCAGAACTACATCAGCGATTATACCAACCGTTTCTCATTTTACCATCTTAAGGGCGTGTGAGATCCGGGGGAGCATTGAGAAACCAGTCCCCCTGGATGAGCTAGACCTGACAGGCCCCGCAAAACACCCCTGGCAAAGCGAAATGGGCCCAAAGCAGATCGGTCAAGCCCGCAAGAAAATGAGAGTTTTATGCTCTACCGGGTTTAACGGGAAACTGCTTTCTCTACCACGAATTGCACGAATTTCACGAAGGGAATAAGCCAAATTCGTGTCATTCGCGCGAAGCGATTCGTGGTTGATTTTCCCGCCAAAGCCGGGAGAACCGAGTTTTATAAGCCAAACAGGCCAGGGTTGTATTTTAGGAGCACGAACAACCAGAGTGGAATCAGGCCCAACACAGCCACCAGAGCCACAGCGCCGAGCAAAATGGCCGTCCAGTCGAAGCCGTCCTCATCTTCGTCCTCGCCATAATACTGATCTTCGGGGGCGGGGAGGGGGGCTGGTTTGGCCGCCGGGCGGGGTTGGGTGCGGCCAATGGCAGGGGCGGTGGACATAGCCGCCGATTTAGTGGCGGCTTGAGGGCGGCCAGCAGTGACTTCCGCGCCACGATCTTTATACGAGATCAGGATGTGGCCGAGCTGGTCGGCAGTGCGGTAGCGGGCCGATGGCTCCTTGGCCAGCACTTTGCTAATGATGCGCTCCATGGCATCGGGGATGGACGGGTTATAAAGCGAGAGCGGCGGCGGGTCTTCCTGCAAGTGCTTCATCGATAAGTCTTGCGGGTTCTCGGCCTGGAAGGGGAGCTTGCCGGTCAGCATCTCGAACAGCATCACGCCAATTGAATACACGTCGGAGGCCGGAGTGGGCGCTTCGCCTGCCGCCTGCTCCGGCGAGAAATATTGCGGGCTTCCCCACACCACTTCATTCACTTCGCCGGGGTGAATTGAAGCCAAAGCGCGAGCGATACCGAAGTCTGTGACTTTGACCCGGCCCTCAGGCGTGACCAGCACGTTTTGCGGTTTGAGGTCGCAATGCACCAGCCCGGCGCGGTGGGCGTAGCCAACTCCAGCGCAAATCTGAATCGTGTAATCGAGCGCCCGGTCAATGCTGAACGCGCCCTCGTCGCGAATGATGTCCTTGAGATTTTTGCCCTCAATGTGCTCCATCACCATATAATAACGTCCGCTGTCTTCGCCAAAGTCGTGGACGGTGACGATGTTGGGGTGGGCCAGGTTGGCGGCGGCGCGCGCCTCGTTGAGGAAGCGGTTGAGAAACTCGCCATCGCCGGTATAAGTTTCGCGCAGGACTTTAACGGCCACCGGCCGCCCTAGCGACATATCCTGAGCTTTGAGGACGAGCGCCATCCCGCCGGCGCCAATTTGGGAAATGATCTTGTAACGTTGGTTGAGCAGTGAGTCGGGCATGGGGACATTTTACCCCCGACACGACTCAAGCGCAATTGTTTTCAAGCTATAATCCGCCGCCATGACACGAATGCGAGCCGCCATTATCTTCAACCCGAACGCTGGAACTGCT
>CAYSIV010000076.1:11197-20621 GCA_964431175.1 uncultured Anaerolineales bacterium
GCAAAGAGCGCGTGGCTCGTGTAGCGCAGTGGGGCGTTGAAGCATTGCAGGCGCGCGGCTGGTCGGTGATTTTGCAAGAGACAAAAGGACACGGCCAGATGCGCGAACTGGCGGCCTCTATAAAAGATGACAAGGTGGACGCCGTCTTTGCCGCCGGGGGCGATGGCACGGTGGGAACCGTCTCTGGAATATTGGCCGGGTCGGACGTGGTGATGGGCGTTTTGCCCACCGGCACGGCCAACATTTGGGCCGTGGAGCTGGGGTTAGCAGAACCAAAAGCCGGGTTGAAATCGGCGGCTGATGTTGAGAAATGCGTTGCGAGGCAGTTGCAGGGCCTCGTCAAATCCGTGGACATGGGCCGCGGTGGCGACCGATCCTTTTTGCTGTGGGCGGGCGTGGGCCTGGATGGGCATGTCATCAGCAAAATTGAGCCACGCCCGGAATTCAGCAAACGGTTTGGCGAACTTTATTTTTATATGGCCGGGCTGTTAGTCGCCACCGACTTCCGGGGCGGGCCGATGACGGTTCGCACCGAAAGCGGGACGATAAGCGGCATCAAACTTCTGGCAATAGTCACCAACATCCAGCGCTATGCCGGCGTTGACTCTATTCTTGACCCTGAGGCTCGCGCCGACGACGGTCAGCTTGATGTTTGGACGATGGCCGGAGAAAGTTATTTTGACGCGCTGGCCCAGCTCTGGCGGTACAAACGCGGCCAGCATTCGAACCACCCTTCGATTCACAAGCTGAGTGGCCGTCGGATCACGGTTGAATTGGGGCGGCCGATGCGGTTACAATTCGACGGGGAAGCCGCCGGGTTGGCGACTCAGGTTGAATTTGAAACCTGGCCGGGCGCGCTGAAAGTGTTTGCGCCGCAAAAGTCATTACCGATTTTCTCGAAAGGCCCTCTTTCAACGGCTGGATAAACCGCTAGGCGAAAGCGGAACAACCCGATGAAAGTCAAAGAATACTGACAAACTGATTAACTCATCTTACGCAAACCGCTCTAGTAGTCCGCCAAGCCTGTTTTGATGGGTGGCAGTTGCACTGCCGCCCGCGCCGCAGTACAACTGCGGCGGATCAGACACCCATCAATTTAGCATTGGTTGACTACTAGTGTCATTCCCGCGTAGGCGGGAATACAGGAGTGGCGAGTTTAGACACCTGCCTTCGCGGGTGTGACGTTGCGTAAGGTGAGTGATTTAAGGAGAGACTGATGGATAAACTCAGGAACCTACACCTCAACTGGTTGCAAATGTTGCTCATCGGCGCGCCGCTGGCCCTTATTGGCCAGTTCGCGAACTGGCCGCCGATTGCCATTTTTGCCTTCGCCTGCGCCGCCCTCATTCCGCTGGCCGGGTGGATCGGCGAAAGCACCGAGATGCTGGCCGAGCGCACCGGGCCGCGCATCGGCGGCCTGCTCAACGCCACCCTGGGCAACGCCGCCGAACTTATCATCACCATCGCCGCCATTCGCGAAGGTTTGCTGGAACTGGTGAAGGCGTCTATCACCGGCTCGATCCTCGGCAACCTGTTGTTAGTGCTGGGGGCCAGCTTGCTCCTGGGCGGGCTGAAGAATGGCCGCCAGAAATTTGATCGGGCGCGAGCCGGACAAAACTCCACCATGTTGCTCTTGGCATTGATCGCCCTCGGTATTCCATCGCTGTTCAGCACCGCGATCGGCCCCGACACTTCTCAGCCGGTTGAATCCTTGAGTCTGGGCGTGGCGACGTGCATGATCCTGACTTATGGCCTGGGCATTGTTTATGCCTTTCGCGCCCCGCCCAGTGAAGACACCCCCCTCACCAGACCTTCGGCAGAACACGGTGGCAAGCACCTGTGGTCGTTGCCAAAATCGTTGGCAGTGATGCTTGCGGCTGTGGCGGGCGTTGTCGTGTTGAGCGAATTGCTGGTGGGCACGGTGGAGCCGATCATTGCCGAATTCCCCTTCATCACCGAATTCTTCCTCGGCATTATCCTCATTCCCATCATCGGCAATGTGGCTGAGCATTTGGTGGCGGTGCAAGTGGCGCTGAAGAATCAGATGGAGTTGAGCGTGGAGATTGCGGTAGGCTCAAGCCTGCAAATCGCGCTGTTTGTCGCGCCAGTGTTGGTGTTCATCAGCCTCTTCTTCCCAGCGCCCTATCTCACTCTGCACTTCAACCAGTTCGAACTCATTGCGATGATGGCCGCCTCGGTCATCGTTGCTTTGGTGAGCGCCGACGGTGAGACTAACTGGCTGGAAGGGGCGCAATTATTGGTGGTGTACGTGATGTTAGGGTTGGCGTTTTTCTTTTTGCCCGCATAGTCGCTGTGTTATAATCTCGCCACCATCTGTTCAGCAAGGAGCAATTTACTGTGGGTACTTACGTCAACATTGTGCAAATTATTCTCTCCGTCGCCCTGATTGCGGCCATTGTTTTGCAAAGCAAAGGCGCGGGGCTGGGCGGACTCACCGGCGGCAGTGAAGGCGGCGGCGTCTTTCGCGCCCGGCGCGGCGTGGAGAAACTGCTGTTCAATATCACCGTTGGCCTGGCCATCGCCTTCTTCGTCACGGCGGTGATCAACGTAATCGTGACCAATCAGGGTAATTGAACTGACGACGAACGATTGACGACAGACGATGGACGCGAGACGATACGCTTTGCGTGTCTGCCGTCCATCGTCTGTTGTCATTTAAGCCATGCGCTACATTCGCACTCAAGCCATTCTGGCCCTCATCGGTCTGGCCGTGGTCGGCGGCTTGCTCTACACCCAGTCGCAGGGTCTTATCACCACCGTCGTCCCTGCACAAGGCGGCGCCTTCACCGAAGCCATCGTCGGTCAGCCCGGCCAATTCAACCCGCTTTTTGATCGCGGCAACCCCGCCGACCGCGATCTGGACCGCCTCATCTTCAGCGGGCTGATGAAGTTCGACGCCGACGGTTTGCCGGCGCCGGATTTAGCCGAGTCGTGGGCGGTGAGCGCCGACGGCCTGGCCTATACCTTTGTTCTGAGAGACGGCCTCACCTGGCACGACGGATCCCCCGTCACCCAACAGGACGTGTTATTCACCATCGGCCTTCTGCAAGACGCCAACTTCCCCGGCTCCAGTGATGTCGCCAAACTCTGGCAAAAAGTAGTCGTTTCCTCACCGGCCCACAACACCATCCGCTTCGTCTTGCCGGAACCGTTTGCCCCGTTCATGGATTACGTTACCATTGGCCTCTTGCCCGAACACCTGCTTCGCGGCGTTTCGGCGAGCCAACTGCTCAATCACCCCTTCAACTTCAAGCCGGTCGGCACCGGTCCGATGAAACTGGTCAAGCTTGATCGACAAGAGAATGTCATCACCGGTGTGACGCTGGAACCCAACCCCCGGTATCCGGGCAAAACGCCCTACCTCAGCCAAATTCGATTCCGTTTTTACCCGACCGCTGAAACCGCCTACGAGGCTTACCTGGCCGGTGAGGCGCAAGCCTTGAGCGACTTCACGCCGCAGACCTTCGCCGCCGCGTTGAAGGACCCGCAGTTGGAGATATTCAGCAGTCGTTTGCCGGAGTACAGTTTGATTTTCTTGAATCAGAAAAATGAGGCCGCGAACTTCTTTCAGGAGAAGCGGGTGCGGCAAGCATTGCTCGCCGGGCTGAACCGCCAACTCATGGTGGACACGATTCTGCAAGGGCAGGCGTTTGTCGCCACCGGCCCCATTCTGCCTGGTACGTGGGCCTACAACGACAAACTGATCCCGGTCAGATACGACCCGGCGCATGCGGCACAAGTTCTCAATGACGCCGGCTGGGCGCTTCCGCCCGAAGCCGCCCCCGGTTCACCCGATTACGTGCGAAGCAAGAACGGCAAGCAGTTGGCCTTCAGCCTCCTCGCCCCGCCCGATTCAATTCATATCGCCATTGCGAATATGGCCGTGGCCGAGTGGGCTGAGTTGGGTGTAAAAGTGACGTTGGAACAACTTCCGCCGGGAGACATCAAAACCGCGTTGACTAATCGAACCTTCCAGGCCGCTCTAGTGGATTTGAGTTTCGCCGCCACCCCCGACCCAGACCCGTACCCTTTCTGGCACCAGACGCAGATTGAGTCGGGCCAGAACTTCAGCGGCTACGACAACCGCGACGTGAGTGAAATTTTGGAGCAGGCGCGCACTATTCCGTCGTACAAAGACCGGGCCAAATTCTACCGCGCCTTCCAGTCCAAATTCGCCGACCAGACCCCGGCCCTCATGCTCTACTACCCAATCTTCAACTATGCAGTGGATAAGAAAGTGAGCGGCGTCCAGCTTGGCCCGCTAGTGGATCGCAGTGACCGCTTCAACAGCCTGGCCGACTGGTACATTGTGACCCGGCGGGTGATTGAGAATGCGCCATAGCGACTCTCAGACCCTTAAGTTTCCAAAACCCGAAGGGCCTTAAAAGACTTTACGAACGTCCCGGCGTCTTTGTGGTTAATCGCCTCTGGCCAACATTACCCAGGCCGCAATCAACAGAACAGCCATGATAAACAGCGGCAAGGTGTTGGTGAGCAGGTGCATGGTGGCGGTGGCAGGCCCAACAAAGAAATCGTCGTACAAGTGGTTGCCTACGTGGAACAAATTGCCCAGCGCGGCAACGCCGATGAGGCCGCGATGCTTTTGCGGAGCGCGAGCGGCAAACAGCAGGCCGAGGCCCAACGCGAAAATAAATGCGCCTACGTCGCCTAAGAAGTGGCGGTTGAACGGCGGAAAGTCGGCGATGGCGTTGTAGAACCAGGCCGGAGCGAAGAGCAAGGCCGCGCCGGTCAGCAAGTTGGTCGCGCCGCTGAAAAGAACAACCCATCTGGCAAAAGCTAATTTGTTGATTGACATCGCGAGTCACCACGAAGGCCCAAAGGCGCGAAGTCACAAAGAGAACTTGGTGTCTTTGGGTCTTTGTGTTTTCAATGGCGCTGATATTTTCGTCGCCCCCACTCGGCCCAGGTGATTTTGCCGTCGCGATGATCGGGGCAGGTGTTGTAGCCGTTGCGGAACGCGTGAGCAAACCCGCCCGGCAGTGGGAAGCGAATCAATTTGCAGTGCCTGCCTTGCGCCGCGAGCCAAACTGGCAACATTTCACCTACTGTGAGCACTTCGGGGCCGCCCATGTCGGGAAGCAGACCCGAAGGTTTCTCGTCCACAAGCTGGCGCAGACGGTCGGCCACCTCGCCGGTGTCAATCGGCTGATATTTGAAATCGGTGAAGGCAAATGAGATCGGCAGGTTCCTGAGCGGTTGAAAGAAACCGTCGAGCAGGCTGTGAAACTGGGTGGCGCGCAAAATCGTGTAGGGAATGCCGCCACCGCGAACGACGGCTTCGCCGGCTACCTTCGCCTCATAATAAGGAAATGGGATGCGCTCGATGCCGACGATAGAGACATGGATGAAGTGGGCAACTCCGGCGGTGCGGGCGGCTTCGAGCAGGCGGCGGGTGCCATCCACGTCAATCTGCCTGGTGCGTTTGACGGGGCTGGTGGCGGCGTGGATGATCGTCTCCACGCCGGAGACGGCTGAACCGAGTCCGGCGCCGGTTTCGAGATCGGCATGCGCCCATTCAAGATCGGATGACAAATTGTCGGGCCGCGGGCGGTGACTCATGATGCGCACCGGATGCGCGGTTTTTTGCAGGCGCGGCGTCAGTTCCCGGCCCAGCCCGCCTGCGCCGCCAGTGACAAGAATGTGAGGCATGATATTCCTCCTTTGCCTTTGACAGTTAAGACGGACAGGGCGGAGGGTTTGTGACAGCCGTTGTAGAGCGATTTGTCAAATCGCTCTACTTATGCACCGCCCGCCAATCGTTCGACCAGGCTACAGCTTTGTGGATGCCGTCGTGCAGGGTGGTAGCCGGGCTGTAGCCGAGCAGGGCGCGGGCTTTGCCGATGTTGGCAACGTAGTGAGTCACTTCGCCAATGCGGGCCGGTTGAACAGTGATGTCCGGTTTGACGCCGAGCGCTTCGCCAATGTATTCGGCCATGCTGATCAGGCTGTTGCCCTGGCCGTAGGCCAGATTGATGGTGTGATTGGCGTCCCGCCCGCTCACCAGCAGGTCGATGCCTTTGGCAATTCCTTCAATGCAGTCGTCAACGTAAGTAAAATCGAGCACTTTCTTTTCGCCAAAAACGGTGATCGGTTCGCGGCGGCTGATCTTGCGGATGAAGAGCGGGATGACGCGCTCCATGCGCTCGATGTCGTTGTCGTAGCGGCCATAAACGTTGCTGAAGCGGAAGACGAGGTAACGCAGGTTATAACACTGGGCGTAAGAGTAGATCAGAGCCTCGCCCGAAATCTTGCTGGCCGAGTAAGGGCTTTCGGTGAAGGCAAAGTCGGCGTAGGACTCCTCGGTGATGTAACGGTGGATGTCGCCGTACACTTCGCGCGAACTGCTGAAGATGATGGGCAGGCGGTTGTGGCGGCAAAACTCCAGCACGTTGAAGGTCATGGTGATGTTTTCGAGGGCCCGGTCGGGTTGCTCCACCAATTCGTGGACTTTGGCGTGGGCGGCCAAATGCACCACGAGATCAAGATCGGGCGGATATTCCACGTGGCCGATGCCGCCCTTGAAGTTGCGATAAGGCGTGCTCAGGTCTTGCAAGAGCGTTTCGATTTTGTCCGTCCAGGTGTTGGGACGCTTGTCAATGCCGAAGACGAAATGGCCTTCGCTCTGCAAGCGCAGAGCAAGGTTGGTGCCAATTTGGCCGCTTGAGCCGGTGATTAGGATACGCATGTTTCTCCTAAAGTTGACGGCGGACGAATAACGAAGGACGAAAGAAGATAGATTTCGTCGTTCGTCGGAATTCACTTTCCATACAATCCCCGATAAATTTCATAAAACTCATAAGTCCGCCGAATGTAAAGGCGCGGTTCTTCAAGGCGGACGATTTCTACAAACAGGTCAGGGTCGTTCTGGCTCAGGCTTTGCCAGATTTCGGAGTTGCCCGGCCCGGCGTTGTAGGCCGCCAGCGCGGCGTACATGTCGCCGTCGAAGTATTGCCGCTGGTAGTCGAGATAGAACGCGCCAAACTCCAGATTGATGTAGGGGCGATAGAGATCGCTGTTTTGATAATTCGGCCAGTTAAGTTGATTGGCAATCCATTCGCCGGTTGCGGGGATGATTTGCAGTAACCCCTGCGCCGCCGCCGATGACGTGACGCCGCCCTCAAACAAACTTTCCTGCCGGGCGACGGCATACAATAGAAGCGGATCGATGTTGTAGTCGCTGGCGGCTTTGGTAATCAGGTCAGCGTAGTAGGGGCCGAAACGAAGATAGGTGAAGAAAGGCGGGGCGCTAAACGAGTCGGTCAAACCGAGGGCGTCCACGCTGGCCCGGGCAGTCCGAATCGCCGATCCGTAAGCGCCGAGGTCGCGCAGGGCCAGCGCCAGTTGATACAATGATAAAGCATCCGCACTGTAAACCTGACGCAAAGTGGTGAACTCGGCTTTGGCTTCGTCGGTGAGGCCGAGCGCCCACAACTCGCGCCCGCGCGCCCAGCGGTTATCACCGGCCAATGCCCCGGATATCACACCCAGGTTGTTGTTGGCGATGCCCAGCTTCTCGGCCAGCCATTGCTCGGCGGCGGCCCGTTCGCCCGCCACCTCAAAACTGAAATCGTAGCCTGGCGCGGGCGGAAAAGGCGCGATGCTATTCTTGAGTTCGGCGGCGCGGAGCGAGTAGTAGCCGCCGGGGTCGGCGGCCAGAGCTTGATCGAAGGCGGCTGTGGCTGAGGCGCCGTCTCCCCGAAGTCGTTGAACTTTTGCCAGCCACATCCAGGCTGAGGCGCGCCGTTCAGCCGTCGCTGTGGAATGGTTGGCCGCGATCTCAAATTGCCCGACTGCCGAATTGTAATTGCCTTCGCGATACAGTGTAATGCCGGCCAAGAACGCGCCTTCGGGCGCTTCGGGCGCGTTTGGATATTTGGCGTTGATGCTCGACCAGATCGAAATGGCGCGCGTCAGGTCGCGCCCGCGCTCGGCGATACGGCCTGCTTGAAAGAGCGCGTCAGGGACAGCGGCGTTCTCGGGGGCGGCTTCGGCGAACTTGAGGAGCGTGTCCACCGCGCCGGCGTAATCGTCGGCCCAGGCCCATTGGGTGAACGCTTTTTGAGTCCAGGCGTCGGCCCAGAGGTCGCTGGCCGGATCGCCATCAATCACATCCTGAAAGCGTTGAATGGCGGCGAAGCTGCTGCCGCGCGCGCGATGGGTGAGGGCGGCGTAGTAATAAACGCGAACGTCAGGTGCAACTGCCGCATCGGCGCCGGCCAGATAGCGGTCGAAGGCGGCGAGGGCGGCGTCATACGACTCGGCGTAATAGTTGACGATGCCGCGCTGCAGGTCGTCCACCGGCACGCCCGCATCCACCAGCGCAATGAGCGATTGATAGGCGTCAAAGGTTTCGGGGTAGTTGTCGACCGCGTGCTGAAAAAACGTGTAGGCAGCTTCAGTATTGCCAAGTTGAAGATTGAGTCGCCCACGCAAAATATCCATCCGGGCCAATGTCAACTTCGAGTCGGTCGAGTTAGCCACCAGATCGTAAAGCGCCAGCGCGCCTGCCAGGTCACCTTGCGCTTGCAGAGCTTCAGCCTTCCTTTCAACCAAATCGTTCAACCCGCCGGAGCGTTCAGCCAGGATGGCTTGCTCGTAGGCGTTCGCGGCTAAAACATAGTCGCCCGATTCAAAATAGCATCGGCCAATTCGTTCCCACACGTACGAGTCGATCACGCCCGGCCTGAGGGCAAGATACTGCCCATAATTTTGAATCGCCACGCCCCAAGTGCCTTGCGCTTGCGCAATCGCGCCCAGTTGAAAATTGGCTTCAGGCAGTCGCGGGTCAGTGGGGTAGGCCTGCAGAAAAGTGGTGAAGTCGCCAGCGGCGGCGTCAAGGCCGCCTGCCTGCAGGTGAGCGGTAGCAATGCCAAAGCGGGCGGCGGCGGCAATGTCAGTCCCCGGCTGTTGATCGAGCGCAGTTTGATAAAGGGTGATGGCCGACTCCCAGTCGCCGTTGAATAATTGATGATCGCCTTCCTGGACTCGGACGATGGGCTGAGGAGTCGGAGTCGGAGTCGGCGTCGGGGTAGGGGTGTTGGTCGGGGTTGCCGTCTCTGTAAACGTGGCCGCGACCGTAGGGAGTGTCGGGGTGGCCGACGAGATCAACCCGGTTAGCGACGGCATTGAGCAGGCCAACAGGGCGATGAGGCCACAGAGGGCGGGCAGAAGGTAGTGAGGGCGCAACATCTTTGACAACACAAGACCCGTATGTTACCATGACTGTCGAGTTCGGCACTCGCTCTCGTATTTTCGAGGGCGTTTTTTGTGTAACCAGTTGAACACAAAGATACCAGGACTCAAAGGCACTAAGAAAAACTGGCTCTTCCGGGTTTAACGGGAAACGCTCGGCGCGGATTGCCAAATCCGCGTCCTTGCCGCC
>CAYSIV010000077.1:0-10113 GCA_964431175.1 uncultured Anaerolineales bacterium
GAATTGCATCCGCCCTCAGGTAAGCCTGTATAGGCGATTTATTCGGTTACGGCTTTGAAGTAAGGTACAGTCCAATCGCGCCAATCGCGCATTGATGGCTCGCCATTGAGTGCCCGTCGCCAGCTAGTGGAAGCCTTTAGCCTCCAGTGGCGCTCAGGATTCGGCAGAGGCTCAAGGCACTTTTGGAGCCTTGGATTGTCAGTTTGTACTTCATGCCCGACTGACTTCAGTAGTGCGGCGCGGACTTTTTTCACTTGGGGATTCCCCCGATTAATTGCCCTTTCAACCAGCGACACATATTCACTGAGGCTTTCATTGGCCTCGAGAGTGCCCGTACGACGAAATGCACTGAGTATTAGCCGGTGATTGCCCAAGAACCGATTTACTGTTTTTAGATCGGGGTGTGTCCTAACCCACTCGGGTCGGCAACGTTGCAGTTCTCGGATTACTTCTTGGGCCTCTAAATAGCCTTCTGGAAACCGAGAATACGAACTTGCGATCATACGAATGGTTTCGAAGGATCGGGATTTGACTGTTTCATCCTTGATTCTAGCTACTTCGTGAAGCACATCCATTGACATCTCAACATAAACACCATTCCTCTTGAGGTACAACCTCAACTCAGAACCTCCTGAGCTTTTGGCGAGGAAGTCATAGACGTTAGTATCAAAGTACACTTTCATGATATTGTCAGGTTCATTATTCGGATTTGAGTCTGGCCATATCGGAGCCGTCCAGCATGTAGTAAACGGAAAAGGCATCTACTGTTAGATGCCTGTTTCAATCGCGACCATCAGTCTCGCCCGCCGGAGACCGCCTGACTAGGAATATACGAACAGTATAACCCCTCTTGGGCTAAAGCCTTTAGGCCGTTATCCGGCTTGATTTCGAATCGCCCCTCGCCCCTGGCCGGTGAGCACTTCCTTGCCGTGCTGGTTGCGGCAAACCCACTCGACCGACATTCGGAGATGCCCTTCGGCCTGCTCCAGTTCGGCGATCTTCACTTCACAGCGCACGGTGTCGCCGGCAAACACCGGGCGATGAAATTGAAAGTTGAGTTCGCGGGCGATATAGTTCAAGTCGCCGCCGATTTTGGTTGGCAGGGTGGCGGTTAGCAACCCTTGAGCCATCAAGCGCCCCTGCTCGTCCGGCGTCACGTGATGCACGCCTTCGTCGCCAGACACTTTGCCGAAGAGGCGAATGTCCTCTTCGGTGAAGGTTCGTTCCCATGAGTTTATATCGCCGACTTGCATAAGCTGACTCTCCCAGGTTTAACGTGACAAATTGCAGAGAGAACATCCCCAGAACTTGTCCTGAGCTTGTCGAAGGATGCGGCTCTCGCGGCGCAACCCGGCATCTAGGGATGCCTGCCTCCTCGGTTTCACAGCAAAGTCGGGAGGGCCCATAAGCTCAACTCACAATCTCGGCCCCCGCCGAGGCCCTGCACACGTAAATCTCCGGCTTGAGGCCGGTGGCGGCCTCGTAGTGTTTCGCCAGTTGGTGCTCGAAGTCTTCAACGACGCTGGCCGCCACGAGGGCAACAGCGCAACCGCCGAAACCGGCGCCCGTCAGCCGCGCGCCGTAACAGCCGTCCAAACTTTGGGCGGCGCTCACCATTGCGTCCAACTCGAAGCAACTTACTTCGTAGAGGTCACGCAACGTTCGATGCGACTCGTTCATGGCGAAGCCAAAGGCGGTGATGTCGTTTCGACGAAGCGACTCGACGGCGGTCACCGTGCGCTCGCATTCTTCGATAACGGGGCGCGCCCGCCTGGCGACTGTGGGCGCGAGCAGGTGTGAATACTTGCTGAAGTCGTCAACGCTCACGTCGCGCAATGCGCGAATGTTGGGAAGCACGGCGGCGAACGTACGGGTTGCTTCTTCGCATGCGGCCCGGCGGTTGTTGTACTCGGACTTGCCCAGTTCGCGGCGTTTCGTGGTGTCGGCGATGACGATGGCAACGTCGGGTGGCAGGAGAACCGGCGACCACTCCAGAGTCCGGCAATCGAGGAGCAAAGCGTGTTCCGCTTTCCCGTTGGCGCAAGCGAACTGATCCATGATGCCGCAGTTGACACCGACGTAACTGTTCTCCGCCTTCTGGCATAACAGCGCCAATTCCATTCCGTCTTTGTGCCAGCCGCCAAGTTCGCGCCAGGCGACGGCAAAGGCCAACTCGACGGCCGCGCTCGAACTCAGACCCGCGCCGCGCGGCACGTCCGAGCCGAGCACGGCATCCATTCCAGTGACGGCTAAACCGGAGTCGATGAGGACGTGGGCGACACCCGCCGGGTACAGCGCCCATCCCGGCAACGGCCCGCCCGTCACTGTTCCTTTGGCCGCCATTTCGGTGACGCGAAAGGTGACGTTCTCATCGAGATCAGCCGCGCCGAGCGAGACGAGGGCGCTGTCGCAACGACCAACGGCGAGATAGGCGGCGCGATCAATCGCGGCGGGCAGAACCCAGCCGTCGTTGTAATCCACGTGTTCACCCAGCAGGTTGACGCGGCCCGGCGAGCGAACGACGAAGGCCGGTTCCGCGCCGCCGAAAGATTTTTTGAAGCGGTTGAGGATGCGGTCGAGGGTGGACATAGGGGCGTTTTATTTCTTCGGCTTCCAATCCCGATGAGCAATGTAAGCCGGAATGGGTCGGGCGGCTGTTTCCCTTTCCATCATTCTCTCGGCCAGCCACTGAAACCACTCCATAGCCGTATCTCTTTGAATCGCCGTCCGGAACTCTTTGATGTAGAGTTCCAGCTTCTGCCACGATTGAACAATCGGCCCGCTAAAGGCGTGATCCACAAGCTCCAGGTCTATCTCCCGGCCATAGACCGGGACCCCCAATCGTTCCCAAGTGCCGATGACCATGTAGATCGCCAAAAACTGATCCGCCGGCAGTTTCTCCAGTTCGCTTTTCCCTGCATTCTCGGGCAAATCAAGAATGGCCAAAAACCCTTTGACGAATTCACTGGTTTGAAACGAGTTCAGCATCACAATGGCGCTTTCTCGTTTTCGGCCTGCCCGGCGCAGTGGCGAATATTTTGAATGCCAAACACGATGCCAAGGATCATGATCGCCGTGGCAATTAATTGAGGGAGAAGTGGCAAGTTCATATTTACTGATCCGCAAAATCCTGGCGGCTCATGACTGAAATTCTGCCGCCAGCCCCAACGCCACCATCGCCTCGCGTAACTTCTCCCAGTTCTTCACCTCAATCGCCGTCGGGCCAAGCGTCTCGCCCAGGCAGCGGCCCGCCTGCGGCGAACGGCGCAGGAAGTCGAGCAGGTCGGGACTGCTCAGACGTAAGACGAGTGTTTGGGTCGAGCGGGCCTCAATGCCGTTGCGGCCCCAACGCTCGACCATTTCAATGAGATGCCCCGGTACGCGCTCGCAGGCGCGGCGCAAAAAGGCGGTGATGTGTCTGGCGGTGATGCCCTGGCGGGCGGCGGCTTGCAAGGAGTTGCCGGTGAGGCGATACGAATAAGCGCCGTCTCCCGTGAGTGGGCCGGGCGGCAACCACTCGCCAATGCGGGCCGCCTGAAAGCGATCGTAGCGATTTGCACTGCGGCTCACCAGCAGAACGCCATCGCCTCTGGCGATGATCGGCTTTGGTTTGTCGGCGATCTTCCACTCGGCTCCCCCTGCTTGGGCAAAGGCCTCAAAGATCGGCGTCAAGCGAAACGCATCCCGAGCGTCCTGAGCGGAGCGAAGCGCAGTCGAACGCGAAGCGGACGCCTCACTCTTATCCACCAGTCCCAGCCAGTGCAGTGGCCCGGTGAACAAATAGCGCAACAACGCGCCATCCACCGCGTCCCAATGCTCAAAGCCGCGCAAGTAATTACCGCTCACAACGTCGCGGATGTACCACGAGTCGTAATCTCCAGCCGGGCGCTGAAAGTCCGGGTGACGGTCGCGCACAAAAGCCACGAACGAGTCGAGCGAGCGCCACTCGCCAGTCGGCAAATCACGGCCCAACCGAATCACGAACGCCCGCGTCGCCACCGGATCGTTATGCCACGCGCCCGGTTCGGCGCGCAGGCCCGGCATGTGCCACAAATCATTCCACGTTTTCGAATCGCGCCAGGCCTCGGCCAACCGCCGCAACTGCTCGCCGCGTGAAGCGCGCAAAAACTCCTTCGCCGGTTCCGGGTTAAGCTTTAACCCTCCCGAAGGTTTCAAACCTTCGGGAGGGTTGATGAGATTGAGATCGGCCAACAGGGCCAGGATCAACTCCAGCGCCGGGAGACGGAGATGAAGGGCGAGATGATCGTCGAGCGGGCGGCCCAGTTGGATGGCGGCCAAGATCGTGACAGCATCCTCCACAATGGCCGAACTGGCCGGCTGGGCCGAGGCCGACTCGGTTGGGGCAATCGCCTCTGCCGGGGAGGCCGAGGCTGGCGGTTCCACCTGAGGCAGAAGCGGGAGCAGATCGTTTGGAATGAAAAAGAATTCCTGCGGGCCGGTCTCCGACTCCATAAATGCCCGGCCTGCCAAGCCGTTGAAGTAAAGCGCTTCGGCAGCGTTGAGCGGAGTCTCCCACGGACGCTCGCGGCCCAGGGCCGCCGGGCCGAGCGGGCGCGGTTCGCCAAAGCGCCGGACGAACGGCGCAGCGGGCAGGCGGCCGTCGGCCTGAATCAACATGTCGAGGGCCGCCCGAGTTTGAGATTGGAGATCGGACGCTTCGCGTAGGGGTTGGAGATGAGGGTCGCCGAGGACGCGGGTCAGGAGCAAATCGATGGCTTCGGGAGTCTTGATGGCCGCGGCCAACTCGAGCGCGGTGGCGCGGGCGTTGGGAGCATTCAATTCGACACCCGCCTGCTCGGCGATGGCTTTCAGCAGAGTCAAATCGTAGTCGAGGTAAGTGTGCTCGAGGTCGGGCATGAAACGTGAGGCTTCAAATCCGTGTAATTCGTGTAATCTGTGGTTCCATTTTTCAAACCAGCAACTGTACCGCCCCGGCTATCATCTCCACTTTCACTGTCCGTGTGTTCACTTCGTAGGGCGACCATAATTCGCCATCGGTGTGGATGGGCAGGGCGCGGTCGGCCTCGAGGCGCAGTTTGCGGAACGCGCCCATCGTGACGTGTTTGGACTTTGGGTGTGTCCCGTTCATCACCATCGGCAAAAGCTGTAGGATGGTGAAACGGCTGACGTGCGGGATCATGGCGTACTCAAACATGCCATCGTCTACTTTTGAGTCGGGAGTAGTTTGGAAGCCGCCGCCCTCGCGCGGGCCGTTGCCGAGAGTGAGCATCAATACGTCGCGGTCAATCGTCGGCCCGTCGTCGAAGGTGAGTTTGGAGTGCGCTGTCTCGTAATCTTGAGCAATCGTCATCATCACTGCCGTGAGGTACATCACGAAGCCGTACATGTTCGTGATCTTGCGGCTCATAATGTTCACTTTGGCGTCGAAGCCAATGCCCACCGTGTTATCCCAGTATTCAAGCCGGCCGTTGTTGTCACTAATGGAACCTATATCCACCGCTTTGGGCTGGCCGGTGAAGATGCGCTTGGTGGCTTCACTGGGGTCTAATGAAACGCCTGCGCCGAAAGCAAAATCGTTGCCAGAGCCGATGGGAACCACCCCCAGTTTGGGCCGGTGCGGCGGGGCCACCCGCATCAGGCCATTGATCACTTCATGCACCGTGCCATCGCCGCCCATGGCCACCACGGTGTCGAAACCTTCCAGCCCGGCTTTGGCCGCCAGGTCGGTGGCGTGGTTTGGATATTCGGTGCCCACCCACTCCGCGCCGCCATGTTCCTCAATCACTGCCCGCAAGTCCGACGCTCGCTGACCGGAGCGCCCGCGATCCGACATTGGATTGAAAATGAGTTTGACTTTGCCCATGTATCAACCTTCCCAACCGCTTTCTTCCACGGCCATGAAAATATCGGTCGCCGACACCATGCCAATGAGCTTGCCAAAGTCGTCGGCGACTGGCAGGTGATGCACTTTGAGTTCGCCCATTCTTTGCGAGCACTGTCTGATCGTCCAGTCAATGCGGGCGGTGATGATTGGCGCGCTCATGATGTCTCTGCATTTCAGGGTGCGGGTGTCGCGCTCGTGGGCGGCCACCTTGTCGCGAATGTCGGTGCTGGTGATGATGCCGTAAGGTTCACCGGCTTTGGGCGGGGCCACGATTACGCTGTGGATGTTGCGGCGGCGCATCATTGTCAGCGCGTGGGCCACCGTGTCCTCCTGTTCAACTACCACCACCGGGCTGGTCATAATGTCTTTCACAGAATAAGGCATGGCGCTCCTCCAGAGTGAAGTGCGACGATTATAGACCTGATTTAATGCGCACACCAAACGTTTCTGTCTTAAAGTCAGCAATTCTCAATATGAAAACAATTGACGCCGGTAGTTGCGACTTCAGTCGCTTTTTGGCCGCAAACCACGACTGAAGTCGTTACTACGAAGCCAAATTGAGAACTGCTGTCTTAAAGTACCCCTTGTTGCCTTCCCGCGTCCTTGTGCTATACTCCAACGAAATGAACGTTTTTCAGCACTGGCAAGAACGATTCGAGAGCCTGGGGCTGGGCGAATTGTGGCGCGAACTGACCCGACCCGGCTCCCCCACCGCCTTCCTCGCCGCGCAAGGCTTGCGGATTGCCCAGCCCGCCTTGAGTGTGTTTACCGACGAGGCCGGGGCAGCCGCCTTGGCCTCCCTGGCCGCCCGGCTCGAAGGCCCCGACGAAACGGAGACTCAGCCATGAGTTTCAAAGACGTAGACCTGATTGGCCTCGGCACTGTAATCCTGGCCGCCCTGCTCATCATCATCTTCTGGTTTCTGGCCCGGCGCTCAGGCCGCCCCCCGGCGTTGCGCGAAGTAGAAGCCTTCCAGACCTTGCCGCAGAAAGTAGGCGAGGCAGTTGAAAGCGGCAAGCGGGTTCACGTGTCACTCGGGTCGGGCGCAGTGGGCGGTAAAAACACAGTGGCCGCTCTGGCCGGGTTGTCGGTGCTGGAAACCATCGCTGAGGCGGCTACTATTTCCGACAAGCCGCCTATCGTCACCAGCGGCGACGGCACTTCCATGATCCTCGCCCAAGACACCTTGCGCCGAGTCTACAAACACCAAAATGCCGAGGACCTCTACGATCACCTTGCGAGCCGCCTGGCCGGGGCAACGACGATGTCATACACCGCTGGCGTGATGACAACGCTGAAGGATGAAAGTGTCTCCACCAATTTGCTCATCGGCACTTACGACCGAGAGGTGGCGCTGATGGCCGACGCTGGTTGGGGCGAGAACGCGCACCAGATCATCGGCACCGACAGCACCCAGGGCCAGGCGCTGGCTTATGTGATGGCTGACCACGCCCTCATCGGCGAAGATGTGTTTGCCAGCGGCGCGTATCTGGCGGGCGGCAAGCCCGCCCATCGGGCCAGCCTGCAAATGCAAGACGCTCTGCGGTTGGTTGTCGGAGCCGCCATCATCGGCGGCGCAATCGCTAAGATTTTAGGATTGATATGAAATTGCGTCTGCCAATGGCGGTGGCCATCATTGCGGGTCTGGTGACGCTTACCCTTTATTTCTTTCCGCCTGTCAAGATTCTGGGCGATCATGATCTGCGGCTGTTGTTGGTAGAGTGGGCCGCCACTCTGGGGGCGGTGGCCTTGTTGGTGGGCGTGCTCAACCTGGCGCTGGTGCATGTTCGCAAGATCAGTACCTTCAGTAGAGGCTGGGTTTATAGCATTTTCCTCGTGCTGGCGTTAGCGCTTGTATTCGGCCTCGGCTTGCTGGGAATGCTCGCCCCGGAGCCGTTTGCCGAGACTGCCCGGGCCGGCACGCGATTTGCATTCCTCTATATTCAAACGCCGGTCGAGGCCACGTTGGCCGCGCTGTTGGTGGTGGTGATGGTGGTGGCCGGGGCGCGGCTGATCTACAAACGCCGCAGTTGGTCGGCGGTGTTGTTCATCGTCGTTGTCCTCATTCTAATTGCCGGGCTGGCGCCGATTAACTTGCCCGGCCTCAACGCCCTGTCGGCTGTGCGCGACTGGGTGACTCAGGTGCCGTCCGTCGGCGGCGCGCGCGGCATTTTGCTGGGCATTGCCCTCGGCGCTATTGCCACCGGCCTGCGTGTAATTATCGGGGCCGATCACCCCTACGGAGAGTAAAGTAACGTGGCCGATCTTCGTTGCCCTATGTGCGCCAAGATGAACCCCGACACTTTGGACGAGTGCCAGTTCTGCGGGGCGCGCCTCAAGCCGCTCGTTCTGCCGCAAACCGGCGCTCTCAAACTTCCATCGGACTGGGATAAACCGAAAGCGCAAGAGCCATCGCCCCCGCCCGGCTCACCCAAACCTTCTGACTCGGACTGGTTGAAACCCCTCCGAACGGAAGATGCCGCCTCGCCCTCCCCCTTCAAACAAACGGCCAGCCTGCCCGACTGGCTGGGCATGAACGACGAAGCCTCGCTGGAGCCAGGGCAGGCCGCCCCTGGCGTGGATGACTGGCTCTCGCGTTTGCGCGATCAAGATTCGACTGGCCTCCAGCAAGCCGAAGAGCCGGACCCTTTGACCGAAGACTTGCTCCGCTCGCGCCTGGGCGGGCTGGGCGACGCGCCGCCTGCCGAGCCGGAAATCAACCCGCCCGCCGAACTACCGGCGTACCTGAACCCCGATTCGTCTGCCGCCGCTCAATCAAATGACGACTGGCTCAAGCCTCTCGGTTCAGAACCACCGCAACCGGCGCAACTGCCCGGCCTTTCCGACTTTGCCCGCATGGCCGCCGCGCCGCCGCCGCAAGAAGAAGATGACAGCGACGATTGGCTCAAATCATTCGGCGCCCAACCTGTCGAGCCGCCCAAGCCTCGTGGCTTCTCCAACTTGCCTTCAATCCCCGCGACGGCTGAACCGGCGGCCAGTGATGCAGACGACACCGATGACTGGCTCAAGAAGCTTGGCGCTGAACCGGAACCGCCTAAGCCTCTACCCGGCCTCTCCGACTTTGCTCGCATGGCCGCCGCGCCGCCGCAAGAAGAAGACGACAACGATGACTGGCTCAAATCCTTTGGCGTTGAACAGACTCCGGCAGAACAACCCGCCGAACCAGGCTTGCCTGACTGGTTAAAGGTTGATGAAAGCAAGCCGCTGTCGCCTGCCGCCGAACAACCCCTCAAGCAAACAGCCAGCCTGCCCGACTGGCTTGGCGCGGCCCCGGAACCGGCCACGCCAGCGCCGCCCGCTGATGCCGTGAAAGATGACGCGGCAGACTGGCTCAAGTCGTTGAGCAGTGCCAACGCGCCCGCCACTGCTGACTCATCATCCGCCCTGCCTGGCGAACTACCGGCCTGGCTCAACAACCTCACCTCAAGCTCCGCGCCGCCTTCGGATCAACCCCCTTCGGCCTTGAGCCGCACGGCGACTCTCGACTGGTTGCAGGCCGAAGACCCCGCAAAGCCAACACCCGCCGCCGCCGAGCGAACCCCCACCGCCGACTTGCCTGACTGGCTCAACAAACTTACCTCAAGCTCCGCGCCACTTTCGGACCAACCGCCCTCGGCTCTAAGCCGCACTGGCGCCCTCGACTGGCTAAACGAGGGCCAACCTGCCGGACCGTCAGGCGCTGATTCAGCTGCCGAAATACCAGACTGGCTCAGGTCATCCGACGCGCAACCAACATCGTCGTCGGATCTGCCTGAGCCTGATTGGGTGATTTCCGCAAACGACGAGCTCAAAGCCGAACCCACCAAACCGCCGTCTCTTAAGAAAACCATCGGCATGATCGGCCAGCCTCACTCGGCCGCCGACACATTCTCAATGCAATCGCCAACCGGAACCGGCCCAGCTCTTGCCGGCTCGGACGCCGAAGTACAGGAGTGGCTCAAAGATTTGGAGCCGGGCGCGGCCGCGACTCCAGAATCCGCGCCCGATGCCGAACTACCGGACTGGCTAAACCAATTGCGCCCCACTGATGCGCCGGCCGCCGCCTTCAACACAAACGAGCAACCTCCCGTCGGCACTGGCAGCGCCTCAAACGACTTGCCCGACTGGCTGGCCAGCCTGCGCCCCTCTGGCCTGGACGCCACCCCGCCGTTTGCAGTTGAATCGAATGAGGCCGAAGCCCTCAAGCCGGGCGACCTGGTGCCGTCGGTTCGCGAGTTGGCCCGCGA
>CAYSIV010000077.1:10123-17976 GCA_964431175.1 uncultured Anaerolineales bacterium
AACCGGGCGACACGCCCGCCGAAATGCCGGACTGGTTAACGCCTGCCGCCGGGGCCGCCGCCATTACCACCTCTGCCTCGCCCTTCACCGAACCCATTGAAGGCACGAGCGCGAATGCCAATAATGCAGATTTGGCCAGAGGCTCTCTACCCTCCTGGTTGCAGGCCATGCGGCCCATCAACCTCAACGCGCCGACCATTGACCTTGCGCCTGACTATGAAGAAACCGCCGGGCCACTGGCCGGGATGCGGAGTGTCCTGCCCGCCGAGTCGGCCATTACCGTAGCGGGCAAACCCGGCGCCGTTGTCACCCGATTTGTGGTGAGCGATGCCGAAGCGCAACAGGCCGAACTCTTCCGTTCCATCGTTAGCGAAGAAACGCAGGAAGCTACAATCAGCTCGAAACGCAAGCCCCGCTTCAATTATCCTTTCGATCGCCTGGTGGTGGCGCTGGTATTGCTGATAGTGGTTTTGGCGCCTTATATGCTGGGCGACATCGTGCCGGCGCTATTCGCGCCGCCGTCGTCACTGCCGGCAGCGGGTGAAGCGCTTTACCAAGCCATTGAGGAATTGCCGGTTGATCAACCGGTGTTGATTGCCTTTGAATATGAACCGGCCTACACCGGCGAACTCAACCCCGGGGTTGAAGCCGTCATGGCTCACCTTTTGCGACGCGGCGTGCCGGTGGCCGTCACCAGCACTTCACCGGCTGGTTGGGGGGTGGCTCAGGAAACGTTGAACCGCATGGCGGCCCAGGCCAGCCTCGCGCCTGAAGACGCAAACAAGAAATACATTTATCTGAGTTACATTCCCGGCGGCGCATCTGGCTTGCAACAATTTGCCCTCAAACTTCCGGCGGAGGCCATCGCCCGCGGCTACAATAACTTCAGCCTGATCATCGTGGCAACCTCCACGGCCGAGTCGGCGCAGGGGTGGTTGGAGCAGGTGCAACCAACAGTGGCTGGTATTAAGCTGGCCGCCATTGCCAGCGCCGCCGCCGAGCCAATGCTCTATCCTTACTATCAGAGCGATCAGAAGCAACTCGTGGGGCTGGTGAGCGGCCTGTCGGGCGGCTGGTTGTATGGAGTGAAATTGGGCAAGGCCATGCCGCCCGGGCAGTGGAACGCTTATGCCTACGGCTTGAACGTGGCTGGCGCGATTCTGTCTCTGGGAGCCGTTGCCGGGGTGGTGATGTTGCTTAGGAATAGGCGGCCTGTTCAGCCGAGCGCGGCCCGCACCAAAGCCGCGTCAACTTCTGGAGAAAGCGCCGAGCCGCAAAGTGAACTTAAGCGGCGAAGCCCCAAGAGCAAGAAGGGCAAAGCCGGGAAGCCTTCTAAAGCCAGGAAGAAGAAATGAGTCTCCAGGATTTTTTCAGCAACGCAGTTGCATTTCTACTCACCCTCTTAGTGTTTAGCTACCTTCTGGGCGATAACCCTCTTTATCGCTTTGCCCTGCATGTATTTGTCGGGGTGGCGGCGGGCTATGCCAGCGCAGTTGTCTTTCGCGACGTGTTGAAACCCCGGCTGTACGATGCCTGGTTTGCGGCAGGCAAAGAGTACGTCGAGAGGCAGAACTGGACGCCGCTGCTTCTCATCGCCTTGTTGACTCTTTTGGCGCTATTGGTAGCGCTCAAACTTAACTCTGGTTTAGCTCCGTATGGCAATATCGCCATTGCCTTTGTGGTCGGCGTGGGCGCGGCGGTGGCAGTGGGTGGAGCCGTCACCGGCACGCTCTTCCCGCAAATAAAGGCCTCGTGGGTCAGCCCGTTTGCTTCCGGCGATCCGGGCGACATTCTCAACACGCCCATTATCATCATCAGCACCCTTCTGGCGTTGATGTACTTCTTCTACAGCGGGCGGTCAATGCCGGGAGGTAAGGTGGAACGGCCCGGCGCGGTTAGAGTTTTGGCTTTTGGCGGCCAGGCGATCATCACCGTCACCCTGGCCGCGCTCTATGTCGGCGCGCTGGCCGCCTCGCTGGCCTTGTTCACCGAACGCCTTGGCTTTCTCTATCGGTTCTCGCTGGAGATCGCCAAGTTTTTTGGCTTCGTATAAAGCTCTCTCAAGCGCTCACCTGACACTCAAACATGACGACTGCCCCGACCGATTCGATCCTCACTGTTGATATTGGCAACGTTTCCACTCGCGCCATCCTGTTTGATATTGTGAGCGGCGACTTCCGCTTTGTGGCCGGGGGCCAGGCCCGCACCACCGCCGAGCCGCCGTTCGCCAACGTGGAAGAAGGATTGCACCATGCCCTGGAAGAACTGCAAAAGGTAACAGGCCGTGCTTTTGCGGATGCCAACGACCGGGTGATCATTCCCATCGCGCCGGATGGCAACGGCGTTGACGCTTTTGCCGCCACAGCCAGCGTCGGCGACCCTTTGCGGGTGGCGGTGGTGGGGCTGATGCCCAACGTTTCAGTAGCCAGCGCCCACCGGGTGGCGACCTCCACCTATGCCGTTGTCGGCGAAGTGCTGGGGTTGGGTGATCGCCGCCGGGAAGCGCAACAGTTGGACGCGCTGTTGGCAGCCAAACCCGAGGTGGTCATTATTACCGGCGGCACTGAGAACGGATCGCAAACTGCTGTTTTGCGTTTGGCCGAGACCGTGGCGATGGCGTCACGCCGCATGGCCGAAGGCGCCCGGCCCGAAATTCTCTTTGCCGGCAACAGCGCCATGCAGGAAAAAATCAAAGCCATGTTCGACGGCTTATCCGAAGTGCTGATGGCCGACAACCTGCGGCCAGAACTGGACAATGAATTAATCGCTCCGGCGCGCCGTCAGTTGGCCTGGCTCTACGAACACATCCGCTTGGCCAGCTTCGGCGGTTACACCGACCTTTCACAGTGGGGCACTGGCAGTGTCACCCCCACCGCCACCGCCTTCGGTAGTGTCATCCGATTCCTCAGCCAGACCTCTGGCCACAAGAACATGCTGGGCGTGGATGTTGGCTCGATGTCTACGGTGATGGCCGCCTCGTTTGGAGATGACCTGACTCTGACCGTGCGGCCCGATGTGGGTGTGGGCCACAGCGCCATGCGGCTTCTTGGGCAAATGAAATTGGATCAAGTGTCGCGCTGGTTGCCCGAAGAATTTTCTGACGATGAAGTGCGCGATTACCTGCATAACAAGAGCCTGGCCCCGGCCACCGTGCCACACGAACTGCGCGAGCTGTATCTGGAACACGCATTGGCCCGGCAGTGTTTGCAGGCGGCGTTTGCCACGGCTCGATCCGGTTGGGCCGGCAAGGTCAAGACCCCCTACGGCGGCCTGATGCCGCCATTTGAAAACATCATTGGCAGTGGCGCGGTGCTTGCCCGCGCGCCCCGATTCGGGCAGGCGGCGCTGATGATGATCGACGGCCTGCAACCCACTGGCGTTGCAACGCTGATGCTGGACATGCACAGCTTACTGCCTGCCATCGGGGCGGCGGCCATGCAGAACCCCATCGCCGCCACGCAGGTTTTGCAATCCAACAGCTTCGCCAATCTGGGAGTGTTAGTGTCGCTGGTGGGCGAAGCGCGATCCGGCCAGAATGTGGTGCGCGTCAAACTCAACCCGACCGAGGGCGAGGCCATTGACTTGAAAGTGCCTTTTGGTTCGCTCGAAGTTTTGCGCCTGCCGCCTGGCCGGGAAGCAAAACTCACCATTCAGCCTTTACGCGGGTTCGATGCCGGGTTTGGCGCCGGGGTGTCAAAGACCATGACAATTACGGGTGGCGAGGCGGGAGTGATGATTGACGCGCGTGGCCGCCCCATCGAATTCCCAGCCACTGCCAACAAGCGGCGCGAGGCGGTGAGCAAGTGGTGCGCCAAGTTGGGAGAGTACGGGATCTGAAATCGCTGGCCCAAATCTTGCAATGTATATTCCAACCACTTTTCACGTTTTACCTCTTGTCACCATTAGCCGCGACCGGATGTTGCCCCGGCCCGGCGAACTGCTGGTGCAGGAGGGCGACCGCGTAGACGCGACGACGATCATCGCCCGCGCCGACACAGTTACCCGGCACTACATTTTCGACCTGACTCAGCGCCTGCAAGCGCCAGTGGCCGATGTTGACAAGTATGTCAAAGTGCCGCCGGGCGAGATTGTGGAAAAGGGCGACGGCCTGGCCGTTCGCCCGATCATGCTGGGCTTTCGCCGGCTGTCGGTTTCGGCTCCGGCCAATGGCACAATGGTAGATGTGATCAATGGGCGGATGTTGTTCGCGGCGGCAGGCAATGGTGTTGAATTACGGGCCGGGTTTGCCGGGGTGATTGCCAGCATTGTGCCCGAATACGGGGCGACCCTTGAAACCGCCGGAGCGCTGGTACAGGGCATGTGGGGCTCGGGTCGCCAAAGCTTTGGCGTCATGCGAACGGCAACCACCGCTCCCGACTTGCCCATCGACGCTTCGGCGCTCGACGAAGGAAGCAAAGGCATGATCCTGGTCGGCGGTACAGCAGACCAAAGGGCGTTTCGGAGCGCCGAGACAGTGAAAGTGAAAGGCATGGTTCTGGGCAGTATCTCGGCCTCGCTAATCCCGACGATCCGGGCGCTATCCTACCCGGTCCTCCTCACCGAGAGTTTTGGCAGCGGGGCGATGAGCGAATCAGCCTGGAGCTTGCTCAGCAACCACGATGGGCGCGAAGCCATGATTGATGGCCGGCCTGCCGATCGTTGGACTGGCCACCGCCCCGAAGTCATCATCCCGCTTCCATCGCCGGGGGCGCCACCGTCTCCGGCCGAGGGCGCGCCGCTCGTGGTTGGGCGGCGGGTGCGGGCCTTGAGGCCGCCGCACCTGGGCGCGGTGGGCATCATTCAACAACTTGTCGAGCGGCCTCAGCTTTTGCCCAGCGGAGTGCAAGCCTCCAGCGCTTACGTGGAGTTGGAAAGCGGGGGCGCTGAACTGGTGCCGCTGGCAAATTTGGAAGTGTTTGAGTGACCTGGGGCTTGTGGCGCACTTTCAATTAATGCGTATACTACTTAGCTAATTACATTCAGGAGAGTGAACACCCATGACAGACTTTGATCCCGATTCTGAAATTGCGCCTGAAGAGGAAGAAGAGGAAGACTCCGCTCCTGAGCAATCTTCCAATCGCACCTTTGTCATTGTGGCGATTGCCTTGGGCGGCCTGTTCGTCGTCGGTATGATCTGCATTGGCCTGTATTTGTTCTTGATTGCGCCCAGCCAGACAGCCAATCGCGCTGGAACGGCAGCCGCTATCATTACCGCCAACGCTCAAGTGGCAACGAGCGCCTTCCTCACGGCCAACCCGGCCACCGACACGCCTGTGCCTTCCGACACGCCGCTTCCAACCGACACCGAAGTGCCGCTCATCACCGACACGCCCGTGATCGCCGTTACCGTGCTGACCGACACGCCGACCGTGACGAACACCTCTGGCCCGACGTTGACGCCCAGCCGCACCCCCACCGCGGCCCAAGGCCTCAGCGGCGGCGCAGGAACTGGCACGCCCACGCGCGTAGGCGGCGGCACGAGCGTGCCCGGGGCTGGTGGCGCGTCTACGGTGACGCCCACCTTCACCCGCACGCCCACGCGAGTTGGCGCGACGGCCGATGCCACCGTCACTCCGCTTCCGGCCGGCGGTGGCATCGGGTTTGAGGCCACGCCTACGGCCTTGCCCAATACCGGCTTTGCCGACGAATTCGGCGGGCCGGGGCTGTTTATCGGCGCGCTCGTCCTCATCGCCCTCGTCTTCGTCGTCCGGCGACTGCGCCTGCAAAACAGTTAGAGTTCAGAGTTAGCGTTGGAGCTCTCAACACGCAACACGAAAGTGTTGCGCGTTGCGTTTAAGAGGGCGTTTGGAAGTTTTCGCTTGGAGCGCGATTTGCCAACTTGCGCCGGATATATCAGCGCGATGGCCAGGTCGTTGACGTTAGTGCCGGTTGGGCCGGTGAGGATACAGTCGCCAAGCGCAGAGAAGAAAGAATGCGAGTCGTTGTTTTCCAGCATTGCCTGCGGATCGAGGCCGAGGGCGCGAGCGCGGGCAATTGACTCAGGGGTGGCCGTCGCGCCGGCGGCTGGCGTTGGCCCGTCCACCCCATCCGTGCCGAAGCTAGCCACCATCACTCGCCGGGGAGCGCCGTCCAAGGCAATCGCCGCCGCCAGCACCAGTTCCTGGTTACGCCCGCCCACGCCGTGTCCTTTCACGGTTACGGTTGTCTCGCCGCCGTAAATCAAGGCCAGTGCTTCACCCTGCCGAAGGTCTGAAATCCTCGAGAGGGTTGCGCGCGCTAAAGCCGCTCCCCACTCTCGTGCTTCACCTTGAACAATATGATCGGGCAACTCAACCCTGAAGCCGGACACGCGCCCGGCCTGCGCGGCGGCGTCGCGGGCCAGCGTGTTCGAGCCAATCAGGCAATGGGTCACGCGCTCAAAGATCGAGTCGCCTGGCTTGGGCGTTTCTCTAAAAGAGTCGGCTAAACCGGAAATGATGTTGTGGCGCTTCAGAATGGATCGCGCGTCGTCAACTGTCGTTGGATCGGGCACGGTTGGGCCGGAAGCAATCACATCGAGCGGGTCGCCGATCACATCCGACAGAATGAGGGTGAGCAGGCGAGCCGGCGCAGCCAGCCGGGCCAGCCCGCCGCCTTTGAGGCGTGAGAGGTGTTTGCGAACGCAGTTGAAGTCGTTGATGGTTGCGCCGGAGCGCAGAAGTTGATCGGTGATGGTTTGCAATTCGGCCAGGGTCACACCGGCCACGGGCAATTCCAACAGCGCCGAGCCGCCGCCGGAGATCAGCGCCAGCACCCTATCGCGCTCGGTAACATCGGCCAGCAGTTCGGCCATCGCCTGGCCAGCACGCAAACTGCCTTCGTCGGGTTTGGGGTGGCCGGCGGGAAGAAACGCCAAAGGTGAAATGTCAGACGCCAAACGCGAAGAATGGGGAATTGCGACCACGCCGCCAGCCAAGCGTGAGCCGGCAAGGCCGGCGGCGGCTTGGGCCATGGCCACTCCCGCTTTGCCCGCGCCGACAATGAAAACGCGCTCGGCGTCTTGAAGATTAGCGGGGCTCAGGTGGCGGCGCACGGCCTCTGCCGGAGCGGCGGCGCTGAGGGCGGCGCGGATGATTGTGTTGAGATGGGCGCGATGATCGGCGTAGTTGAGCACGCCCTTATGATCTACGAAATGCCCGATCTGATCAAGCTCAATAAAGCAACGAGGCCGAAGGCAAGAATGAGGCAACCCGAAGCCCGGTTCACCCAGGTCATGGCCGCCGGCGTGAACTTTTCACGGAGGGAGCTGACGCTGCCGCTGAGCAGGAGCCACCACAGGGCCGAACCGACGAATACGCCGCTCACAAGCAAGGCGGCTGAACCGTAGCTGGTGGCGGCGTCTACGCTGGCTAAGATGGCTAGAAACGAGAAGATGGTGGCGGGGTTGGTCAAAGTCAGAAAGAGCGTTGAGGTGTACGCGCCAAGCAGTCCGTTGCCTTTGGCATTGGCGGCCTCCGTCGCCGGTTTTGTCAGCAACGTTTTCAGGCCAAGATAGCCAAGGAACGCGCCGCCGCCGAGCCGGAGCCAGAATTGTTGGCCGAGGAGGAGCGCCGAGATGAAGGTGAGGCCGAACCCGGCGACGGAGCCGTAAAAGGCGTCGGCGGTAGCCGCGCCCAAGCCGGAGGCGAGGCCAGTGGCCCGGCCCTCGACCAGGGTGCGCCGGATGCATAGTATGCCAATTGGCCCGACCGGGGCGGCGATGGAGAAACCGATGACGATGCCTTTGAGGAGGATGGAGAGGGCCATATTTGAAAACAGATGAGCAGGCTTTAGCCGGGTGTGGCGTCTTCAGCAATTCGGCGGGCAGGGCGGCGGAATTGTTGGCGGCGGGCCGATATCTGGCGATGGATTGC
>CAYSIV010000077.1:17997-20516 GCA_964431175.1 uncultured Anaerolineales bacterium
GTCGGGCAAGCGACACCGATCGAGGAATGGGTCGAAGAATTCCGGCGCTGTGCAGGCGGGTACGGCGGTATTGGTCGGCGCGGCAGTGACCGTTTGTTGAAGGGGCAGGGGCCGCCGGGTGGTGGTGGCAGTGGCGCTGGCGGCGCTGACCACCTGGGCCGGAGTAGTGGCGAGCGGCGTGTGGGTTCGAGTCGGCTCGACAGTGGCAGTGTCAGTTGAGGTGGAAGTCGCCGTTCGCGTGGGCGGCGAAGTATGAGTCGCGCTAGCCGTCATCGTCGGAGTCGCCGTCGACGTTGGCCTAAAAAAGAAGAGCGCGCCAGCCGCCGAAGCCGAGCCGATCAACGCCAGCAAACAACAGGCGACGATCAACCCTGTGCCGATCACACTCCAGCGCCGCGCGGACGCCGACGGGGCAAGCGCCTTCACGGTGGGTGGTTTGGGTGGTGAGGCCTGCGTCGCCGTTCTGGAGCCGGAGAGCGTTTCGGGAATGGCGGCCTGAAGCGCGGCCACCATTTCATGCGCCGTTTGAAAACGCTCTGCCGGATCCTTAGCCAACGCCTTAAGGATTACGCCTTCCACTGCTTCAGGCAGGTCAACGTTTAGGGCGCTGGGCGAGGGAAGCGGGTCTTGAATGTGTTTGAAGACGATGGCAATCGGCGTCTCGGCCTCAAACGGCGGCCGCCCTGTTGCCATTTCATACAGCATCACCCCCAGCGAATAGATGTCGCTCCGGGCATCAATGGACAGGCCACGCCCCTGCTCGGGCGACATATACGCCGGCGTGCCCAGGATGCCGCCGGTGTCGGTAAACTTGGCGCTTCCTTCGACGATCTTCGCTAACCCAAAATCGGTGAGCAGGCAGTTGCCGCGCCCGTCCACCAGTACGTTGCTCGGCTTCACGTCGCGATGAACGAGACCGCGGGCGTGAGCGTAATCGAGCGCCTCGCCGATTTGCGAGATGAGGTCGCGGATTTGCTTGAGGGTGAGCGGCTGGCCCTTGAGCAGGTCGGTGAGGGTGCCGCTCTCGACCAGCGGCATGACGATATAAGTGTAGCCGTCGGTTTCGCCGAAGTCGAAGACGGGCAGGACGTGCGGATGTTGCAGTTTGGCCAGAACTTTGGCCTCTTGCTGAAAGCGCCCCACAAACTGCGGGTCTTTAGCCATATGTTGAGGCAAAATTTTGAGAGCCACGTAACGGTTCATGCTGGGCTGGTAGGCCTTGTACACAGCCGCCATCCCGCCCTCGCCCAGCGGAGCTACAATCTCGTACAACCCAAGTTTTTTGCCGGTCAGGTTTTCCATAAAAAGAGACAACGGATGAAACGGATTTAACGGATGGAAATATAAATTCGATTCATCCGTTAAATCCGTTGTCAAAAGTCAAGGCGATGCTTCTAGCTTCGCAGTGCAGTCCTGCTCAAGCTGACGGAAGTAGTCGGACTGGGCCGCGCCGGGTTGTTTGGCCACCTCAATGCACTTTTGCAAATCTGCTTTCGCGTCTTCCCCTAACCCGGCAGCGCGCTTGGCTAACGCCCGCCCCAGATAGTAAGCCGGGAAGTCGGGCTGATTATTGATCGCTTTGTCAAATGCTTGAATGGCCTCATCGTACCTTGTTTCGGCCAGAGCAATATTGCCCAGCCCGCCATAGGCCCGCGCCACCATCACTTCTGAGGCCAGCGGATCGATCTGGGCCTTGTCGAGCGTGAGTTGATAATACCGCGCCGCCTGTTTGTAATCGCCTTGTGAGTACCAATAATTGCCCAAACCAAAATACGCCGCCGCGTAGTTTGGATTGATTTCAATTGCCCGTTGGTATTCGGCACTGCCTTCGTCGGCGCGGCCCAGCGCGCTCAGGCACGTTCCCAAAGCGTGGTGCGCGGCCTCCGAGTGGCTGGTGGTGATGTCCAGTTGATCCAGCAAGGGCAAGGTGGCCGTAAAACGCCGCGAGCATTCGCCGTAGTTGCCGTCGCGCAGGGCGTCGTAGCCAATGGCAGTGTTGATGAGGATGCCGATCCGGTTGGCGAAGACGGCGCTGACTTTGGGAAGCGTGTCGCGGCTGAACGTTTCAGACAGGGCGTCAACCGTCACCTGAAAAGTGGCATCGGGCGCAGAAACGAAATAAGTTTCCAGGCCGGAAGGAAAGCCGCCTGCATCGCTGGAGACCACGATGAACATTCCAGCTTTGGCGCCCCGGCTTTCGACAAGAGGCTGAAGCGATGGCGTTGACCCTCGCACTTCAAAAGCAACCTCAACGACATCGCCAAGTCCTGTAGCTGCCAGTTTGGCTTTCAAGTCACGTTCCAGCATTCCGATCATGCCACCTGCGTCTTCTGCGCCCACAATCAACAACACGCCATATTTATCTGGGGAGAAAATATGGGTTGGTAGTATAGTCGGTTGAAGGGCAATGGCCGTTTGAGCGGCGACTTGGGCCATCGTGTTGAACACAATTCCCCCGCCCACGACGGCGATCCCGATCGCCACAACGACGACGATCAACACGCCGCCCGCGGCCAGCA
>CAYSIV010000078.1:0-20402 GCA_964431175.1 uncultured Anaerolineales bacterium
GGCGGCGATCCCGGCTTCGGCCAGGGGCTTGATCTTCACGAACCATTGGGTGGAGATGATCGGCTCGATGATCTCGCCGCCGCGTTGTGACCGGGGCACGCTCATCAGGTGTGGTTGGGTTTTGATAGTGAGGCCGGCCTTTTGCATATCGCGCCACAAAGCCTCGCGGCAGGCAAACCGATCCTGCCCGGCATACGGCCCGGCATTCTCGTTCATCGTCGCATCTTTGTTCAGGATCGAGATGATAGATAAGCTATGCCGTTGGCCGATGGCGTAGTCGGCGGCGTCGTGGCCGGGGGTCACCTTCACTGCACCCGTGCCGAAATCCTTGTCAACCACCGAGTCAGCGATCACCGGAATCTCGCGATTGAGGATAGGCACGATCACGGTTTTGCCGACGAGGCCCTGGTAGCGGTCGTCGTCGGGGTGCACCGCCACGGCGGTGTCACCGAGGATCGTTTCGGGGCGGGTGGTCGCCACTGGCAAAAAGTCGTCTGAGTCTTTCAGTTTATACTTGAAGAAGTAGAGTGCGCCTTCCTCTTCGCTGTACTCAACCTCCACGTCGGACACCGCCGTTTTGAGTCCCGGCGACCAGTTCACCAGATAGGTGCCGCGATAGATCAGCCCCTTCTTATAAAGCGACACGAAGGCGTGGCGCACAGCTTTAGAGAGGCCGTCGTCGAGGGTGAAGCGCACCCGATCCCAGTCGCATGACGCGCCCAGCCGCCGGATTTGATTGTAGATGATGTTGCCGTATTTTTCTTTCCACTGCCACACCCGTTTCACGAACTCTTCGCGGCCCAACTCTTCGCGAGTCACCTCCTCCTCGCGCAGGAGCATCTTCTCCACTTGCAGTTGGGTGGCGATGCCGGCGTGGTCGGAGCCGGGTACCCACAGAGTCGGGTCGCCCTTCATGCGATGGTAGCGAATCATCAAGTCTTCAACCGCTACAAACATGGCGTGGCCCAGATGCAGTTCGCCGGTCACGTTGGGCGGCGGAATGGAGATGACGAACGGCCTCTTGCTTTTGTCAATCTTCGGCTTGAAGTAGCCGGACGACTCCCACCAGGCGTACAGGCGCTGTTCGGTGGCGGTGAAGTCGTAGGTTTTGGGAAGGGTGTCGGTCATTGCTAATACTCCTGTCAGGTCGTCAAACGACAAACGTCAAACGTAATTGCCTTAGAGCGGCTTCCAGTTTGATTTACGGCATCGTCCGCCCAGACTTCCGAAGTCTTCAAGACTTCGGAAGTCTGGAATTGGAAATAGCCCTGCAAACAAAAAGCCCCTCATCCAGTCAAGGACGAAAGGGCTTCTTCCGTGGTACCACCTTGGTTCGACGGCAGTTTGCCATCGCGCTCAAAAGCTGTAACGGGCTTTCCGGGTGAACTTATCAATTCTCCAATTCTCTAATCGGAGAATTAGAGAATTAGAGATTGTTTGGGTTCACCAACTCCCAAGCGACCTTCAGCGCGCGTTTTGCTGTGGGGGCTTCCAGCCTGTGGCCCGCCGTCTCTATCAGCCTGCCGCGCTTACTCCTCTTGTTCAGCGTTGTTTGCTATGTGATTGGGCAAGATTATAGCACGGGTCGAAAACGTTGAGCAAATTCGGCGCTTACCTCTTTTCCGACCACAGGGCATAACCCAGCCAGGCATTGCCTAATCCGAAAACTGCGCCGGCGATGGCGAAGACAACGGGCGAAAAGATCGCCGCCAGCCCGAACCATGAACTGAGCACGACCAACAGCGCCGCCGGGCGTGGCAGGATGCCGGCACGCATGGTAGCAATGCCTAACATGATAAACCCTATAGTCACGATGACGGCACTTAAGAGGACAACCAAGCCCATTGGCCCGCCAAACAGCGGCCCCGGATCAGTGGGAGGGCTTCCAAGCAGAGCGGGCGCTTCGACTGTCAGCACCGGAACGATGTAGGTGTTGAGGAACGCCGCGCCCGCTGTCAAAACATTGCCAATGAATGCCAGCAGGAAACCGAAGAAGCCCAATTGCCCCAGGTGGTCTTTCTGCCGGACATAAACACCTATCTGACCTAACAAGCCGATTGCCAAACCAAAGTAACCCAACGTGTGGACGGCCACCCAGCCGCCAGTTGTCGGGTCGGGGGCAACGAGAGCGTAAATCTGTTGAAGAATAAGCGATAGGCCGGCTAACACAGCCGCCAGTCCGCACCAACGGATCAGATTTGACGATGACATTTTATCTCCTCCTGAGAGACAAGGGTTGGTTCAACGATTTGTGGCTAAGGGGTCTGGCCCCGGGTCTCGACCCTCGGCGACCTCTACCAAACGTGGAAGAAAGTTATCCCAACCCATCGCATGAAAATCATACTGTTCGGGTGGCAACCCGTGATGCTGAAGATGGACAATTGTTCCTTTGCCATCGGCAATGAGTGTAATTTCAACTGTGGAAACGCCAGGGGGCAGGGGGCTGTTTTCGCCCTCCCAGCCCCAGGTGAATACAATGCGGCTGTAAGGGACAATCTCGACGTATTCGCCACGCGCTACATCACGCCCGTTGATGTTGACACGATAGACTCCGCCAGGTCGTGGATCAAGTTCGGCCCGCATCCCTTTCCAGCGGGCCAGCTTCACCGGATCGGTGAAAAACGAAAATACGGTTTCAGGCTTGGCGGCAATGGCAATTTTGCGCTCAAGCACGGCGCTTTTTGCTGACAGGTCCACGTCGGGTGCTTCTCCGTTCCTCAGCCTCTGCGGCCATTTTGAGTTGCTGAAGGTTGTCCTCCCAAAACCCATCTAAATAAGCCCGAACTTCGGCCAGGCCCTCTGGCCGGGCTTGGTACAACCGTTTGGTTCCCTGCTTTCGCATGGTAACCAACCTCGCGTCCACCAAAACCTTCAAATGTTGAGAAATAGCCGGGCCGCTTACCTCAAAGTGAGAAGCAATATCTCCAGAAGAAAGCTCTTGGTTATAGATGAGCCGCAAGATGTCCCGGCGACGGGGTTCAGCGAGTGCGTGTAAGGCAATGTCCATCGTTTATATTTTAGCGCTTACTTATGAAAGTGTCAACTTAAGTTTTGGGGGATGATGTCACAGTTTATTGAGTTCTTGCCGCGCTTGGTGAGACCGACTATGATGGCCTCATGACCGACATCCTCTTCGGCCAATCCTACTACCTCCGCTTCGACCCCAAGCTGTGGGCCGCTATGCAACCTTACCCGCCGCTCGGCGCGCTCTACGCCGCCAGCTACGCCCGAAGCAAAGGCTACGTGGTTGCCCTCTTTGACGCGATGCTGGCCGAATCAGAAGCGGAGTGGGGGGCAGCGCTCGACCGACACCAGCCTCAATTCGCCTGCATCTTTGAAGACAACTTCAACTACCTCTCAAAGATGTGTCTCCTGCGGATGCGCGAAGCCGCGTTCATGATGATTGACATGGCAAAGGCGCGCGGCTGTACAATCATCGTCTGCGGCGCAGACATGACCGACCACGCCGACCTCTATCTCCAGCGCGGCGCGGACTTTGTCCTCCTCGGCGAAGGCGAACTTACGCTGGGCGAACTGCTCGACTCGCTCACGGGCCGCTCAACCCAACCCCTTGACCAAATCCTCAGCCTTGCCTTCAAATCGCAAGGTTCGCAAAACGCCCCTTTGGAGTTTGGGATTTGGGATTTGAGATTTGGGATTTCGCGCACTCCCCGCCGCCCCGACATTCACGATCTCGACTCGCTCCCATTTCCCGCCTGGGATCTGGTGGACATTCCGCGTTACCGGAAGCTCTGGCGCGAGCGGCACGGCTACTACTCGATGAACATGGTCACCACGCGCGGCTGCCCCTATCACTGCAACTGGTGCGCCAAGCCAATCTGGGGGCAACGTTACAACTCGCGCTCGCCAGAAAATGTTGTTGCCGAAATGAAATGGCTGAAAGAAAAGTATCGGCCCGACCACATCTGGTTTGCCGATGACATTTTTGGACTCAAGCCTGGCTGGATCGAACGATTTGCCGGCCTTGCCAGGGAAGCGGACTCTATCATCCCCTTCAAATGCCTCCAGCGCGCTGATTTGGTGAATGAAAAGATCGCCGCCGCCCTGGCCGATGCCGGTTGCAAAACGGTTTGGCTCGGCGCCGAATCTGGTTCGCAGAAAATTCTGGACGCGATGGACAAGGGCGACACCGTGCAAGATATTTACAACGCCGCCAAATGGTTGAAACAGACGGGCATAGAAGCCGGCTTCTTCCTGCAATTCGGTTACCCCGGCGAAACATGGGCCGACATTCAACTCACCCTCAAGATGGTGCGCGAGTGTCAACCGGACGACATCGGTATCTCAGTCAGCTATCCCTTGCCCGGCACAAAATTTTATGAGCGAGTGAGGCTGGAGTTAGGCGAGAAGCAAAACTGGATCGACTCCAATGATCTGGCCTTGCTCTATCACGGTCCGTTTCCACAAGAGTTCTATCGTATTCTGCATGGCCGGGTGCATTACGAGTTTCGCCTGCAGCGGGCGCTGAAACGGCTCGGCTGGCGCGCCCTGATTTCCGCCCTCCGAAACCTGCTTGGCCTGCTTCGCTCGGAACTGCGATTGCGCCGAATGGTTGACGCCCGTGATTGACATTGAAAGTATCAATGCCGGTTTCTCGCGCAAGGCGGAAGTATACGACTCCTATTGCCAGAACCACCCGGTGATTCGCTGGGCGCGAGGCTTGGCGCGGGCGCAGGTGCTTCGGCATGCGCCAGCCGGCGGCGCGATCCTTGAACTGAACGCCGGCACCGGCGCAGATGCGGCCTACTTCGTCGAGCAGGGTTACCGTGTTCACGCCACTGATATTGCCGACGGTATGGTGGCCGAGATCGCGGCGAAGATTGAAGCCTCTGGCCGGCGCGACCGGTTTACGGTTCAGCAATGCTCATTCACGGAACTTGATCGTGTTTGGGGCGGGCCGTACGATGCCGTTTTCTCTAACTTCGGCGGGTTGAACTGCATCCCCGATTTGCGCGATGTTACCAGAGCGTTGCCGAAAGTGTTGAAGCCGGGCGGGTTTGCCGTGTGGGTGGTCATGCCGCCGATTTGCCCGTGGGAGTTGGCGCAAGCCCTGCGCGGGCACTGGCGCACGGCAACACGGCGGTTGCATCGCGGTGGTGTGTTGGCCAACGTCGAGGGCGCAAAATTTTTGGCGTACTACTTTACGCCCGGCGCTGTGGCCCGCGCCTTCGGGCCGGGGTTTCGACGCGTGGCGTTGCAAAGCTTCTCGCTCTTTTGCCCGCCATCCTATATGGATAACTTCCCGAAACGCTTGCCAACGCAAACTCGCTGGCTGATGGGCCTGGACGAGGCGCTATGTTCACGCTGGCCGTTCAACCAGTGGGGCGACTACTTCATTCTAACCATGCAATTTATTGCGTAGAGCACTTGCCAATTTGCTCGACATTAGACTCTATTCAACATAAGTCCGTGCGCGCTTCGACAAGCTCAGCGCGCGGCCTGAGCCTGTCGAGCGCGGCCTGAGCCTGTCGAAGGCCGCTATTTCCGAGAGAGTCTATTCTCAATGGACTTTGACTCCGATATCTATTTGCGAGTGCGCGAGAAGGAAGGGCGGCTATATTCTGATGACGTGGTGGGCCGCCTCCCCGACCTCCCCCGCGCGCACCCGCTCCGGGCTGAGTGGCGGGCGCGGGCGGCCTCGGCGGCGCGGCTGGGCGCCTATCTGGCCCAATTATCGAGGCCGCTTACCATCCTGGAATTGGGGTGTGGCAACGGCTGGCTGGCGAACCGGCTGGCTCGGTTGCAAAGTTGCCGAGTCGTAGGGGTCGATCTCAATCACTTCGAGTTATCGCAAGCGGCGCGGGTATTTGCGGGCAATCACTGTCTTGGGCTTCTAAAAGCTGACATTTTTCAGGCCCCCTTTTGTGAACGAAGTTTTGATACGATTATCATCGCCAGCGCCATTCAATACTTTCCTGATCTGCCCATGTTGATTCAGCGCCTCAGGCCATTACTCTCTGCACGCGGCGAGATTCATATCCTGGATAGCCCTTTCTACTCTCCGTCAGAGGCCGCCGAAGCACGCGCGCGGACACAAGCCTATTACGCCGCGCTGGGCTTTCCGGAGATGGCTGACCACTATCATCATCACTTACTGGACACCCTGGCCGGGTTTCACCCGGTACGGCTGTATGATCCGGGTTCGCCGCTGGCCCGCCTGCGACGGCTGTTTCACCTTGTCGATTCTCCCTTCCCGTGGATACGATTGCGTCAGTGAGCGCCAAACGCCTTGGGTTGAACTCGCTCTGGCTGTTACTGGCCCGGGTGTTGACGCAAGGGTTGACGCTTGTCTTCATCGCATTGATTGCGCGCCGGCTCGGCGTGGCCGTGTTTGGGCAATATGCGGCCATGGCCGCCCTGGTCTTCCTCGGCAACGCGGTGACCACCTTCGGCACCGACATGCTTTTGATTCGGGAGACGGCGCGGGCGGGCCGCCTCCCGCAGTTTGCGCCCGCTGCCCTCTGGCTTCAATTGGCGCTGTCGGCGTTCTGGATCGGAGGCGTGATCGGCGTCGGTCTCATGTTTCCAGCGGCTTTGCCGGAGTCGCGCTTGGCTCTGATCGTATATTTGCTTTCGCTGTTCCCGCTGGCGTTCTACACCGTGTTCAGTGCGCTCTTGCGCGCGTTTGAGCGCATGGAATTGTTCCTGGCCTTGAACTTGTTGACGGCATTGTTGCAGATGATTGGCGCCGTAGCCTGGATCCGGAGTCAAGATGATCTCTTGAGACTGTGCGCCTGGCTGACCTTGACTCAAGTGATCGCCGCCGGGCTGGGTGGGTTGCTGTGTTCTCGGCTTGTAACCTTCGCCGCTCTGTGGAAACCTATAAGGCTGGCCGAAGTTTGGGTGTTACTGCGCGTTGCCTGGCCGCTGGCCGCGCTCACGGCCCTGGCCCTCTTTTCTCAGCGGTTGAGCGTGCTGATGCTCCTGCCGCTGGCAGGCGATGCGGCCACCGGCTGGTTTTCTGCCGCCGCCCGTTTGGTAGAAGGACTCAAGATCGGGCATTATGCCGTGTTGGGCGCGTTACTGCCAACATTGTCGCGCCGATCCTCGGCTGAAGCCGAACGACTCTTCCGCAATTCATGGGCGGCATTGTTGGCCCTGAGTGTTCTGCTGGCGCTGGCCCTGACCCTGTTGGCTGATCCCATCGTAATGTTGATATACGGTTCACGCTTTGCGCCCGCCGCTCACGTTTTGCGCTTGTTAGCCTGGAGTCTCATCCCATACACCTTCAGTGCGTATCTCTCGCTTGACTTCGTCGCCCGCCGTCTGGAGAGGACCGTTTTGAAAGTGACGATTCTCAGCGCGGCTGTGTCTGTTGGCTTGTACACCTTGTTGATTCCGCAGTTGGGCGCTTCCGGCGCGGCGTGGGGAATGTTGGCGGGTGAGAGCGCTCTGGCGGCGCTTCTCTGGTTGAGCAAGAGACGAAGCCATGTTGCCTGACGACGAGCCGATCTTCTCGGCGGCTGATTTATTAGCTTACAAGCGCGCGCGAGGCGCGCTCCCGAACGTCGTCCCGCCGCAAACCATCATTCTGGCGTTTCAAAAGAGTCTGGTTGAGTATGCGATCCGGCGTTACCCGACGAAGAGGGTGGGCGGCTTCTATGGCGACCTCTTTTTGCTCAAACGCACCGGAGGGCGTGTCGCGCTGGCAGGTAATTTCGGGATCGGCGCGCCGGTGACGGCGGCCCTGGCCGATGAACTGGCCGCGTTTGGAGTCCAGCGGTTTGTGGCGATTGGGTTGGCTGGCGGTCTGCAATCTAACCTGAAGCCGGGCGATCTGGTGATCTGCGAGCGCGCCTTGCGGGGCGAAGGCACTTCCGCTCACTACCTGCCGCCGGGAGAATGGGCGGCGGCGGATACCGAGATGACACACGGCTGGAGCCGCGTCTTGACCCGGCGCGGGCAGGCGCACACCATCGGCCGGACATGGACGACTGACGCCCCTTTCCGTGAGACGCGTCGCACAGCGATCGAGCATCAGCGAAATGGAATTGCCACTGTTGAAATGGAAGCCGCCGCGTTGCTGGCGGTGGGGCAAGCCCTTAACCTGCCCGCCGCCGCCGCGTTTTCCATCGCCGACACATTGGCCGATGGCCGGTGGCAGTTGGCGCGCGACCCGCGCCAGGCGCAGAAAGGTTTGGAAGCCTTGTTTGAGTCTGCACTCGACTATCTCACGAGCGAATGATGAAACCGGCAATTGTGCTCAGCGCCTACAACCGGCCTCAGACTCTGGAGCGGCTGTTGCTTTCTTTGGGGAAGGCGGCCTATCCGGCAGGGCGCGGCGTCCCCCTGATCATTTCTATTGATTGCGGCGAAAACGGGATCCACCCCGAGGTGAGGAAAATCGCAGAGCAGTTCGTCTGGCCGTTCGGCCCTAAAGAAGTGCTGGGCCACGAGCGGCATTTGGGGTTGGTGGAGCATGTCTTGTTTTGCGGCGGGCTGACCGGGACTTACGGCGATGTCATCTTTCTCGAAGATGATCTGCTGGTGTCGCCTGTATTTTACGCATATGCGACGCAGGCGCTCGACTTCTACCGCGATGATGAACGCATTGCCGGGCTGTGCCTGTACGCGCTGTGGTTCAACGGTTACACCCAACAGCCGTTCGTGCCGTTGGCCGACGACGGGGACTCGTTCTTCGTTCAAATCCCGTACACACAAGGGCAGGCCTTCACAGCGGGGCAATGGCAAAGCTTTCTGGCCTGGCGCGATTCAAGCAACCGAAGATTGACTCCGGCCGACACGCGAAGCGTGCATGAAGCGTTTTTTCACTTTGATGCCGAAGACTGGTTTCCGCTTTTTGCAAAATATGCGGCGGACACGAGCCGTTACACCGTTTACCCGCGCGTCTCGCTCGCCACCGGCGCGGGCGACGCCGGAACGCATTTTGCCGGACGATCGGTTTTCTTTCAGACGCCTTTGCAACGCTTCAAGACACTTTACAGCTTTCGAACCCTCGATGACTCTATCGCCGTTTACGATTCTTTTTTTGAGATTCTGCCGGAGCGGCTCAACCGCTTGGCCGGGGTCCTGGGTGACGTTGACTATGATGTTGACTTGTATGCGACGAAAGCGCCCCGCAACCTGCGCGCCGAGTATGTGTTGACCACTCGCCCCGGCCGTAAAACCATACGTTCGTTTGGGCAAGCACTGTGGCCGATGGAAGCCAATGTGATCGACAGCGAGCCTGGCGCCGAGATCAGCCTGTGCCGTCGGGAAGACTTGCGTTGGGATTGGCTGGCCGAGTTGGAGGCCCGCAAGCGCAACCACGACTTTTTTACGCGCCGCCGTTACCCAAGCCGCAGACTGCGGTTGCAATTCACGATGTTGGATTGGCTTCGTCGCGTCCAACGCTGGCTGAACCGGAATGAGGCCTGAAGGCGTGGAGAAATCGAAATTCGCCGTCACATTCGCTCGGCGGCTCTTGTTCTTGTTGACGTTTGGCGGCTTGGTCTGGCCGATCTGGCTGTGGCGGGTCGTGCTAGATGATCGCCCGATCTTCTGGGCGTTCAATAGCCTGGTTGTGTATCTGCCAGAAGCCTTTGGACTGTCCCTTGTTTTTGCTACATTCATCGAATCCTGGATTTTGAAACGACCGTATCATTGGGGGGATCGGCCTCTCACGATGATTCTGATGGCGATAGCTTTTCTTGGCGCCCTAAGTGCGCTGTAGGCGCTGGATGCGCGGCTGGCCTCGTGGACGGCGGCGGAGTGGTGGCTTGTTGTGGGCGTGTATCTGAGCGTCGTCAACAGCGGCGAAAATTGGCGCTCTCTCTCCTTCGGCCTTCTGGCCGTCATTCTCGTTGTGGTAGAGGCGGTGGCAGGCTCGGCGCAGGTGAGAACCGGCGCGACGCTGACAGGACAGCTTTTGTTGAAGTGGGAGTCGGACTTTCGCGCAGGTGATCCGGGCGCGAGCTATCTGCTCAATGCCGCCGGTCAACCGCTGTTGCGGGCTTATGGAACGACCGAGCATCCCAACCACCTCGCCGGTTATACCGGCGTCTTGGCCCTGATCTTGCTTGGCGCCTGGCTGATCGAATCAAAACCTGGATTGAAACGGTGGTTGTGGGGCGGGGGGTTGGTGACGGGCACTGCGCTTCTGGGTTTGACGTTCTCGCGCGGCGGCTGGATCGCATTTGCAGTTTCCGCCTTCTATCTGCTTCTGTGTGGTTTTCAGGCGCCGGGCCGGGTTGCTGTTGCCGTTAGCTTGATCGGGGGAACAGCGATCATCTTTTTTCTTTTGTTTGGCCCGTGGGTGGTTCAGCGAGTCGCGCCCTTGACGGAGTCGTGGCTGGAGATCAAGTCGTTGCAGGATCGGGCGCTGATTGCCGAAGGTGCTTGGGATTTGATTCGGGCTCGGCCTCTGCTTGGGGTGGGGCTTGGAAACTATATGCAAGGGGTGCTGGCGTATCTCCCGGAAGGGCTCAAAGCTCCTGTTCATAATGCGATGGCGTTAGCGGCTGGCGAATTGGGGCTGGCCGGTGGCTTGCTGGCGGTCGGATTGTATGTGCGAGTAATATGGATTGCCTGGCGCGTGCGGGCAAACCTCGGCCCTGTCGTCAGCGCGGTCATCGTTCTTGCTCTGCTGGTGGCGAACGCCTTTGACCTTTATGCGTGGGGGCTCGCTCCGGGGCGGTTGTTCCTCGGCCTGCTTTGCGGCTTATGTGGTAGTGATTTAGTGGGAATTGACTCAAGGCTCGCTTCAGGCTAAAGTGTGCGATACCATACTTATGCTCAATAAGAGGAAACCATGCTGAACTATCCACTTAGCTTTTCGTTCAAAATCATTGCTTTCAATCCCCAAATCGCTATGGTCAAACTGCGAGCCTTGTTGCGTGGGCCCCTGGTAGGCCCGGGCCTTGAGGCCTTCATCATCGATCCAGAACGTCAGCGAACTGGTGGTGGCCGAGCGGCTACAACAGGGCTGACGGCAAGCCGCCTACACTCCTAAACGATTCCGCCTGAGAACTTCATCCACGCTCTGCGCCGTGCTCGGCGTATGGCCGGGGATGGGCAACACGCGCTCGTGGATCGTGTCAATGATCCACTCCTTCTGCGGAAAGAATGCCTCTTCCATTTCGGCGGGTGGTGTGATCCAGTTGCGCGCGCCAACGACGGCCACCGGCCCGTCGAGATAATCGAACACCAATTGACTGATGTTGGACGCCATCGTGTGCAGGAACGATCCGCGCTCGCAGGCGTCTGAGGCGAGGACGATCCTGCCGGTCTTCTTCACCGAAGCGACGATGGTTTCGTAATTCAACGGATTGATAAAGCGCGCGTCAATCACTTCCGCCGAAAGGTTGTACTTCATCTCCAACTCAGTAGCGGCCTCCAATGCCCGATACAGCGTCGCCCCGATGGTGACGAGGGTGAAGTCCCGGCCCTGACGACGGATAGCCGGTTCGCCCATCGGCACCTCGTAATACTCCACCGGGACGCCGCCTTCCACAAGTTTCTCCGGTTCGTTGTATAGCCGTTGACTCTCAAAAAAGACGACCGGGTCGGTGCCGCGCAACGCTAAGTTCAGCATCCCTTTGGCATCGTAGGGGGTGGCCGGGAACATGACCTTGAGGCCGGGGATGTGGGCGACGAGCGCCGTCCAATCCTGCGAATGTTGCGCGCCATACTTCGAGCCGACTGAGACGCGCAACACCAGCGGCATCTGCAAGGCGTTGGCTGACATCGCCTGCCACTTCGCCATCTGGTTAAATATCTCGTCCCCGGCCCGGCCTATGAAGTCGCTATACATCAACTCGGCCACCACCCGCCCGCCGGAGAGGGCATAGCCCACTGCTGTGCCGACGATGGCGGCCTCGGAGATGGGCGAGTTGAACAGGCGATGATATGGCAAACATTCGGTCAGCCCGCGATACACAGCGAACGCCCCGCCCCAGTCGCGGTTCTCTTCGCCGTAAGCGATCATCGTCGGGTCTTCGTAGAAACGGTGTAACATCGCCTCGAACAGGGCTTCGGCATACGTCACGCACTTCATCTTCGGCAGGGGTTGGCCGCGCGGAGCGTCAAGGCCGAAGCGGCTCTTTTGCGAAGTCACTTTGAGCCGCGTCTCTTCTTTCGGCAAAAGCACTTCTGGCTCCCCTTCGGCCATTCGATCTTCGAATTGATTGGAGAACATCATCGCGCCGATGGAGTCGGTGCGGGTGTCCAGTCGCGGGGAGATTTCTAACGAGGCGGCCGCCCCGACGATTTTGATCAGCCGTTCGAGGGTGTCGTGCTGGAAAGAGTCCAACTGGGCGTCGTCGGCGTGGCCGTTGTCTTTGAGATATTGGCGGTAACTCGCCAGCGAGTCGCTCTGTTGCCACAAATCCACTTCTGATCGGTCGCGGTAAGAGGAGGCATCAGATGGTGAGTGGCCGCTGAAACGATAGGTCACGGTGTCGAGCAGAACCGGGCCGCGCCCTTCCAGCAAAATCTTTTTCTTGCGCTCAATCGCCTCGGCGACAGCAAGTGGGTTATAGCCGTCCACGCGCTCGGCGTGCATCGCCTCGGGATTCACCCCCAAGCCCACGCGCGCCAGAACGCCGAAGCCCATCGTCTCGCCGACGGTCTGGCCGCCCATGCCGTAGAAGTTGTTCATGAAGTTGAACAGGATCGGCGGCGCGCCGCCCACTGCTTCCTCCCACAACGTGTGATACTGATCCATCGCCGCAAACATCATGGCTTCCCAAACCGGGCCGCATCCCATTGCGGCGTCGCCGATGTTGGCGATGACGATGCCGGGCCGGTGGTTGACGCGCTTGAAGAGCGCGGCCCCGGCGGCGATGTCGGCCGAGCCGCCGACGATGGCGTTGTTGGGCATGACGCCGAACGGCGGGAAGAAAGCGTGCATCGAGCCGCCCAGGCCCTTGTTGAGTCCGTTCTCGCGGCCAAAGATTTCGGCCAACGTGCCATACAGGATGTAGTTGATGGCCAAATCTTTGACCGCGCCCGACGAGAACTTCTCGACTACGCGCAAAGCCGCGCCGCCCATGTAGTCGCGCATGATACGCAGAAGTACCTCGTCGTTAAGTTGGGCGACGGCGGCGAAGCTCTTGGCTAGAATTTCGCCGTGGCTGCGATGCGAGCCGAAGATGAAGTCGTCGGGTGTGAGGTGATAGCACTGCCCCACCGCCGCCGCCTCCTGCCCGATGGACAGGTGAGCCGGGCCAGCGTGGTTGTATTCGATCCCGTGATACTGACCCTCTTTTTTGATGCGATCCAGCATCGTCTCAAATTCGCGGATGTAGACCATGTCGCGATACATCCGCACCAAATTGTCCCGGCCATACTTTTTGGCTTCGGCCTGCGGGTTGGGGACGTAGGTGTTGAGGGGGATTTCTGGACTCGTGAGGGTGGAGCGCCGCCGCACTTCCGACGGGTCAATGGTGATTGATTTTGGCATTTTCGTTTCTTCTGTATTCGTGGCGTGGGCCGTTACAGGGCCAACAGCAATTCCAGATTGGCGAGGCCCTGTAACAGGGTTTGGAGGAAGCACGCGCCGGGCGCGCCGTCAACCACTTGATGATGGATCGTCAACGACAGGCCGAGGTGAGGGATGAATTGGATGCCGCCGTCAACTTCAACCGGCTTCGGGTTCACATCCCCCACGCCCCGAATCGCCCCTTGGGGCGGGTTCAACGCTGGCGTAAAACTCTCGACGCCGAAAGCGCCCAAGGTGGACACGGTGAACCTACCGCCGCTTAACTCGTCGGGGGCGACGCGACCAGCCACGCAACCGAGGGCCGACCGTTTGGCTTCTTCGGAGAGTTGCTTGAGGCTCAGCGCCCAGGTATTTCGGATGACGGGAACCATCAGGCCGCGCGACGTGTCCACTGCAAAGCCCAGATGGACTCGCGTGTAGCGGATGATCGTGTCGCCCGCTTTCTTCCAGGCAACGCTGACGTTACTTTCAACAGTATTCCTAACCGGGATAAAAGAACCGCGCTTGCCATGGAGAGTTGTCTCAACTTACGAGTGATAATATTTGGCCTCTAATCCCTTCAAGTATTTCAGGCCTTCAGTCAGCAGATAATCGCTTGAGGGAGCTAAAGGACGCCAGATGCACGTCGCCGCGCGCATGGCATCGGATGTCTCGGCAAAGGACTCGAGGCCGACCAGGCCCCGATAGTTGGCTTCACCTAACGCGCGGTAGATGCTTTCCCAATCTACCGTGCCGGTGCCGGGCGTGCCACGATGGCTCTCGCTCAAGTGGTAGTGGCAAAGGTAAGGGGCAGCTTGTTGGGTTGGGGTGTAAAAATCGCTCTCCTCGATGTTCATGTGATACGAGTCCAGATGGACGGCCACATTCGGCTCGCCGATCATCTCGCGCAGGCGCAGGGCTTGATCGCAGGTGTTGATCAGAAACGTTTCATAGCGGTTGACTGGCTCCAGGCCCAACGTGATCCCCCTGTCTTGCGCCTGGCGGGCAATTGTTCTGAGGGCGGTGGCCGAACGTTCCCAATATCGCTCATCGGGCATCCGGTCAATCTTACGGCCAATGGCCGAATAAATCACCCCGGTCAAGCAAGTGGCTCCCATCGCCGCGGTGACGTTCAGGCACTGTTGGAGATACGCGACGCCGCGCTGGCGAGTCTCTTCGTCTTCACCCGTGATGTCGGTTGCCTCCGAGCAGGCCGTTGACGTGCAGACGCCGATGCCGGCCTGCTTGAGTCGCGCCTGGATCGCGATTGGGTCTACCTGCTCAACTTCCATGAGAGGGATTTCGATGGCGTCGAATCCCAACCGGGCTGCCCGGTCAATTAGATCGAGCCTTGCGTTGCTCCAGCTTTTAGTCCACGCATAGGCGTGAACGGCATAGGTGAGATGTTTCATGGTGGTCCTCCCTTCGGCGTTATGATACGCCGCGCATCATCGCTTCGACTTTTTCGAGAGTGGGCATGGACGGTTCGGCGCCTAACACGGTGACGGCGTATGCTCCTGCGGCATTAGCGTATTTCACCGCCTCTATCGGACTCAATCCCTTCGCCATCGCCACCGCCAGCCCGCCGCAGAACGCATCGCCCGCCGCCGTCGGATCCACGACCTTCACTTTGTAGGCGGGCACTTCGGTCTCGCCCTCCGGGTCAAACATCAACGCCCCGCGCGCGCCGAGGGTGAGGATGACTCGCTCCACGCCCATCTCGCGCAAACGCTTCGCCGCCGCACGCGCGCCGGCGTCGTCGCCTGTGGCGACCCCGCTCAGTTGCCCGGCCTCAATTTCGTTGGGGGTAATGACGCTGGCTAATTTGTAGATCACATCGGGGAGAGGGCGGGCCGGGGCCGGGTTGAAGACGACGGCGGCCCCGTTGGCGCGGGCGATCTCCGCCGCGTGTATTGAGGTCTCCACTGGAATCTCAAGTTGAAGCATCAGCACGTCAGCCGAAGCGATCACCTCCTTAGCCGCGTCCACGTCGGCGAGCGAGACGCGCATGTTGGCGCGCGGCATGAGGATGATGCTGTTGTCGTTCTCGGATTCGTAGACGACGGGCGAGGCCACGCCCGTGCCAACTTCCGAGTCGCGCACCACATGTTTGGCGTCAATGCCCTCTTTCTCCAACGACCGCATGAACATGTCGCCGAAGATGTCTGTGCCCAATCGGCCAACCATGCCGACTTGCGCGCCCATGCGGGCGGCGGCCACGGCCTGGTTGTAGCCCTTGCCGCCGGTGAACAGGCCAAACTCAAGGCCGATCAACGTCTCGCCGCGATTCGGGCGGCGCGGCGCGCGAAAGACGAGGTCGGTGACGAAACTGCCGACGACGACGATGTGAGGTTGATCGTATTTCATAGATTTTGCGGCGGGAGGAAACGCTGTCCGCTTCGCGGCGGCGTTTCTCCACAACTCCTTTCGGTGCTAAACGAAACGTACGATGAGACGTGACGGCTATCGCCAGGCACTTCGGGCGGATCAGTCGCCGAGGTTCGCCCGAAGCAACGGTCAAGCCCATCGCCCTTGCCAGCAACGGAACTGTTGATGGGCGGCGATCTTCAAGTCCGCCGCTCGCGCCCGTTCCACCATCTTCACTGCTTCGGCGTATTTGTCCGCGAACGGCTTTTGGCACAGCATATGTTTTTTGGCGGCCACGACTTTTTCGACAATGCCGAGTTGAACCCAGGGCAAAGCGGCAATATCCACAATCTGCACCGCCGGGTCAGCCAGCACTTCGTCGAGCGAGCCGTAGACTTTGCTCAGGCCGTGCGTCTTCACGGTTTGCTCGGCGGCATCGCGGTTGAGGTCATAGCCGCCGAGCATGTGGAAGCCGCTGGCTTTATAGGCCGGGATGTGGCCGTAGTTGACGATGCCGCCGCAACCGACAAACGCGATGCCGTAATCGGTCTTAGGTGGCAGGTGGCGTTCGAGGGCCGAGGCAACGAGGGGAGGAAGAGGATCGGGCATTTGCAGGAGGACGGCGGACGATGGACGACCGCTTCCCCGTCGTCCATCGTCTGTCGTCCGTCAATACTTCGCCGTCCCTTCCGGTGTCACCACCCCAACTACTAACAGCAAGTTGGCGTACAGCCGCTGTTCGCCGGTGGCGATCACCAAAATGGTGTCGGGGGATTTCACCGCGTCGTAATAGGCAAAGCGTTCCAACGTTTTGAATTCGACGCCTTTGGGGATCATGGCGCGAAACTCGGCCACGATAGGGGCTTCCTGCCCATCCTCCATCAACATCGCATAAGCCGCCTCCACCGGGATGGCGTCGAGCAACACCTTGAGTACGTCTGTCGCCGAAACCAGGCCCGGCGCAAGGTTGAGAAAGACTCGTTCAGCCTGAGGCGGCGCGCCGGTGACGTGCGGGTAATTGGAGTCGGCGATGAGGATGCGACTGCCATGCCCGGCGCGGCCCAGGGCATCCAGCAGTTGCGGATGGATGAGGCGGTATTTCATCATGGACTAAACTCTCCTTCAGTGAATCAATGTCGGAGTAAAGCGCGAAACGTAAAACGTAATTGGTCGTCACGCATCACGTTTCACGTTTTACTTTTCAATTTTCCTAACGCGCCTCCCGGATGGAAACGCAGAAAGTCCTCGCGGGTGAAGCCGCGCGCCACCGAGACGGCCATCGCCAGCGCATCACCCAGAGCCAGCATGGCCACGGCGCTCGAGGTGGGGGCTAACCCGCGCGGGTCGGCTTCTTTGGTAACACCCGTGAGCAACACCACTTCGCTGGCTTGGGCCAGCGGTGACTCGGGCTGGCTGGTGATAGCAACCAGGCGCGCGCCAATGTCGCGGATGATAGGCAGGATATGAACCACTTCATCGCTGGCGCCGGAATGCGAGAGGGCGATGACGACGTCACCCTGTTTCATCATGCCGAGATCGCCGTGGGCGGCTTCGGCGGCGCTGACAAACAGCGCGTGAGTGCCGGTGCTGGCCAGGGTGGCCGCCAGTTTGCGGCCAATGTGCCCGGCCTTGCCAATGCCGGTGACGACGACCCGCCCCTCGCACTGCAACAGCATTTCGGCGGCCCGTTCGAACTCCGGCCCGATGAGGGCGCAAAGGTTTTCGACCGCCTGCGCCTCGTCCTTTAATACTTGAATTGCAATTTCTTTGATCGTGCTTTTTGTTTGCGATTCCACTTTGCTTTGTAACACTCCGTAAAGCAGATGATCAATCCGATTGCCGCACCACGCCCAGACTGAACCGATCGAGCCAGCGGTGGGCGGCGGCTACCAGCGCCGCCAGCGGCAACAGGGAGATGATGAGGGCGGCCGCCGCCGTCGGCCATTGCAATTCGCGTTCGAAGGTGAAGAAGTCACCCAGCGCCACCGGGATAGTTTTGATTCGGCCGGCCGTGAGCACCAGCGGCACTAAAAATAGATTCCAGTTGAGAACAAAGATGATGAGGGCCGTTGCCGCCACGCCGGGCAGGACCATCGGCAAGATCACTTGCCACAATATTCGCGCCAAGTTTGCCCCCTCGAGTCGGGCCGCTTCCTCCCATTCGGGCGAGAGTTGACTCACGTAGCCGTGCAAAATGTAAACAGCCAGCGGCGCGTTCACTGCCGTTTCGGCCAGGACCAGACCCATGTAGGTATCGAGCAGATGCAGGCGGCGCGCGGTGTCGCTGAGTGGGATCACGTAGGCCATCACCGGTAGGCTGGCGAGAATAAGGAAACTCTGCGTCAAGACCCGTTTGCTGGCAAAGCGTGATCGGGCCAGGCTGTATGCGGCTAAAAAGGCGACGGCGATAGTCAGCACAGTGGCGACGATCGAGAGGCCGGTGCTGGTCGCCAACTCTTGCCAAAAGGTTGGTTCGGCCACCCCGACTTCGGCGTAACTATCCAACGAGGGAGGCAGAGTCCACGACGGGGGCGAGGTGGTGTCATCTGGTTTGAGGCCGAATGAGGCCAGAGTCGTCCAAACCAGAGGCAGGATAAAGATCACCAAGGCGGCCCCCAGGAAAGCGGCCCGGAGCCGGGCTTGCCATCGCCGTTGGGCCTGCCAACCCATTGCCATCATCCGGCCTCACTCCGCACCAGAGTCAGGTAACCAACGCCGACCAAAAACACCGCGGCCACGATCAGCCAGGCCGAGGTAGCGCCGACCGGCCAGTTGTTGATCTGAAATGCCTGTTGATAACTATAGAGCGCGGGGGTAATGGTCGCGGAGCCGGGGCCGCCGCCAGTCATAATCAATACGCTGTCGAACACGCCGAGGGCGTAGCCAACGAGGAGCATGGTGATGGTGAGTAGAAGTGGCCGCAACCAGGGTAGAACGATGTTGACGATCTGGCTAGTTAACGACATGCCCTCCAACGTGGCCTGTTCCCATTGCTCAACGGGGATAGCCAGCAAGCCGGGCAACAGCAAAAAACTTACCAGCGGCGAGTTGCGCCAAACGTCAACGGCGATAGTGGCGGGCAGAGCCAGGCCGCTGAGGCCGAGCGGCGAGGGTTGAGCGGGCAACCGGAGCCAGGCCAGCCAGAAATTTATCAACCCGCTGCTGCTGTTGAATAGAAAATGCCACATCACGCCATTGGCGATAGGGCTGACCAGCCAAGGCGTGAGCAGGGCTACCCGCCACCCCCCCCAGCCGCGAAACGGTTCGCGCAGGGCATAAGCGATCCCGAAGCCAATTGCTAGTTCCAGCGGCACGGCGATCAAAGTGAAAACGCCAATGTTGCGGGCGGCGGCGAGAAATTGCGGATCGTTGAGCACGGCGGCGTAATTGGCGAGGCCGACGATACCGGTGAGTTTGTGGCCGGGGGCGTAATCGGTGAAGCTGGCTACAAAGCCAAAGACGGCCGGCCAGATCAGGAACGGCAGCAACACCAGCGCCAACGGCGTCAGGAGGAAAAAGCGTTGACTTCTCGTTAGCATGTTCATGGAAATCTAAATCTGCGCCACGCAATCCGTGAGGGCCTTTTCAAAGGGGCGCATAGAATCTTGCCCAATGAGTTCGAGGCGATAGTTGCGTAGGGCGGTAAAGGCCGGGCGAGGGGCGAACCGCTTGACATCGGCGGCGCTGATAGGCTGTATCAACCCCTCGTCCAACCCGGCGGCGCGGCAGACGGCTTGAGCCATTTCGTAGCGCGAAAGGGCGCCATGATTGGCGAGGTGATACACCCCATACTCTGGCCGAGTCACCAGCCGCGCAATAGCCTCTGCTAAATCAACTGCCGAGGTGGGCGAACTATATTGGTCGCTTACGGCACGCACGGTTTCGCCGCGTCTCAGGCGGGTTAGGGTATCGGTCACAAAATTTTTCCCCCACGGCGCAAACAGCCAAGCACTGCGGATAATGTAATGCTTGCGGCAGAAAGTCCGCACCGCATTTTCAGCCGCAATCTTAGTCCGGCCATAGACATTAATAGCGTAAGTCTCGTCGAATTCGGTATAGGGCGTTGACTGATTGCCGTTGAAGACGTAATCGGTGCTGATGAACACTAAAGGTATATCGCCTTCGCCGCAGGCCAGCGTCACGTGCTGTGCGCCCAGCGTGTTCACTCGATACGCCGCGTCTGGGTCTTGTTCGCAACGATCCACATCAGGGATAGCGGCGGCGTGGATCACCCGATCGGGCTGAAACTCTTCGATCACCTCGCGCACGCGCCGGGGGTCGGTGATGTCCATTTCGGCGTGGGCCGGGCTGGAGATGAAATGATCGCGGGAAAAAACGCCAACGAGAGCGCGGCCCAGCAGTCCACTGCCACCGGTGATTAAGACTCTCATTAACCCTTAATCGCCCCAATCAACAACCCCTTCGCAATATACCGCTCCAGGGCGATTGCCATGCCGATGACCGGGATGATCATGATCAAGATGAGCACCGACATGTACCACCACTGCGGGCCGCGCGTGGCGTTCTGCGCGGCGACCGAGAGCGGCATCGTTTGAGCATTGGCGCTCGATAAGAAAAGCGCAAATAGGTATTC
>CAYSIV010000079.1:0-20363 GCA_964431175.1 uncultured Anaerolineales bacterium
ACGTTGTCAATCTGCCTGCACTAAGTTTAGGGATGAGCCGAGTTTGTTTACTTTGATAGTGTCTTGGGCGGCAGATAAACCTTGAACGCGATTTCGGGGCACATGAAGATCGAGTGCGGGTGTCCCATTTCCTCTTTCGTCAGCAGGCCCAGCCTTTCGTAGAGGCCGAAGTGAAGATATCCGGCTCGACCAAACGTAAGTTGCATCTCTGGGTGCCAGATCGAATACCTACCCGGCTTGCCGTCTAACCGGTAGAAATAGCCATCCACCGGATGAGTCAGAATCAGCTTCATCTCGTCATAGGACGTGAAGCCATCAACGACAGTGATCGGTTCGCCCGTGTCTTCCAGTTTGATGTCCGCCTGGCACCAGTCGGAGTCTACGGTGTAGCCGTAGCGGTCGTAGCGCTTCGCCTGAGCATTATAGCGACAGCCAAACTGGTAGCGGGCGTAGTGCCACGGTATCTGCCACAGCGTTCGGGCAATATGGACGACGGGTGAGCCGAGCGTCGTGCCGAAGAACCACGCGCTGTGCTGGCCTGTCTTTTTGTCGACGACGTAGACCCGGTAATTCGTCTGGCCGAAACGAAATTTGAGAAAAGGGAAGAAGTGGATGAAATGAAAGTCCACGTCCACAAAAGGCACGGCGCTCATCATCGCCAATCGCTTGCCGCCGATGCTGAACTCTGGGATGTCGAAACGAGCGGTTGGGATGTGTTGAGCCAACCGCTCTTTCGGCAGGGCGTAATTGATCAAGGCGAAGTGCAAAAGGCGAGTGTCGACGTCAATTGGCCCGTCCGGACGGTTTTGCAATCTCTGGTTGAGAATGTCGCGGGGTGAGGCGCTCATTGGGTTACGGCTAATTATACGTATAATTCTGCCCATGTCCCTCATTCACGAACGAACCTTCCGCGTGCGCCACTACGAATGCGATGTGTATGGCCACGTCAACAACACCAATTATCTGCGCTACATGCAAGAAGCGGCCTTTGACGCCTCTGCCGCCGCCGGTTACGATCTGGCTCGCTACGACGCGCTGAGCCGCCGCTGGTTCATTCGTGAGACCGACATCGAATACCTGCGCCCGCTTCGCTATGGCGACTCGGCGCGAGTGAAGACGTGGGTGGCCGATTTTCGACGTGTTCGCTCGCGACGGATGTACGAGTTTTATCACGTGGGTTCCGATGAACTCGCGGCGCGGGCCAGCACCGACTGGGTGTATGTAGACGCCGCCACGGGGAAACCGACGACGATACCCCCGGATATGGTTGCCGCCTTTGGCCTCTCGCCCGGCTCTGACCCAGCGCCGCGTGAAAAATTTCCCCCGGCTCCGCCGCCCCCGCCGGGCGTGTTCAAGACCCGGCGGCAGGTGCAGTGGCGCGAGATCGATTCGGCGGGCCACGTCAACAACGCCATTTACATGGATTACGTGAGTGATTGCGGCATGGAGATTGCCGCCGCCTACGGCTGGCCCGTCGCCCGGATGCAGGCTGCCGGGTTTGGCATCGTCGTTCGGCGGCATCAGATTGAATATCGCGAGTCGGCAGTGGAAGGCGATGAGCTTGAAGTGGCGACGTGGGTTTCCGGCTTGAAGCGGGCGACGGGCATCCGCCACTACACCGTCAGCCGGGTTCGCGATGGGGCGCTGTTGGTGCAGGTGCATTCGTTGTGCGTGTGGGTTGCTCTCGCCACCGGCCAGCCCATGCGCGTGCCGCAAGATTTCATCGGCGAGTTTGCGGCGAACATCGTTTGAATGTGATCGGCTTGTAGGGGCGAAGCAGTCGGAGGAGATGCTCTGAGTTCGTCAGAAGTTTTGCCCGACTGCCTCGCCCCTACGTTCGGCGCCGCCTCAAGATAAACGCTAAGACAAGAACTAACAGCAAAGTCAGCGCGCCGCAACACGCCAGGCCGGATGAAAAATCTGGCGAGGGAGGGGCGGACTGGGCTTGGGACTCCAACGTCGGCACGGCGATGAAGGTGACGCCAAAAGTGGGCGTTCGAGTCAGCGTAGCAGTCGCGGTTACGGTCGGAGTTGAGCTAGGAGTGTTGGTCGGTGTGGCCGTCGCCGTTGCGCTGAAGGCGGGCGTGAAGGTAAGTGTAGGCAGGAAGGCAACTGGCACAGTCGGTTGAGGCGCGTTTGTAGCCGTAACAAGCAGAACCGCAACTGGGACTGCTGTTGAAGTCGCAATTGACTCTTGCGGCGGCGAGAAGAGCGTGGCAATAGGAATGAACGTGCTTCCGGGGTCAATCGGCGGCGGCGGCGGGGTGGCCGTCGGCAACAAGCGCCGAATGGCGGCGTCCATCTGGATCAGGCCGTAGCCGTAAAAATCATCCCTGCCGGCTGTCCCTAAATCAAGCGCTGTGTTCTGAATAACTGATTTAATCGTCGCCGGTGATTGTGGCGAGAGGCTGACGAGAATGGCCGCCAGCCCGGAGACATAGCCCGCCGCCATTGACGTCCCATTTTTTTGGCCGTACGCATCGCCCGGAATAGTTGAGCGAATGGCAACCCCCGGCGCGGACACCGAAAGCTGTGGCCCAAAGTTTGAGAATGCGGCCCGCGCCATCGTAAAGTCCACTGCCGCCACGGCGATCACGTTTGGGTAGGCCGCCGGATACAGCACCGGGCCGTTGGTGTTGCCGGCCGCGGCCACAATGACCCGGTTCTTGTTGTAAGCATAATCAATGGCCGCCTGAAGCGTTGGCGAGTTAATGGCGGTGCCGAGACTCAGGTTGATCACCTGCGCGCCGTTGTCGGCCGCGAAGATGATGCCCACCGACACGTTGGCGACGGTGCCGTTGCCCAGCGCATTTAGCACCTTCACCGGCATGAGGCGCGCGCCCCACGATGTGCCGGCAACGCCGATGGTGTTGTTGGTCATCGCCGCCGCAATCCCAGCCACATGGGTGCCGTGCCCGGAAATGCTATCATCCTGTGGGTCAGCATCGCTATTGACGAAATCGTAGCCGGCCACAATCTTGGCAACCAGATCCTCGTGGAACTGATCCACGCCCGTGTCGACTACTGCGATTCTGGCCGAACTGCCGCCTCTCGACAAATCCCAGCCTTGAAAGGCGCGAATGTTCGTCAAGTCTTGAAATTGGAAACCGAACACGTCCACGTCATTGGGGATCGTGTCGGCAGCTTCCACTATGTAATTCGGTTCGGCGTAGATCACACCGGGCTGTGTTTGCAAGTCGGCCACGGTTGCCAGCACCTGGCCGGACGGAACTTTGAGCAATGTGACTCCAAGTTCAACGATTTGAGATTGTTGGGTAATACCGCGTGCTTGCAGTGGTTGCAGGATGGACTCGGGCGGTACTGAAGGATCAAGTTTCACCAGCACTTCGTCGGGGACAAAGTTTGACGAGGGATCAGGAGTCAGAGACGGTTCAATCGTCGGCGTCTCGGTGGGGAGGGCAGCTGTTTCAGCCAGAGCGGGGCGCGGCGAAGCTGTTGTGCTGATGATCAGCCCGATGACGGCCAGCACTGCCCACGCTTTCAGCCTCAGCAGATCACTAAAGTTCGGGTGGCAGTCGCCCTGCCGCCCAGCGCGAACGGGGATTTGGGCTCCTCTGATCCGGCGATTCATGAGCCTGAGTATCACCGCTCAGCTTGCGCTTGTCAATCAACCTTGTGGTAAAGTAGCGGGCCAAGAAGGAGATGGTTGAGATGGTTCTGCCAATAACAAGATGGCTTTTGTTGTTTGGATTGCTGCTGACCGCATGTGGGAGCGCAACGGTTGCGCCGTCGCCGACGGCGGCCCCGATCTTGCCTCAGTCAACTTCCACGTTGAATGTTGTGGTGCCGGAAGCGGTGGTTGAGTGCGGCCCTGAAGCCGCGATTGCTTTGGCCCAAACGCAATCTGATCTGGCGCTGGCGGCGGCGGCGCAAGTGGATACCATCCAGCAGGCAACGCAAGAGTCGGTTTTGATTGCTCAGGCTGGCAAGAATGCATTTACCGCGGCGCGGGATTTGATGAAGGCTTATGCCGTGCCGGAGTGTTTATCGCCGGGCAAGGAGTTCGCGGTGCAGTTCTTCGACGAGCGGCTTGAAGCCTATGCCGCTCTCGCCTCGGGCGACGAGAGCGGCTACGACTTGCACTTGAACAATGGCGAAGTTGCCCGGCAGAATATGATTAGTGTCGTGAATGGAGTTTTAGGTCAATGACGACGATGGACGTTAGATCACTGTGCCGCTATCCGTTGCCGCCAGTTTTGGAGAAGGGATCAGCAAGTACAGCCCGATCGCAATCAGCAGAAGCGGGAAAAGAGGTAATTCAAATCGCGGGAAATTCAGCGCCGGGCGAAGCAGCGCCATACTGCCGAGGGCGGACACCAGAACGCCGAGTGTAATCGTAAATCCATTCATCGGAATCTTGCTGATATAGCGCGCCAGGTTCAGCCCTAGAAGAATGATCCCGGCTCCCAGCACAAATATAGCATTTTGTTCGCCAGGAATGAGGCTAAGGCTGCCGAGTAAAATGAGCAAAGCTCCCCAAGCAATCGTTTGGTAACGCTTGTCCAAAGTCTTAATGCCATTCATCGCAGTCTCCCTTTCCTTTACAGCTCATGGTTTTTCTTCAATCCCAGTGGTTGTAAGAATAGATCCGCTGGACACCAGCCGGTAAAGGCGCTTTGCAGAATCATCACTCCATGAAGGCCGCTAGCACAAGCCCGGTGGTGAGATCAACCCAATAGGCAATGGCTACGAAGATCAGGATCAGAATGCCCCGGATTATGTCTCTGCCGTTTTCCAGATACATGGTTTTCAACTCCTTAGGCGTGTTAGCGCAATTCCCCGGAATCTGTCTTGCGAACTCGCAACCGTTCACGCACGAGCAGGATCACGCCCAACGCGATCAGCGAGATCTCAAAGACAGGTAGCTCGAACGGCAGATGCAAGACCTCACCCGCCATCAGTAACCCGCCAAACGCGAGCGCGAGGCTGCCGAGAAAAGTCGCAGAGCCGCTGGTGGGGATCCCCTTCAGCGATCGCACCGCATTCAAGCCGAGCAGGATCAGGCCGGTGCCGAGCAGGCCAGCGCCCTCAGGCAGGGATATCAACAGCCACCATCTGAGGCCCCACCAGACAAAGAGCATCCCCCATGCGATCATTCCGAAATCGCGATTCAATGTTCGCGAATTGTCCATGTGTATATCTCCTTTCTGCTCTTATAGACGGAGGCCAATGGAAAAGGATACACCTAATCTACTGATTAGCGCACTAAAACGTTCGGGCGGCAATTCAACTGCCGCCCGAACAGGCCTCCATCCCACCACTTTGGCGCGCCAAGGTTAACCTTACTGGAGTTTGGCAACAGCCCACATTTTTCGCTGGAATCGAGGCTTCAGCCGGTGCGCGCATGACCGGCTAAAGCCTTGATTCCAGAGACTTGCCAAAGTCCAGTTAACCTTATTGATGTTCCACAAGAGCACTCTTCAGATCAGGCAAAAACTCGTTCTCTTCAATCCAATAGGAATCGCAATGCGTCTCCAGTTCTTCCTTTAGCTTTTCTTTGCCACGATGTAATCTGATTTTGACCGTATCCAGAGTTATCCCCAGGGCTTCAGCGATCTCGTTGTTCCGTAACCCTTGCCACTCACTGAGCGCGAGGACGGTTCGATAGTTTTCTGGAAGTCTTTCAATATGACTCTGGATGCACTCGTTCATTTCCTTCCGGACAAGTTGTCGCTCAACCAGAGGCTTCTTTTCTCCCGTCCAGGCATCTCTGTCATCAACCTCGGCTTCACCTGCTTCAATCGAATCGTCCGATAATCCGTTTTGAGTGATCCATTGGAAAGATGGGCTACGCAGTCTATCCAATGCGGCATTGGTAGCAATTCGATATATCCAGGTGGATAGTTGAGACTCGCCTCTGAAGTATTTCAACGCCAGGCTGACTTTTATAAAGACCTCCTGGGTCAAGTCCTCGGCCTCATCCTCGCCAACCAGGCGCGCCAAATAGCGATGTAGCTTCGGTTGAAAGGCGTCGTAGATTTTCTCGAACTCTGATTCACTGTCGGACATCCAGTTCTACTCCCAACTCAACCATCATCACCATTGCCGAAACCGGGCAGACTGTTTGAAATTCAACCGAGGCCAGGGCCGGCGCAGGAACTTCGGCGCGGCTGATGGCGCGAAAACCAGAACGCGGGAAGAAGCCACCGGCGGTTTCGGTGAGAAGCACAACGCTCTGAATCTTGTTCGCTTTGGCTTGGGCCAAAACTCGCCGGACCAGTTCTTTTCCCAATCCCGTGCCGCGCTCACTTTCGGCCACGGCGACCGAGCGCAGAAGTCCCACAGCTCCGTAATTTTCAAGCGCCGCACAACCCACAAGTTGCTCTCCGCGAACCGCCAGCACAAAGTTTGGCAAATGGGCTTCGGCGCCATCCAGCGGGAGATTTGCGCTTCGCAACAGTTCGGCCATCTCGTTCCAGTCCGCCGAACTGGCCTGGCGATAGTTCAGCTCGACGGCCATTTCACGTTCGTCCCTGTTTGAGAGAATGCCTCTTTGGTAAACTCTACGCCCGCTGGAGTGCTGGCGAGGCGCAAATGCAAACCGTCGGGGGCCTCGGCCAGGTTGAAGTGCAAGAATGAACAGCAGGCCGCCTCTTCGCGGATGAAGGCTTCGGCTAGCACGCGCGCCTCGGCCGGGTCGCCCGCCAGCCGGAATTCGTAGCCATCGGCAATGGGTGTGATGTCAACGATGCGGCTCAATAATGGCTCAGCTTCTTTGCGCCGCGACTCAGTTCCGCCAGGTGCGACGCACTCTCGAGTGGAGACTTCCGAAGTTTTCGAAACTTCGGAAGTCTTTTTGTGCGCCGTCACCGTCGCCGAGAATGGCACCCCAACCGGCAGGGAAGCCAGCGCCTTGTCGGTATCGCTCTTGGGCTGGACGCGTACTTGGGTGAAGCCAGCTTCGCTCAAGCCACGCACATAATCATTCATGTCAAGCGCGCCGGCCACGCACGCCCCCCAGGCTTCCATATTGTTTTGCAACGCTTCGGGCAGTTGGCCGTTGGTCACAATGTCGGAGACGGCGACGCGACCGCCGGGCTTAAGGGCGCGATAGACTTCGCGGAAGACTTGCGGCTTGTCGGGCGAAAGATTGATGACGCAATTGGAGATCACCACATCCACGCTGGCGTCTTCGACCGGCAACTTCTCCAAATAACCTTCGCGAAACTCAACATTGTTGGCGTTGACCTTGAGGGCGTTCGCGCGCGCCTTGGCCAGCATCTCCGGCGTCATATCCACGCCAATGACGTGGCCGGTTGGGCCGACTTGTTTGGCGGCCAGGAAACAGTCGAGCCCGCCCCCGGAGCCCAGGTCAAGGACGGTTTCGCCGGGTTGGAGGCTGGCAAGGGTGATGGGGTCGCCACAGCCGAGGGTGAAGCTGGCGATGTCGGCGGGGAGATTGGAGACCAGAGATTCGTCGTAGAGATTATTGCTACAGCCGCCGGACGATCCGCAACACGAATCGGCGGAACGGGCGCGCTCGGCATAATGCTCGCGGACGGCGTCGTGAACAGGGGTAAGGGATTGAGGCATGATTGGCTCCTTTTTGTATAGATAGCTGTCTATGGATTGTGATAAAAAATTGGGGACGCGAGGGCCCTCACATCCCCAATTTCGGATCAGACTTCAACTGCTTTTTTGACGGTTTCGGTGATTTCTTCTTCCGGCGCAAACTTAATCATAAGCTGGCCACAGCAAAAGGCGATGCGCTCCTGGTTGAGCGAGTAGAACGTCTGCTTGCCTTCGTTGCGGGCGCTCACCAATCCAGCGTTGCGCAAGATGGCGAGATGATGCGAAACAGTGGGTTGCGAGACGTCGGTCTTCTCAACGATTTCGTTGACAGAAAGCCAGCAACAGCAACATAGCCCCATGATCTTTTGGCGGGTGTCGTCGGCAATGGCTTTGGCAAATTCAACCGGATTAACTTTTGTGGACATATTGACGTTCGTCTATCTACGCTCAGATTATATCGAAGTTTGTCTATGTGTCAAGAGGCAGTTTAGCGGCTCACACGCCACAATCGAACCGTGCCGTCACTACTGCCGGAGGCCAGCAGTTGGCCATCAGGCGACCAGGCCAGAGCGTTCACATAGTCGGAGTGGCCAGTGAGGGTAGCGACAACCTGTTTTAGCGCCACATTCCAAACCCGCACGTCAAAATCAACAGTGTCGGTGGTTGCCAACAGTTTGCCATCGGGCGACCAGGCGAGCACGTAGGCATAGTTGGACGGCGCGCCGGGCAAGTCAGCCAGCAGATTGCCTTTCTGTGGGTCCCAAATTCGGATATCCCCGCTGACGTAACTCACTGCCAGTTTTGTTTCATCCGGCGACCAGGCAAAGGCAGTGGGATAGGCGCCAGTATTCGCATCAAGCAATTGGGTAGGTTGAGTTTGCCCTGTTTGCCATTGCCATGACTTGACGGCGCCGCTCTCGTCGTTCCACGTCAAACGGGTGTTGTCGTTTGACCACCGCAAATTGTTGATCGTTCCGAAAAAGCCGCCCAACATATCAACTTCCTCGCCTGTCACCGCATCCCATACATGCACTCCGTCGCCGCCGCCAGTAGCAACCCATTGGCCGTTGCCCGACCAGGCGGCTGAATCTGCCGCTCCTGCTTTGCCCTTGAATGTCAGCGGCGCACTTTCATCTTGCGCATTCCACAGCAACAAATCGTTACTGCCTTCAACTATTTGCGACAGGAACTGCCAGCCATCCGGTGAGCGGCGCGCGCCGAGGCCGTTCATGACGTAGCGATTCAAGGCCTGTTTCAGTTGTCCTGTTGCCGGATCCCACGCCCGAATCACATAGAACGGATTACGGCCGGTTGTGACCAGAGTCGGCTCTCCGTCTGCTGTTGACCATACGACTTGCTGAACACCATCGTTGAAATCCGTCACCGACTTTATCAGAGTGGCGCTTGCCACATCCCACACCCGCACGATGTTGTCGTAACCGGCAGAATAGATTGTTGCGCCGTCTGGCGAGAAAGCCAGGCTGTGAATGGTCCACCACGAGTCGGTGAGCAGGATCGGGTCTTCAGAATCGAACGACCACAGCCGGATGATGTTGTCGCGGTAACCTGCGGCCAGCGTTTTGCTGTCTGGCGACCAGGCCAGGCTGTCGATGCTGGTGAAGCCGATGCTTGGATATTTGCGCTGTTCCGCGCCGCTCGCTACATCCCAAACCCGCAACCAACCATCGTCGTGTACCGAAGCCAGCCACTTGCCGTCCGGCGACCAGGCCAGCAATTTGGGCGCGCCGATTTGGTTGGTCAACAGAATGCGGCGTTCTTGGGTTGCCATGTCGTAAAGCAGAACTCCGTCGCTCTGGTTGAAGCCAATTGCCAACTGCGAACCGTCGGGCGACCACGCCGCGTCGAATGCGACGCCATTGAAATTTGGCAGGGGCGTTGGCTGGCCGGTGGACACGTTCCATACCTGAAATTCTCCTGAAGTGGCAACGGCCAATTGGGCGCTGTCGGGAAACCAGGCGATATTGAAGATGCCTTCCTCTATTTTGCGCGGCAGAGTGATCAAAGCCTGCCATGTGTTGGCATCCCAAACCTCCAGACTCTGGCTGTAATCCGCAGGATCGGTGACGACGATAGCGAGTTTCCCGCCATCCGGGGACCAGGCGACGAGGTTGATCGATTCATTCTCATTTAATAGCTGTTGGGCCTGAAGCGTGGCTGCATCGTAGAGCCACACACCGATACTGCTGGCAACGGCTAACATTTTGCCATCTGGACTCAAGGCGATGTAATGAATGACGCCGTTGCCTAAGCGGGCAACCTGGGTGAAGGTGATGGTCGGGGGCGTCGCTGTGCTTGTCGGGGCGAGCGGTGTAGCCGGGGAAGCAGTGCTGGTTGTCAGTGGAATGACGACAGATGTTGGGGTGGCGGTTGAAGTGGCGATGGGCGCCACCGCCGTTGGAACCGGGGCCGCACAGGCCGTGAGGACAAGAGCAAGCGCGATGAGTCGGAGAGAGTTCTTAGGCATGGGCCTGATCTATACCACAACATTCGTGGCCCATTTTGAATCATCACTGAAGCGTTGGGGAAAAATCAGGCAGTCGGCGGTGAAGTGTGCTGTGGGTCATAGGGCAGATTGATGTTCATCGTCCAGTCCCAGCCCTTGATTTTTTGGAACATGACCGGGCGGTTGTAGCCTGAGGCGGCGTTGTTGATCAGAATATCCAGTGCCCCGAACTCTTCCTCGACGGCGCTGAAGAGGGCTTCGATGCCGTCTTCTTGGCCCACATCGGCTTTGACCACGATTGCGAGGAATAGCAATCGCGCCTGCCGACCCAGGGCGCGCACGGCCTCGGCTGTTTCTTCTGCCGGGGCGCGGTTGCGGAAGAAGTTGACGACAATGTCTGCGCCTTCGCGAGCGAAGTGCAAGGCAATGGCTTTGCCAATTCTGCGACCGGAGCCGGTGATGAGGGCGAGCTTATTCTCGAAGGTCATAGGTTTGATTGGGTAGACTGTTTAATTTAGAGTCCGGCGCACCCTTTGATTCCGGATGGCATAGAGCGCCAACAAGAGCAGGCTGATTCCAGAGACAGCCAATCCCCATTTCACAATCGGCGGGTCGAATCGAAAGGTGATGGTATGGTTGCCAGGGGGTAAACAAATGCCGCGGAGCACCCCATCCACCTGGAGCACGGTGGTCGAATGGCCATCGATGTCTGCCTGCCAACCAGGATACCAGGCATCCGCCAAAATCAGGATGCCACTGCCCTGAGCATTAATGACCACGGCGTTGGGGATATAGCTGGTGAAGCTAGCCTGTCCGCCTTCGCCAACCGGGCAGGCCGGATCATTCAACACCAGGGCAGTAGCGCGCGGATCGAAGCCGGGCGCATGAATGACCGTCAAGGTTTCACTGAGAGAGGGCTTCACTTCCCAGCTTTTCACAACCCAGGCGCGGGGCAAAGCGGCTGTGCGCTGATACAAATTGAAGTCAGCCGCACGTCCCACCAGACTCAGGCTGGGTTCTTGGCTCCAATCCTGATCGGCTGGGATCAAGGCATACTCGGCGTTCAATAAATCAAAAGTAGTGGCCCGGGGGTCGGTGACTGAGTCGGTAAAAGACTGATAGTTGGCCAGAATGAGCGGGTCGTAGCTGAAGACGCTAGCTAGATTGTGATCCATGCCATTATTCTCAAAGAACAAAAATACCCCCCACGGCAAGACTCTGACTGGCGGTGAATGGTCGCCGATTAAGGTGGCAGTTTCCTGCCACATGGAAGTCCGATCCAGGTTAATCGTTCGCAGTTCGTGGCGGCCATAACCCCAGAGATCGGCCATCGTCAAAACGGCGCCGAGCACGGCGAACCCCGCGGGAGTCATATGGGGCCGCCAACCGAGCCAGAGGCGACTCAATCCCAAAAAGAAACCGGCGACTAAGAATCCAGTTCCGATATGATATAGACGCGCATCGCCAGAGGGCGCGAGGGTGTAAGCACCAAGCGCTAGCGCGCCTAAGGCGAATGGCCCAATGACGGACCAGATCGGGAGGCTCCAATTTTGATTAGGATGGTTTTGAAGATAGTCAACCGCCCAGGCTGCCAGACTGGCAACGGCAAAAATGGACCAGAAGGCAAATCGCACCGGGGCCCGGATCAGGCCCAGGAATGGCACGAGTTGGTATACCAGAGGATGCAGGCCTCCGGCCGGTCCCAGGGCCAATAGCAAGCCCAGAATCGCAATCCCCACCCATAAACGAACGCGGCGATCGCCCAGGCCTGAACGAAGAGCGACGAACATCAGCCCGAGGGCCAGCAGACCCGGGTATAGAATGAATTCGGTATGCCGCCCCTCGCCCCAATATCCCAGAGTCACTGGCTCACCGAAAAAATTGGGCGCCAGAATCGAAATCAGATGAGCGGGCGGCAGGCTGTATTCAGAGGCGAAGGCATAGCCTTGATTGCTGCCACGGACGGAACGACTAATGAGTTCGAGGGTGGGCAGGAGTTGGGCCGCCGCAATGCCAACGGCGACGGTCGTTGCCAGAGCAAGTTGAAGCAGGGGCTGGCCCCAGCGCTGATAAAAAGTCGTGACCGGCGTCGGCGGCCAGATCATCTCGGCCAGGGTCCAGAGCAGGGCCAACAGCCCCATCAGAAAACTGCCGGCCGGGTTGCCGGCATAGAGGCTCATCGCAATTGGCAAACCGGCAACCAGGGCCGAGCGCCAGGTTCGCCGGCGGAGACTGTATTCGAGCGCGGCCATCACCCACGGCAGCCACGACAAGGTAGCGACGAAATTGGGATGACCGTCGGCGACGCGCACCACCAGGAAGCCACAATAGGAAATGGTGATTGCCCCGACGAGGCCGCCCCCGATGCTGAGACGATGCGCCCGGGCCCAGACATAGAATCCCAGACTGACCCAAAACAAGTGAAAAGCGGCCAGCCAGCTCAGGCCGACATTCAGTGGCAGGCCCAGCAGGATCCAGTTTGGCAGGTAGAGCAGGCCGGGCTGTGGGTTGGCCCACAAGGGCAGGCCGCTGGAGAGATAAGGGTTCCAGAGGGGCCAGTGTCCGGCGCGGACTTCGGCGATGGCCAGGTTGAGGGATTGCACCAGTTGGCCGACGACATCGTCGCCGCCGAGATACTGATTGGGCGGCGGGCTGAGAAAGTCGGCCAGGAAGACGAGGCTGAGACTCGCCAGCAGAGCCGGGACCCAGGCCTCACGTTTGAGGCGAGTCATCAAGAGTTCAGAATGGGACATCCGGTGAAGTGCAGGGCAATGGCTTTGCCGATTCCGCGACCGGAGCCAGTGACGAGGGCGATTTTAGAGTCGAATAGCACAGATTAACGCGGCGGGCGATTGATCCGAATGAGCTTGCCAGCAAGCGGCTCATTCTCTTGGATGGCTTGGTGAATGCGTTCCGCCTGGCCGTCAGTGTCAGGGTCCTGTGTACAAATGATGATGCCAGCGTGGCTGGGTTTTTGTTCGTGTGCCCTGATGAAATCGCGGCGGTTGATAGAGAGAAGCGCGCGGTTATTCTGCGTTGCAAAGTCGAGCACTTTTTCGTCGCTGATGGATTGATTTGCTTGTCCGGCTTCGAGTGAGGTGAGAACGTCGTGCCCGAGGGCGCGAAGGGCCATTACGACTTGCACTGGGAAGTTTTCGTTGGCGTAAAGCAAAGCCATAAAGTTACGCTTCCTCGTTTTCCCTAATCGCCTGTTCGATTTCTTCCTTATGCGCGTCGGCATACAGCCAGGTGTTGACCAGATCGCTGGCGCGCAAGGCGGGATAGTTTTCTAAAATGCGCGCCTCGCTCCATCCCAAACGCCGATAGTTCGCCAGCGCCCAGACGGGAATGCGTGTGCGGACGATGCATGCCGAGCCGCCGGCCACCCCGGGGTTTTTCTCTATGCCGGCCCACACATTGGCAACTTCTAAGGCTAGCATTTGCACAACCTGGGCTTTCTCGGCGCGGCTCAGTGACAGAAGCTGCGGTTCAAGGTCTCTGAGTGTCATGGCTACGGTTCTCCTTCAACGTCTACAGTGTAGCACGGTTTAATTGCGCTTTAGCTCAATTCATTCTTGCCAGGGCCACCGGTTTCAATAGTGATAAATCGAATTCGCCAATTCGTTCTGCGCCTAATGCCTCAAGCGCCGCCCTCACCTCAGCCGCATCCTTCCTCAGCGCCGCCACGTCCACGCCCCGGCAAACGTCGGGCAGGGGGTCGAGCCACTGGCGGGCGCGGAGGAACATTTTGATCGCGCCGTTGTAGTTGCGGCGGGTGATTTGCAAATAAGCCACCGCCACTTGCAAAATGCCGCGATACAGTTCCCGCGCCGGGCCGCCTTCTTCGTTCCAGGCATGCTCCAACTCTTCGTGCGCCTCAAAGTAGTCGCCGCGATTGAATAACTCGATGCCCTTTCGCGCCAGTTCGGAGAGTTCGCCTTCGGCGACAGCCTGCGCATCGCCAATGCCGGGCAGGCGGGCGTGCTTTTGCAGTAGCTCAAGCATAGCTGAGGTGAATCGGCTTTTGGCGACGACTTCGTCGCAACCGGCATCCAGGGCGCGCTGGCGAAGTTGAAGGTCAACATGCGAACCGAAGGCAAGGATCGGAATCCGGCGAATGGCCGGTGATGTTTTGGCGGCGACTACCCAACTTTCCCAGGGCAGGGCTTGGCTGTTTCCCGGCGCTTCACTCCCGGAACTTCGTAGTTCGACGACGATGAGGACGGGTTGCAGTTCGGCGACATAGGCGATGAAGTTGTGGCCGACCGGGTCGGTTTGGGTGGCGACGGGCGAACCAGGGCGGGGGGCCAGCGGCGGCTGAACCGGAATCTGATCGGCGGTCTCCACGTTCACCCACTCCCAGCCTAGAGACCGGGCCGCATTTTGAATCTGCACCGAGAAAAAGAGGTCGGAGACTAACGAAAGCAAGGCAGGCACGAAGAGAATTATAAATCCCAATCTCTACGCGAAGCGTCCAACTTCTAATCTCCATACCTCCATTTTCAACCGTGTTACAATCTTGCCATCTATGAGCCCTCTCATTCCAATATTGGTGGTGTTGGCTGGCGCTATCCTTACTGCGGCTGGCGTTTTTGTGCCGCAACGGTTTCGCGGGCTGGCCCACGTCCTACCCATGGCCTTTACCTTGCTGGCTCTGTTGGTAACGCTGGCCATGGGCTTGCGGCTCCCGGCTGAAGCCACAGTGTCGGCCTGGGCGCCGGGCGAGTTGTTCCGCACCGGTTTGATGTTGCGAGTGGATCGGGTGAGTTGGCTGTTCTCGGCGGCAGTTCTGCTGGCGGCGTTGGCGGCCTTCCTCACCAGCCTCTCACGTTCCGGCGGGGCGCGGCTGGGGGCGCGCACGGCTGGCCTGCTTCTCACCGCGGCGACTCTGGCCGCTATTCAGGCCCAAAACCTGATCACCTTTGCCATCACCTGGGCGGCGCTCGACATTCTCTACTTTGCCATTTTGATTTTGCTGGCGCAAGGCGAAGGGCTTGAGACGCAAGCGGTCCTTAGCCTGGGTCTGAACTCAGCGGCAACGTTTATGGTGGTGGCCGCCGCCCTCGACACCCTCAACAGCGGGCAGGAGGCGTTCTTGCTCGGCGCCTCGCCTCTCACCGAACGCGGCGTGCTGTTGTTGTTCAGCGCGGTCGTCCTCCGGCTGGGCGTATTTCCGTTTCATCTTGGCCTGTCGCTCGAAGCCAATACGCGAAGCGGGCAAGGGCTGGGCACCCTGCTCAAGCTGGCCCCGGCGGCGGTGGCCCTCAATGTGCTGGCCCACGTGATGTTGCTCTCGCCCGACTTGCCTCTCAGGCCGTGGTTGAGCGTGGCGGCAGTGATGGGGGTGCTGGTGGGCGCGGCGCAATGGTGGGATTCGGCCGACCCGCGCCAGGGGCTGAGTTACCTGGTGCTGGCTCAATCGAGTCTGGCCGTTCTGGCGGCCATGTGGGGCGGGCCGACGGCGGCCGGGGGCGTGTTGGCGCTGGGATTGGCGCTGGTGCTTGGCGGCGCGGCGATGTTCCTGCACAATGGCTACAACGCCTCGGAACAGGGGTGGGCAGCCGCCTCCCTGGTGGGAGCATTGGTGTTGGCCGGACTGCCGCTGACCGTGGGCTTCGTCGCCATGTCAACGCTCTATCGCGGCCTGGCCGAGTCTGGCTCGTGGATTTTATTGGCGGCTTGCCTCATCGGCCAACTCTTGCTCGCGGCTTCGTATATTCGCCTTGCCTTCTGGCCGGGCGACCCGATTCCCAAAGAAGAACCGCTGGTGGGGGTGGCTTATCTCTTCGGGTTGGTGTTGCCGCTGTTGTTCGCCATCATCTTCGGGGTGACGGTGGCCGTGATTGGCAATGCCGTGAATGAGACTTTGCCATCTCTGCTTTCGCCTGAAAACATGGCCGGGCTGGGCGCGGTGCTGGTGGCTGTCATCGGTGGCGTGGGGTTGTGGCAATTCGAGAACGTCATCCGCGCCGGCGCCGATACGACGTTCACTGCCGTCACCTCAGCCGCTCGCCTTGTCTGGCTCTATATCGTCTTCTGGGATGTCTATCGCTTCCTTGGCCGCTCTTTGCGAACGGTTGCGGCGGTCATTGAAGGTGAGGGCGGAGTGCTGTGGACGATTGTGGCTGCTCTGCTGATTTGGCTGCTGTTTAGAGGAAGATAATGCCTACTTTCGCTGAACTTTTAGCTCAACTTTCTTTTCTGACTGCCACACCTTCGGCAGTGGGCGTGCTCGCCACGGCCGGGTTGTTGGTGGTGTTTTTGGATTGGCGCATTTCGGTATTTGCATTGGCCTGCCAGACCATTTTTGCCGGGCTGTTATTTTCGCGCGTACTCCCGCCGCAGATCGCCGGAGTCAAAGTCGTGGTCGGGTTGTTGATTTGCCTTCAATTGTTTGTGACCGCGCGGCAGATCGCGCAGAGAAAATCGGCCAACAAACTTCCCGAAGGTTTGCGAAGCGCCCCGGAACAAAGCGCAGAGGGTGAACCTTCGGGAAGTTTATCGCGTTCCATTGTTCCCACCGGCTTGCCGTTTCGCATCGTGGCCGCGTTGATGGTGGCCGCCATCGCCTGGCAAGCATCTCTCTTACCCGAATTGACTCTGCGCGAAGTGTCACCCGACGTGGCGACGGCCACCATTGGTTTGTTGACTCTCGGCTTGCTCGGCCTGGGCCTGACTGAAGAGCCGCTCAAGGCCGGGATGTTTCTGGTTACGGTGCTGACCGGCTTTGAGCTGTATTACGCGGCGGTGGAACCGGCGCTGGCAGTGACGGCCCTGCTGGCGGCAATGGACTTTGCGGTGGCCCTGGGCGCGTGTTACCTGGCCATCGTTCGCACCGTGCCGGATCGGAGCGCGGCTAAATGATCGTGCCCCTGTTTATGCTGGCCGGGCCGGTCATCATGTCCGTGCCGATTTATTTCTTGCGGCGCTGGCCCTGGGCGCGGGCGATACTGGCCGCGCTGACAGCGGCGGTGTTTGGTTTGCTGGCTCTGCAAATTCCGCTTGATCAGACCGCCGTGTTTGCCGGGCGCGACATCAAGTTCGACTCGACCTGGGCTGTGTTGGGGCGGCAATTCATCTTTGCCGACAGCGACCGGCCGGCGCTGGCCTTCATCTACCTGTCTTCGATACTTTTTTTCGCCGGGGCCGGAGCGACGAAAGCGCCGCGCTCCTTGTTGACGGTGGGGCCGGTGGTGTTGTCGCTGTTGGCGGCCACCATCTTTGTCAAACCGTTTTTGTTCGCGGCGCTGTTCCTTGAAATGATTGCCGCCCTGGCGGCGCTGATTCTGGCCGACGACGATCATCCGGCCACCCGAGGCGCATTGCGGCTATTAGTATTCGTCACGTTGGGCGTGCCGTTTATTTTGTTGGCCGGTTGGCAGTTGGAAGGTGTCGCCACCAGCCCGGATGACCCAACTTTGCTCACCCATGCCACCATCCTGCTCGACATTGGTTTGTTGATCTTGTTGGCCGTTGTGCCGTTCCATTCGTGGATACCAACCATCGCTGATGAAGCCTCGCCATTCTCAGCCGCGTTTGTGTTCACCGTGGTGCAGGCGGCGGTGATGTTCTTCATGCTCAAGTTTTTCAACCAGTACGACTGGTTGCGAGGCAACGCGGCCGAGTTCGCTTTGCTAAGGTTGGGCGGCACGGCGATGGTGATCGCCGGCGGCGCATTTGCATTTGCCCAACGCCGGTTTGGGCGGCTAATGGGCTACGCCGTAATCACCGATATTGGCGCGTCCCTGTTGGCTGTTGGCTCAAACAGCGCCGAGGGATTGCAAATTGCCCTGGCAATTCTGGCGGTGCGCGGCATTGGGCTGGCGGTGTGGGGCCTAGGCCTGAGCTGGCTGAACGTGGATGCGCCTAAACGCAACACCAGCGACTTTGACGACCTGGCCGGGCAGGCGTGGCAAAAACCGTTTGCGGCGGTGGCGGTGGTGCTGGGCGGGCTCTCGCTGGCGGGCTTTCCCCTCACGGCCGGCTTCGCTGCCCGCTGGGCGCTCTACCGACAGCTTGCGATCGGCGATCTTGGGCAGGCCCTCATCCTGTTGGTCGCCAGCGGCAGTGTGGCCCTGGCTTATGTGCGCGGTCTGGCGGCGTTGTTCCGTCGACCGGCAACTCAAGCCGATGAACCGAGACTTGGGCCGCAAGAAGGGCAGGTGGCGATGGTCTTTCTGGCCCTGGGGGTGGGCGCGATCATTCTTGTTGGCTTGTTCCCACAAGTGCTCCTGCCGGCAGTGGCCCGGGCGGTTGAGGCGTTTGGGGTGTTGGCCGATTGACCTGTATGCGAATCATTGCCATTGCAAACCAAAAGGGCGGGGTTGGCAAGACGACCACCACCATCAACCTGGGCGCGTCGCTGGCCGAACGCGGGCGGCGGGTGCTGTTGGTTGATCTCGATCCGCAGGCTTCACTCACCTTAGCCCTGGGACTCGATGCCGACATCCTCACCAGCACCATCTACCAGATGATGATGGCAACGGTGAAGGGCGACGAGGCCTCATTTGCAGATTCGCTCCAACGCACTGAAGCCGGCCTCGATCTAATCCCGGCTAACATTGAACTCTCGCAAGCCGAACTCGACCTCGCCCGCGAGCCGCTGGGCGTTTACGCTTTGCGCGACTCGCTGAAAGAGCTGGCCGACAGCTACGATTACATCCTCGTCGATTGCCCACCCTCGCTCGGTATCCTGACCACCAACGCCCTGGCGGCGGCGAACGAAGTCGTCATCCCGCTTCAGGCCGATTATCTGGCTCTCAGAGGGGTGGATTTGCTCCTCAAGACCATTGGCAAGATTCAGAAGCGGGCTAACACGGCGCTGGCCGTGCGCGGCATTCTGCTGACGATGGCCGACCTGCGAACCCTGCATGCCCGTGAAGTGGTGGAAGCGACGCGCGAGTCCTTCGGGCAAAACGTCCCCGTGTTCGAAACGATCATTCATGCCAACGTGCGGCTCAAGGAAGCGCCGCTGACCGGGCAGAGCATTTTGGCGTACGCACCCGACAGCCCCGGCGCGCAAGGCTACCGCTCTCTGGCCAGGGAGATTGAGTGATGAAACGCGCCTCGTTGAAAACAGCCAAAGTGCCGGTGACACCGTCTTCCGGCGGCCCGGATGTGACTGACCGAATTCTGAATCGTGGTGACGCGCCGAAGTTGCGAGCCAAAGCATTACGCGCTCCAAAGGCGAAGAAAGAAACCGCGCCTGATCCCCTGGCTTTTGTTCCCTACCGACCCATTCCCGAGCCGCCACCTGCGCCGCCGCCCGGCCCGCAACCGACGCCGCCGCAACCTCAACCGTTGCCGCGTGATGCCGATTCGCTGTTGAGAGCGGCCATGCAAAAGACTCAGGCCGCTGTAGAAGCATTGCAAGCGGCGGCTCGAACCGGGCCGGGCAAATATGATCTTGGGGTGCGATATCGCCTCGACGCGCTGGCCCGGCATGTGGAGCAAGTGGCTGAGTTTTTAGCGGGGCCGGCCAAACCGTGATTCGACGATTGACTTCAACCGCAGGAATAGCCGGGGTGTTGCTCGCCCTGGCTCTGATCGCCTCCGCCGTTGTCTGGCTTGCGCCAGCTGAAGCTGCCATGGGCGACGGAATCAGGCCCGTGTATGTTCACGCCGCCCTGATCTGGACGGGGATGGTTGGGTTGCTGGCCGCCAGCATACTCGGTTTGGCGATTGCGCTTTGGAATCACAAAACCCTTGACGACTGGCTGAACGTCGTCGGCTGGGTGACGTTGGGTTTTATGCTGGCTTCGCTGGTTGCCAGCTTCGCCGCGCAAATCGTGAACTGGAACGGCATCTTCCTTGACGAGCCGCGTACGCAAATTTCGATGCGGGTACTTGCCGCTTTCCTCATAGCGCAAATAGCCGGGCAATGGTTGCCCTGGCCGCGCCTGCGCGGATTAGTCATGGCCTTGACCGCTGTGATTGCATTGGTCTCCATGCGCCTCTCGCCGCTCGTGCTTCATCCGCGCGATCCGATCAGCACCGCCTCGTCGGTGGGCATTCAGGCGACGTTCGCCGCCCTGTTTATCTTGTGTTTGCTGGCGGCAGTGGTGATGGTCTGGTATTGGAGAAGAAGACAAGCCCGCCTTGCCTAAAATAACGACTTCCAAAGTCTCCAAGACTTTGGAAGCCTGACGCCGCCCAACGGTATGCGTTACTGGCGCTGGGGCGGGCGTGGATAATGTTCGGGAGCAGAAAAAACACGAAGCCAGAAAAATGTTTGACGCGAAGCGTGCCGCAGAATCCCCAGCGTCCAGTGCACCCAGGATGAGCAGGGAAGGCTCATTTTAGACGGGAGAAGTATCTTCTCAATAATTAGGGGAAAGGATTGACCCCTTCCCAAACGGCAACCTAA